>PBOG01000140.1 GCA_002724245.1 Planctomycetaceae bacterium
AATGGAGAACCACCATGCGGCGCGTGATGCTGACCGTACTGGCCCTGACCTTGACCACCGCAACACTGCCGGCCCAGGACAATCCTGACTGGGTCCGCGCGACCGCAGCGGCCGCCTGGCAACCGCGCGACTCGCAAGGGGAACTGGTCTACCGTGATCAGCTCTGGATCTTCGGGGGCTGGTTCAATTCGTTCGCCGCACCACCCCGCGACGTCTGGAGTTCTGCCGACGGCAAAGCCTGGAACAAGGTGACCGCCCAGGCACCCTGGATACATAGCGATCTGCCGATGACCCTGGTTTTTGCCGACAAGATGTGGATGATGGGCGGGTGGTACAACGGACGCCTCAAGGGCCACTCCGCCAGCAACCAGGTATGGTCGTCGACCGACGGGGTTACCTGGGACCAGGCGACCGCCCGCGCCGGCTGGTCACCACGCATCGCCGCAGCCACGGTGGTCTTCCAGGACAAGATGTGGCTCCTGGGGGGTACCGAGAACTACTATTTTGGCGATCAGAAAAGTCTCCGGAACGACGTCTGGTATTCGTCCGATGGCCGCCAGTGGCACCAGGCCACAGCCGAGGCTCCCTGGGCACCTCGCGCCTACCACCAGGCGGTCGTGTTGAACGACCGGATCTACCTGTTCGGCGGCGGAAACTACGTCCCACAGTACGCCGCCTACCACGATGTCTGGAGCTCCGCCGATGGCATCCACTGGAGGCGGGAAACCGCATCCGCGCCCTGGTCACCGCGGCTCTGGTTTTCCGCGGTGGTCTACCGCCAGCAGATGTGGGTGCTGGGAGGCTGGTCGAACAATCCCTCGACCAATTGGGGCGATGCCTGGTACTCAGCCGACGGCAGAACCTGGCGAGAATTCAAAACAGACGTCGTCTGGAAGGCACGACACGAGCACTCCGCGCTGGTGCACCAGGATAAGCTGTGGATTGCCGGCGGCCACGCCCGCCCACTGAGCAGCGAGGTCTGGTCACTGCACCTGCCCGCCAACTGGCCCGCTGAACCGTGAATTCCAGGCAAACCGTGGCCGTACACGATACGCTTGCTCTGGCCTGTCTCCCGCGGCAGGCAATACACGGTCCGACGGCTGCACTGAGCGGTGGGGCCAGGGGCACCGGGGAAATCGCCGGCACGCTCCCCGCAGAACCCCGCATTTGGCCCACTCTTTGGCACAAGCAGGCTCTTTTTTCCGTCTCTCCCCTACAAACCGAACCGATCGTCCGGCTTTGTTTGACGCCACCAAGGACGCAAATTAGGCTCGATTAAGATGCCTGCTGCCGCTTGAAGTGATCCGATCAACCGAGTGGCAACTTGCCTGCGGCCCACGCCGCCGTGACTCCCAGGGGCCACCGCCTTGAATAACACCGCGCCCATTATTTCGTTGCAGCAACTCTCCAAACATTATGGGAGCGTGCGGGCGCTGGATGGACTCAATCTGGAAATCAACGCGGGGCCAACAGGACTACTGGGAGCCAATGGGGCCGGCAAGACGACGCTCTTGAAACTGCTGCTGGGACAACTGGTTCCCGACGCGGGCACGGCACACATCGCCGGGGCAGATCCGTTGCGGCGTGACGACCGTCTGGAGATCCGCCGCGTCGTGGGTTACATGCCGGAAAATGACTGCCTGCTGCCCCGCCACAACGGGATCGAGACTGTGATCACGCTCGGTCAGTTATCGGGGATGACCTATCACGACGCGATGAAAAGAGCCCACGAAGTACTGGACTACGTCGGCCTGGACGAAGCCCGCTATCGTCAGATGGAAGAGTATTCCGGTGGCATGAAACAGCGTCTCAAGCTCGCGCAGGCCCTGGTCCACGACCCCGATATCCTGCTCCTTGACGAACCCACCAGTGGACTGGACCCCAAGGGCCGTCGGCACATGCTCGACCTGGTACACGACCTGGGGCACCAGCAGTCAAAGAGTATTCTGCTCTGTTCGCACCTGCTGCAGGACATCGAAAAAACCTGTCGTCACGTCGTCGTGCTGCACCAGGGAAAAGCCCTGCATACCGGTGCGCTGGACGCCATGACCCACGATAAAGAAACCTGGATGCGCGTGGAGGTTGCCGCACCCGCCGAACGGTTTGTCCTGCGTATGAAAGAACTCAACATGGAGTTTGAACGCGAAGCGGCACAACGCTTCCGCATCCAACTCGAAGACGGTGCAGAGTACGGCGACGAACTGTTTGACCTGGCGTTGGCCTGTAGCACGGCCGTCACACGCCTCACGCCGATCCGCTCCTCATTGGAAGAAGTGTTCGTAGCAACCTTGGAGGACGACGCCGCGTCCCGCGCGCGTGACGAGGCACAGCACTAATGGCAACCACGAACACCGAACTCTACCAGCGTTTTGGAGGCCAACTACGGGTGGGCATCTGGCGGTTCGTGCCGCTAACCCTAGCAGGCATTCGCACCACCGCCAAGAAAAAAATCCCCCTGATCTTGCTGTTTGCACCCCCGCTCATCGGAACCGTAGTTTTTTCATTCCTGGTGTACGCACGATATGCGCCGGAAGCGATCGTTCCCGAACTGGGCGCAAATCAAAACATGGCCGAACAGATCTCCAATCGGCTCGCGGAAAATTTGGGAGTCAAACGCCAAATTGTCGAGTTTACGCGCGTGTTACGCGTGTTCACCATCCTGGCAATCGCCTGGTTCGGTTCCGGATTGTTCGCCGAAGACCGGCAATGTGGTGCACACCAGCTCTACTTCGCGCGGCCGATCACACGGCTCGATTACTTCCTCGGCAAGTTCTTTACGGCCGCGTTCTACGGTGCCGGTACAGTACTGATCCCAGGAATGACGATCTGCCTGGTGGCGGTGCTCTCTTCACCCAATTGGTCGTTCTTGACCGATGAATGGGAGGTCATCCTGAAAACTGCCCTGTACGCGATCTGCTGGATCAGCGTTGTCACCCTGGTGGTGCTATGTGCCTCAAGCCTCGTCAAACGCCGGGCCTTCGCCTTGATCGGCGTGTTCGCATTCTTCATGTTCCCCATGTTCCTGGCAATGCTGCTGGGAAGAATCACGAGCAACCCAAAATTCTTCGCCCTCAGCACACTGATCAACTCCCGACGGATCGGCTACTGGCTGTTTGACATTGCCAGCTCACGTCCGCGGCCCATGTTGTCCTACGATCTCTGGCTGGCGTTTCTGGAAACCGGCACAGTCGTAACCCTCTGTGTGGCAATCGTCGCGTTCCAGATTCGTCGCATGGAGGTGATCTCATGATCGTGGTCGCCGAAAACCTGGGCCGCTGGTACGGGCAAGTGGCAGGGCTTAACGAAGTCAGTCTCTCGATTGCCGGTGGAATCACGGGGCTGGTGGGGGTCAACGGGGCGGGAAAATCCACCCTGATCAAGTTGCTGGTCGGTGAAATACGTCCCTCACGGGGACGTATTCAGGTACTGGGGCACGAGCCGTTCGCGAATCGTCCATACTTCCGCAAGATTGGGTTCTGCCCGCAACAAGACGCGTTATACGATCAGCTGACGGGCTTCGGGATGGTCAAGTTTCTGTTACGCCTGTCGGGATTCTCCCCGGCACAAGCCGACCGCACTGCAGAAGCGACGTTACAAAGGGTCGGTATGACCGACGCGATGCATCGTCGTATCGGTGGGTACTCCAAGGGCATGCGCCAACGGGTCAAGATCGCCCAGGCGATCGCGCACGAACCGGAACTGCTGATCTGCGACGAACCACTCAACGGACTCGATTCGGTCGGCAGGCGCGATATCCTGGAATTGCTCTCCGAGCTGGGAGACTCCGGAGTGCATATCCTGGTCTCCAGTCACGTATTACATGAAATTGAAAACCTCACGGAAAACATCGTACTGCTGCATCGCGGGCGTGTGTTGGCTCAAGGCACCGTCCCCGAAGTACGCGATCTGCTGACTCGCTTCCCGCGACGAATCGAAATCAAGGCGGGCCGACCCCGACAATGCGCCGAGGCAATCATGCCACTGGAACATGTGCTGTCAGTTGGGATCATCCCGGAAACAGGAGTGATCAAAGTAGAGACACGCAACATCGATCAGTTCTACCGTGACCTGACAGCAATCGTGGCGGCGGGGGAACTAGAGATCGGCTCGCTGGAAGCGGTCGATGCGGGCCTCGAAGCCGTCTTCGATTACCTGGTTGATTAAGTGGAACAAACATGCTGCGCGCGACAATCATCCTCTGCCACTTCCACTTCTGGAGGCTCTGCTTCTCCAAGCGTCTGTTTGCCTGTCTGGCAGTCTCGGCACTGCCTGTGGCAGCCGCGTTTCTGATCAAAACGATCTCTCCCTATGTGGGACCGCCACCAGCGATCGAACTGGCCTGGTTCCTGATCGTGCAATTTGTGGTCCCGGTACTGGCCCTGATCCTGGGTTCCGCGGTGGTCGCTGAAGAGGTTGAAGACCGTACGATCGTTTTTCTGTTCACGAGGCCGATTCCCAGAATGACCATTCTGCTGGGACGCTGGCTGGCATCACTGGTCGTCCTCAGCGTGCTGCTGACCGCCTGCGTATTGCTCACCGTGCATTTCCTGGGTGAAAGTGCGGCGGACAATCAAGAACACGCGCTTCCTGCTGGAGCTGTCGTTGCCTTATGCCAGGTGGCGCTCGTCGGTGGTGTGGTGTACTCGGCGCTGTTCGCCGCCTGTGGGGCCCTGGTCCGCCGTCCGATTATCCTGGGACTGGGGTACACCTTTGCTGTGGAAGCCTTCCTCGGCAGTCTCCCGGGAAAGAACCAGGCGCTGACCATTCAATACTACCTGCGTAGCTATCTTTGTGGCCAAAATGACGCGATCCTAGCACGCATCGAACAGTTAACTGATAGCCGTAGCATCGAGATGGTCGCGCCGGGTGATGCCCTGCTCACCATGGCGTACGTACTGGTCGTCGCGCTCGTGGCAGGTTGCTGGACCATTTCACGGCGCCAGTATGTACTCACCTCATAGCAGCCCCCAGCGCGGAAGATCGACTCAGCGACCACTCACCTGACTTGGATTGTCTTTACAGCCAAGCGGGTCCAACTGACCCTCGGTCGGTTCCGCTCAGCAAAACCACGATTCGGTCAATCGCGGCGGTCTGATTCGGTCAGAGGAGAAACCTCTGGCCACATTGGACAGCGGGCGACCATGGGCGATCTCCTGGACTCGATAAAAGGTCGCCGCCGGATCCACGGCCGCCGCGGCATCGTCGGCCACCCGTCGTGCAACTTCTCGCTGTAACACGTCCATCCGTGGATCGGGGTGGGTCCACTGATAGCTCAAAGCCGCCTCATCAAGCTTACCGAGGTATGGCAGACAGGCGGGATGTTGCGCCAACCAGGAACCGGGAGGAATCAACAGCCGAATCGCGTACTGGACGGGGTCGATGTAATCAATCAGATCTTCTGTTTCGATCCATACCAGCAGCTGTTGAAATCCCTCCAGCGTCTCCCAGGGCGTAAAAGGGACCCAAGTGGGCCGCGGAGCAATCCCCGTTTGCCGCACCCGTTGTATCGCGGTCACCGCATCTTGACACGTATGCCCCTTATCCAGAATCTCGAGCACTTTGTCATTCAGCGACTCGACAGCGGTCACAATAAACAAACAACCGGCCGCAGCGAAATGCTCCAAGCGCGCACTCGGTTTGAGCAGGTGTTCTACTTTCGCCGTGAAGTCAAATGTCAGGTTGGGAAACTCCTGGTGCATCGTGTCCACGACGCGCAGCGCATGCCCCGGCCCGTTGAGAAAGTCAGGATCGCCAAACGTGATGTGCGTCGCGCCCTGGGCCACTTGCTGGCGAACATCGGCAAGCACGGTCTCGATTGGAACGACAAAAAAGCGGCGCCCGTAGACAGGGGGAATCGGGCAGTGGGTGCATCCGTACAAGCACCCCCGACTGGCCTCTGTGTACCCGGCAACACGGGTTTCACCGGCACTCTCCAAATGGGCATAGCGATCAAGTTGCGGCAAAGTGTCACGTGCAGGAACGGCAAACGGAAGTCGTTCCAGACAGGTCGCTGCCTGCTGGCCCGGACCGATGACTCCGCTGACCGTGGAAGTCGAATCAGACTCCAGTGTGCGCACCAGATCCAACATAGGTGCCTCCGACTCGCCACCCACACAATAATCGGCTCCCTGCGACAACAAATACGTCGCGTTCAGCGACGCGTACAATCCGTAACAACAAACGATTCCGTCGGGGTTCACTTCGCGAATGCGCTGGATCACCTTCAATCCCAACCGCAACGCTGTGTGCATCGGCACCGAAATCCCAATGAAGCGTGCCGCTTGCACGGCGGCAACATCCCATCCTTCGACCGCGATATCCAGCGCGGCTGGTGAGTACCCTGCGCGATTGAGATAACCTGACGGATGCGCCACGCCATATGGCTGATGACCCAGCTCGTAACATGAGATCAACAAAATCGCGCCGTTGCCACGCAAGTCCACGGTACTGTTCGCCTCACTGCCAGCTTACTATCCCCGCACAACAACCATGACGCCCTGCGGCAACAAATCCCACTGCATCCGAAATGAGGCGCTCGTGGGCACTATCGGTGCAACAGCCACCCACTAGCGCGACACACCACGGGCGCCATCCAGGCGTTCCGCACTCAGGGCGAACCAGACGCAGGCCGCGCCACTTGCTGCGGACTGGCAAGGTAGCGTACCAAATCGCGCACCTGTGAGTTACTGTAACTGCCTAGCATTCCCTCCGGCATCATGGACTTGTTGGAAGTGATTAACTCATCTACGTCACGCATCTGCAAACGAACCCGCGCTTGCTGGGTACGCAGTACCACGAAACGATCGTCCTGGTAGACAATGAATCCGCTGAACAAGCGACCATCAACCGTCAGTAACGTCGTCAGGCGATAGGCCGGATCAATGATCGCACTGGGATCGATCAGATTGCCGAGCACGTAATCCAGCTTCTGTCGTCCCGAACCCGTCAGATCCGGACCAATACTGCCACCTTCACCAAACAGCGTGTGGCACTTGGCACAGCTGCGATCGAAAATCACACGCCCTGCCGCGACATTCGCCTGCGCGAGATACTCCGGAGTCAAAAGATCCTTGTAACGTCGAATCGCATCAGCCTTGACAATCTGCTGCGACCCTCCGCTCCACAGAGCGCTAACCCGCTTTTCAATTTCAGCGCCTTTGAACGTTCGTAATTGCTGCAGCGCAAATGCCGACACCTCCTGGGTATCGAGGACACCCCGCTCTAGCGCGGTCAGCAACGTTTCCACAAAATTTCGACGACTGACAAGCACACCGATCACATCCTGCCTTGCTGACGGATCAAGATCTGCGTACACCGAGAGCAAAACTTCTGCCGTCGTCGAGTCGTTGTGCAGTGCGAGCGCACGAATCGCATCACCTCGCAATTTACCCGCGCCAACCACCAGTTTATGGAGCATCGCAACTGGCACCCCCTGCTCGACCCGCAGTAACGCCTGCAACGCGTCGCGGCGTCGACGAACAGGTTCTGCAGACTCCAGAACCGTTTGCCGGAGCCTGGCTAAGGCACGCGCATCGCCAAACAGCGTTGCCAGGCGTACGGCGACAGAACGGAGCCCCGCGTGGGAACTCGTGGCCAGTTCACGGTAGAGCGACGGCCAGCGCTGCGGCGCTGGTTGAGCGCCCCGGGGTTGTACTGCGGCGAGCATTCCAGCCAGCAAATCAAACCGGGTCGCATCGTCTGCACTGCGCAAAACCGCAGCCGTTACTTCCTCCAGCGGAGGGGCATCAACATCCAGCAGACGCCGTGCCACAAACCGTCTTAACAAGGGAATTCTGGCCGTCAGCGCCCACTGCAGCCCGCGCCGCACATCGGTCACCAAGAGTGGCTCAATCCCATACCAGATCATCAAGGGGAGGTAGCTATCCGCAGCGTCTTCGGCATGTCGCGCCAGGGAGGAGGCGATCTCCCAGCGTGGTTCCACCGGGATTTTCTGCAAAGCCGCTGCCAGCGCCAGGCGAACCTTGGCGGAGTCCTCGTGGCTTGCCAGGCGAACCAGCGCGTCCAACGCCGTCCGACCGGGAACCGATCGATCGACCAGAAAACGAATCGCCCAGCGTCGCACATGCAGACTCGGGTGCTGCAAGAAACGAACCAGCTCTGGTTCTGTGAGATCCTGCATCACAAACAGCGTCCAGAACGCTCGCAACCGCTGCGGATCGTCCTCACTCTCATCCAGAATACTCCGCAAACGCCGCCGCGCGGCCAACAGTGGAGCACCTGCAAGCGTCCGTTCCTGCAGGATCCGTCGCGCATGGCGCACAAACCAGGCATTGGAATGCAAGTGCAAATCTGCCAGCTGCCGGTCCGAAGCTGTTTGTAAATTGACCGGGCGCGGTGCTGGGGTTCCGTAGACAACCTTGAAAATACGGCCACTACTACGGTGGCTCCCATCACTGTCGTGACACTCACCCAGGTCATGCCAATCCGAAATATAGACGCCCCCATCAGGACCGTACTTGATAGACAAACCGCGAAACCAGGCGTCATTGGCGTGCAGCGGATCATCGGCATGGACTCCCACGTAGGTCGAACGGTGGGGAACCAGGCGATCGTTATTCACACGATTACCGTGCAGGTTATTGGTCAACAATGTGCCGCGATACTTGCCAGGCCAGTTATCTCCAAGGTAGATCATGGCGCCGCAGTGCGCATGGCCTCCGCCAGCCACAGAGTGGCGTTCCTCGTGTTGTCGTGAACTTTGCCAGACACCACCGCCCCAATGCAGATGATCAGCAATCGACTGGATACGAGCGTAGGCGAAGGGATGCTGTTCTTCGGCGGCCCGCCCCTGGCAAATCATGCCCGGAACAATCTGCCACAGATGCGCGGTGACCGTATTCGTCGTGAACAAATCACCGTACTCATTGAAGTCCGCGCCCCAGGGATTGACCATTCCGGAAGCCACCACCTCAAACGTGTGGTGGTGGGGATGAAATCGCCAGATCCCACGGGCAATCACAGTCCGCTGCGGACGGGGGGTGCCGGGCCGACCAACGTAGGAACTCTCCGCCAGTCCAATAGCGCCATAAAGCCAACCGTCAGGACCCCAGTGAAAATTATTCAGTACATTATTCGTCGCTTTCTGAAAACCATCGAGCATCACAACGGGTGGTCCGTCGGGAACATCGTCGCCGTTGGCATCGGGGATAAACGTCAATTCAGGGGTATTGGCCAGCCATACACCGCCGTGTCCTACTGCAATCCCGCTCAAATAACGTCCGCGGCTCCAAAACACTTTCCGCCGATCAAATCGACCGTCGTGGTCGACATCTTCGAAAATCAGAACGCGATCCGAAGCAGCATCCTGCCGCCACTGGGGGTGCGAATAATTCTCGACAACCCACAGCCTGCCGCGATCGTCAAAGTCAAAGGCGATCGGGCGGCGCAAATCGGGTTCACCAGCGAACAGGGTTACCTGGAAACCGTCTGGAACGACAATGCGTTTGAGGGACTCCTGAGGAGTCAGCGGTACATCACGCGGATCCTGTGTATCGACGACACCAGGAGGTAAATCATCCGCGCGGCTGTCGAGGGGGAACGCCCCCCCGGACAACAAACCCAGAATCACCATCAGAGCGCCGGCGCGACCCGGCTGTTTTTCCGCCATACCATATCCCAACATGTCCCGATCTTAGCACGCCAACTCCGAGGGGAGCAATCGACCAGGGTAGATCGCCCGATGTTTCTGGAATCGACAGTGCTGCTGGGTTCCACCCCTTGGACCGCCGGCATCCAGGCGACGCGTACCGCGCAGCGATCGTGGCGCAGCTGACCCGTTACCGTTCTATCCCTGCTATGCTGTGATGCATAGCCCGATCATTTCCACCCACCCGTGAGCTTGCTGATGCTCCCTCTGCAATTCCTGCGACGTCGAGGATCCGCCTCCTCGGTCTGTGCCTGTGTTATCTCCTGCACGATCTGGAGTGTCAGCGTTTTCTGGCTCACATGCTGTGCCAACGCAGTGCCACCAGGGCTGGAACCGGTCTCCCCCGCAGAGGTCGAGATGGATGCAGAGCGGCTGGCCCATATCGACACCGTGGTCGCTGAAGGACTCGCGCGGCAACGAATGCCAGGTTGCGTCGTACTCATCGGCCGACGCAATCGGATCGTCCTGGAAAAGGCTTATGGCTACCGTCAACTGCGGCCAACCAGGCAAGTGATGACTACCGATACCGTGTTCGACCTGGCGTCGCTGACAAAACCGATCGCCACTGCAACCAGCGTCATGCGGCTGGTCGAAGCGGGACGCATACAACTGTCCGATCCGGTCGCAAAACACATTCCCGAATTTGCATCCCAGGGAAAAGACAAGATCACGATCCTGCACTTGCTGACACATCAAGGAGGGTTGATTCCAGACAATGCGATCGGCGAATACCAGCAAGGACCGGTGCAAGCCATGCGCAACGTGATGGCCACCCAACCCATTGCCGATCCAGAAAAACGATTCGTTTACACCGACGTTGGCTTCATCGTACTGGCAGAATTGGTGCGACGGCTCACGGGACAGAATATTCACGACTACACACAAACAACCCTCTTTGGCCCACTGGGGATGACCGAAACCGGATACCTGCCGTCTGTCGCGCTACGACGGCGTGCGGCCCCCACCGAACAACGAGACGATCGCTGGATCCAAGGTGAAGTTCACGATCCACGCGCCTATCTGCTGGGGGGAATCGCTGGTCACGCGGGCCTGTTTTCCACCGCTCGGGACCTTGCTATCTATGCCCAGATGATGGCCAGTGGCGGAAGTTATCACGATGTACGGATCCTGCAATCCGAAACCGTAGAAACCATGACGCGCCACGTGGCGGTACCTGGAGCGTTACGCGCTCTCGGTTGGGATGTCCGCAGCGGCTATTCATCGAATCGGGGTGACCTGTTTAGCGAACGCGCTTTCGGACATGGCGGTTTTACAGGAACGGTTCTCTGGATCGATCCAGAGCTGGAACTATTCGTCATCTTTTTGAGCAACCGAGTGCACCCTGATGGCAAGGGCTCGATCAACCGGTTGGCTGGTCGCATCGCCACGCTGGCAGGCGCTGCCATCTTCCCGACACGCAACCCAGCCCGACCGACTACCAACCCATGACAACCGTCACGGCAAGCCTCCGTCCGGCAACTGCTTTACACCATTTTCACCTTGTGTCACGATGGAAACCTCACATCAACAACCGCCACAGTGAACCGTAACAATCTCCGGACGCGACAACTCCAAGGAACTCCCATGCGATTCAACCCACTGCCAATGGCATTCCTCCTGCTCACACTGCTCGCTGCTACGGAGTTGATCGCCGCCGAGGCAGACAACCCCCGGAAGAGAGTCAAAGCAGTTACGCCTGAAAACCGGAGCGACAAATGGTGGAGTGATCGCCACACACAAAAATTGAAAGCGTCGAAAGGCAAGTCCGTCGACCTGCTGATGATCGGCGACTCGATTACGCACGGTTGGGAAGGCCACGGAAAGAAGGTCTGGCAACAATATTATGCAAAACGCAATGCCTTTAATATTGGCTATAGTGGAGACCGCACTGAACATGTTATCTGGAGACTCCAGCACGGCGAAATCGACGCGATATCTCCACAACTGGCCGTCGTCATGATTGGCACCAACAACACCGGGCACCGTCAGGATCCGCCACAAGAGACGGCCGCAGGGATCAAACACATTCTCGCTGAATTAAAGCAGCGAAAACCGAAGATGAAAGTTCTCCTGCTGGCAATTTTTCCACGCGGTGCTACCGCGGACGACAAGTTGCGGAAGATCAACGCATCCATCAATGAACACATCAAAGAATACGCCGATGGCAAACGCGTCTTCTTCCTCGACTTGAACTCCGCCTTCCTGGATGACCGCGGAAAACTGCCAAAATCGATCATGCCCGACCTGCTGCACCCCCACGAAGCGGGCTACCGGAAGTGGGCCGAAGCGATGGAGCCAACCATCCAGAAATTGCTCGCCGAATAACACTCCGATACCCCCTGAAAGGGCGCCAGTCCACCTAACAACGGCGGCTGGCGCCAAGATACCCGGTTGCGAGAAATGGCCTGCAAACCGGGTACTCGTCGGTAGGGCAACCACAATCAACCCGAATGCACCAATGCTCCCCGACGATACCTGGCAACCGCTCCACGCTCTCGACAGCACAAGGTGGAATCAACGCGCGTTAGGGAGCAGTGGCAGACTGGGTCTGGCAACGCCATTACAGTGCCGCTCGTAGAATGGCTGTCAGGTCTTCATGGGCCACTGAGCGTGGACTGACGCGCAAAATACGTTTTACCGTAAACGCTTTGTCGGCCATCGCTGGTAACTGTGCTTCAGAAATACCCACATCACGCAAACGGAGTGGAATGCCAATGTCCGCATTCAGTTTTTCAACGGCCGCGGCCGCCCGCTCCACGGCGGAATCATCGCGTTGCACTGGATCACCTGACGCGAGCAACTCCGCAATCCGCGCCATTTGCTGTGGTCGCGCTGGTCCCGTAAACCGCATGACGTACGGCAAGAATAGCCCGCAACCCACCCCGTGTGGCGTGTGCACGGTGTCGTTGAGCGGGTACTCCAGCGCATGCACAACCGCGACACCCGAATTGGAAAACGACATACCGGCGAGCGTTGATGCCAAAGCCATGCCTTCGCGCGCATCGAGATCGTCACCATCATTCACAGCGCGGCGCAAGTTTTCTCCAATCAGGCCAATTGCCCGTTCCGCCAACAGATCGCCCAATGGATGACGTCCCTGATAGATAGTGGCTTCGCCGGCGGGAAGCGGAAATGCTTCGTTGTCCACCGCTGTATATGCCTCAACGGCATGAGACAGCGCATCAATGCCGCTGGCAGCCGTAACCGCAGGAGGACAGCTGACAGTCAGCAAGGGATCGACGACGGCAAATCGTGCCCGCAGGTGATTACTAAGGATGGAAAACTTGGCACCTTGATCCGTATCGTTCAACACCGCGGCCGCCGTGACTTCCGATCCGGTCCCCGACGTCGTAGGGACGAGAATCAGTGGAAAAACAGGCCCGGGAACAACTTGATCACCTGCGTAGTCTTTGACCGCACCACCATGTGTCAGAACCACTGCAGCGGCTTTCGCAATATCCATATTGCTACCGCCGCCGAGTCCCAACAGGACTTCCGCTCCACAATCTCGCGCCGCGGCAATCGCATCATTCACCGCATGCAGCGGTGGTTCGGGAGAACCACCGGCGAACACCTCGACCGTCACGTTCGCAGCACGCAGTGGCGCAGAGACACGATCGACAAGACCTGCCTCCAGGAGCGTTTGATCCGTCACGAGCAGAAGGCGTCGAGCGCCCATTTCTCGCACGCGATCGCCAATCTGGTCAACCGCATTCCTGCCGAATACCAATTGACCCGCGGTATTAAAATTCCATGTCGTACGCATACCCAACAACACCTCAAATGGAAAAGGGAACTTCGAGACTAAATCTCTGCACGAGGCACTTCAACGCGGTGACCGTCGCGGGCAGACAACGCCGCCGCATCGAGAACTTCCATCGCCCGCAGACCATCGAAGAAGCTCGGTTCCAGCCCAGTGCCAGCGTGAATACTTCGAACAAAATCTGCTGCCTGGTGGATGAATGTATGCTCATAACCAATGATGTGTCCGGGAGGCCACCAGCTGGCAATATAGGGATGGCTGGACTCCGTCACGAGGATCGTCCGGAACCCTTGTGCCGTGGGGGGATCTTCCCGCGAAAAAAACTGCAGCTCGTTCATACGTTCCAAATTGAAACACAGACTGCCCCGACTACCGTAGATCTCAAAGTAGTTGTAGTTCTTTCTCCCTGTGGCAAACCGGCTGGCCTCGAAGGACCCTAGGGCACCATTTTCAAACTCAACTACCATAAACGAGGCATCATCGACCGACACTTGACCGACGCCCTGACCGACCGCGGCCTCAAATGCAGCCTCCCGTTCTTCGTCCGGCAACGGACGCTGCTTGATGAACTGGGCCATCGTGCACTGAACGGTCTTGATTTCGCCAATCAAGTAACGTGCCAGGTCCACACTGTGGGAATTCAAGTCACCGTGAGGGCCATATCCGGCACGCTCCTGCTGTAAGTGCCAGGTGAGTGGAAACTCAGGATCGACAATCCAGTCTTGCAAATACGTTCCCCGCCAATGATAAATCTCACCAAGCTGTCCCTCTTCGATCATCTGTTTCGCCAACCGGATCGCGGGCACGCGACGGTAATTGTGACCAATCGCATGGGTGACCCCCGCCTGCTTGACAGCTCGACACATCTCGAGTGCCTCAGCGGCGCTTAGTGCCATCGGCTTTTCGCAGAGGATGTGCTTGCCGGCTGCTGCAGCGGCTTTCGCGATCTCGCAATGTGTGTCTGTCGGAGACGAAATATCGACAATGTCGATATCGTCTCGTTCAATCACCTCGCGCCAAGACGTGGCTGTTTCCTGCCAGCCCCATCGTTGTGCAAATTCGGCTAGTCCCGCCTCATGCCGACCACAAGCAGTCTGCAGCTGCACTTCAACGGGCAAGTCGAAAAAACGACCGGCCTTGTGATAGGCGTTACTGTGCGCCTTGCCCATGAATTTGTAACCAACTATCGCAACTTTCAGCGCGTCTGACATAGTCTCTTTCCATGGGTGTCACTGCTGGGCTGCCAACAGATCTTGCAAATAGTGCACCGCCTTCTCCACCGCTTCGACTTCATCCCCTGCGGGGTCTTTGAGAAAATCAATTTCCACGCACAACATCCCTTGATAACCGCCATCTCCCAGCGCTTTCACAACACCCGGCATGTCGATAATGCCATGGCCGGCGGCGGCACTGGGCCAGAAGGTCCAATCACTCGGCGAACCATGTGACGGATCGATGTCTTTGACGTGTGTCGCGTAGGTGCGACTGGCAAGCTTGCCGGCCGCAACAACCGGATCTTCAAAAACCCGGAGGCAATTTCCCGTGTCGAAATTGACGCCCAAAAAGTCCGAGTCAACGCGGTCGAGGATCTCTAGAATTTCGTCGGCAGTGAAATCGATGTGATTCTCAATGGCCATACGAATTCCCAGATCCTCCGCCTTTTTGACACTCTCTTTGAGAATGGCCGAAAGTTTTTCGATTTGTGGACCATGCGGATCGTCCCGGAACATCAGACTGCTGCCGACGATACGCATCACCGTGCCGCCGACTGCCTGGGTCGTTAATAGATGCTGCTCCATCTCGCGCGCCGCCTCCGGCTTCTTCCCGCCTTCGAGACCATCAGGATGCCCCCAGGCAACCATCCGCTCCAGATTGTTCGCATCCAAAGCATCCTTGAGCTGTGCCAGGTAGTCCGCATCAAAACGGGGCATGAAACACGTTTCCAATGAAATTCCAGCGCCACCTACCCGGACGGTCTCCTCGATACACTGGGCAAAGTCCCAGCGGCGCCCCGGATCCACTTGATTCGGATAAATCTCGCCATAGAGACGGTGATAACTATAACTGTCCACGCCTACCTTCATGTTACGTCTCCGTGTTCGTCAAACCGCAAACCTCTGACCATCGGCAGAGTCTTCTACCTGTAAGTTTTTTCCGGCACACCCCATGCCACCCGGGCACGCTACTCTCTTTTAGGCGTCAATCCGCCAGGGCAGGTGGCTTGCTACGTTCAGCGCGCAGCACGCCTATCCTCGACCAGCAACGTGCCATTCATAACGAGCCAGTGTCCCGGAAAAGTACACAAGAACGGGTAGCGTCCAGGCTGCTCTGGTGCATGAAAGAAGATCGTAAAAGATTCACCTGAAAACACCACATCCGTATAAGCAAGCACATCCGAACTACGGGGAACATAGTGTCGCAATGCAGCCTCCGGATCAGAAACAAGTCGGTTCGCCAACTGGCCAACACGTCGCAACGTGCCCGGTTTGACCAGTGCCCAGTTGTGGGGCACCACATCCGGGTTCGCCAAAGTGAATTCAATCGGCTCACCCGGCTGGGCGCGCACAATTCGTGTCTGATAGGAGAGGTTCGTCCCTGTTTTGACCGTGATCTTGCGTGCCTTCTCCAATGGCGTCCGATACGGATTAGGAATACTGCGTGTGGCCATCGCCAGGTCGTTGAGAATGGGGTGCGGCAGGATCTTCTTCTCGGACGGACGGTAGCCGGGAATACTGGTCAACGGAGCGGCCAGCCGGTGCACCGTTGCGAACAACTCGTGTTCACGCCCCGGGCCTGACTTGACCAGCAAATGAAGCTGGTTGACCGGCTGTAGTGCAGGGATTTCCAGAAACAATGTGCGCTGATCGTCCAGTAAATGGGCCGCCACAATCGAGAGTCGATCGTGCCCCCGCACTCCCATGTGCTGGCTGGAAAATTCAGGGGAACCGTACGCACTGCTATACCGGTAATTCCAGCACTGCGCAAAGTGATTGCTGGCTTCGGTTGCGGTCTCGACATTCAGAGGCGCTGAAAAACGCAGCGCGATCCCATTCTCGTGGGCCCGAAACGCCACTGGAAGTTGGACTTCATCTCCCGTATAGCGAACCCGCTGAAAGCAGCCGTCATCCGTCGTGTACGTTCCCCAGCCTTGCATCCCACCGACATACAACTGACCGTCACCGGGGTGGAATCGTCCGCGATGCACTCCCGAACGAAACTCTCCGGGCAGTGGCACCACCGCACCCTGCCACTGTCCATCCACTTGATCCCGCAACACCATCAGGTGAGCGCCGGTCCCAAACGAGAAGTGAATCAACTGTCCTTGCAGCGGCCCCCAGCGATCACTGTCGACCAGTGTCTGTCCCCCGCTGGAGTTATCCAGGCCTCGCGGCAAGTAGACTAAAGGCAATTCGGGAGGACGGCCCGCACGGGGGCCACCGGCACCATGAAACGTAGGCCCCTCGCTCCCTGCAGAACGCACCGCACAGATCATCGAAGCAGGCGTCCACTCTCCTTCCGAGCAAGGAACGGTGATGGTGCCGTCGGGCAACAGCCCACAGCCGTCCGGATTGCGAAAGCCTGTCGCCAGCACTTCATAGCTTCGGCCATCTGCTGAAATCCGCAGCAGCCCCTCCGCACCGGAAGCTGTATAGAAACGGCCTTCGCGGTCGCGTTGCAAACCACAGATAAAATCGTGGCCGGCGGGAGAGGTGCGATACACGTTGCTGAAACACTCGTAGAAATCAGCCCGTCCATCCTTGTTGAAATCGTGCAGACGGGTAATCTGATCCCGCCCCAACACAAAAATGCCATCCTTGTCGATCACCATTCCCAGCAAATGATGTAACCCGGATGCGAACCGTGTCCAGCGCGCTGTTGTGGAAGGAAACTGAAATCCTTCCACACGCCACACATCCCCGTGCATCGTACAAATCATCGCCGAACCATCTGGCATGAAATGCAATCCACCCACAAAAATCTGTGCCTTCCAGGGATTGTCGACAGGTAGTTCGATCGTGTCGACCGCGTACGGTGCCGCTTTTCCCAGTCGGATAGACGTGTTCAATACCTGCGGCGGTTCCAGTGGCGGCTGGCGGGTTTGGTCGAAGAAAGGGTGCTCGGTGGCCGGCGCGACCAGACGTTGCAAACGCCCGTTCTTGACGGTGGGTGCATCGAGATAATCAACTTCACCGATGCGGTACGCGAACACGACCTGATTCCCCTGCCGGTAAAAGCCGCGATAGCGGTACGGTTTCTGCGGCCGTTCTCCTGGCGGGCGAGGGCCAGGTTTCCCATCCAATAACACACCATCCAGAAAACCATGCCGGAACGAGGAGAACTTGAGAAAGCCACCCGTCCAGAACGCATCATAAGTCAACGTGTCCGGGTTAAAACAAACCGCGCCTGACGGCGTTTCACCAAGCTGCACGCAGATACCACGCGGCACCGTGACACCGGCTCCACGAAAAATCCCGCACTGCACCGATCCCAGCAATGTGTCGTTCCAGCGTGGACTCGCCCAATACTCATCATTCTGGTTGCCCCAATGCCCCAGCTGCCCTCCATCCAGGCCGGGGTACTCCGCCAGTAGCATGGTGTGCGGCTGGTCGCGAAAGTGCGTGGCCTGCTTGGCGTAATAATCGTAAACCCGGTCACGGTTCACCGAGTGCTCCCAGCTAGGCCAGTCTGCAGGTTGCCGAGGTTTCCGTGGAACCTCAAATGAAGCCGGCTGATGTGCGTGTAGATGCGACAGCAAACTGTCGAGTTCACGCGGTTCGATTCCCTCCTCCCGGCCCAGTCCCAGCAAGAAAGAAAACAAGTCGTTGCGGTCGGTTGCGGACAATGCGGCCACCAAGTTGTCAGGCATCAATGTCCCCACTTCACGCTCCGCTTCAATCTCATCCACGGCAATGGCCACAGGTTCTGCGCCTGGCTGTGTGGGATCTCTGAACACCAACTGCCGTGCATCGCGGCGCAGCACGTAACCGCGGTGCGCCCGACCGTCCGCGGTCACAATCATGTGCGCCTTGTATTCCGGCGCCACGTGGTGTTGCGGCCACAACACCGATTCAATAATCTCCCGCGGCTTCCGCTGCCGCCCAAGCAAGGTTAACTCGGGTCCCACCGTGCCGCCATGCTGCGCAATTCGATGGCACGACAGGCAGGCCGTCCGCGCGGAACTAAACACCATTAAACCGCGGTGGGCTTCACCCTCTTGCCGCGCATTCGCAAGCAGCCGGGCAACGGTGGCAGCCGACGGTTCGGCGGGCAAACTTCCATGAAGATCCCCCGACTTGCCAGACACAGACGGCCGGCTCGCTGGACGCCACAGCAACAAAGTCGCCTCATCTTTTTCGACCGCGTCTCCCGGCGCAGCGGCTCCCGGTCGGAGACCCTGTGAAATACGCACCCAGTCGATCGCACCACTGCAGCCCAACCGCTCCTGGACCAGCCGTCCGATCCCCAAGCCGGCCGGAACCGTGGGAAGATTGCGCGATTTCACCGGTTGATCCGCCACGGTCTTGCCGTCGACCAGTAATCGAACCCGCTGCGGCTCGTACCACATGGCAACCGTATGGGGTTTGCCATCGCAGAGCATCACGGGAGAGCGAACATGGTCAGGTTCCATACCTGGCAGATACGCTGTAAACAAACCGCTCCCGCTTACAGTAAAGATTTCCCAGTGCGCTCCGGAAGCTTTGGTATCACTGGCAACCAGAATGTTGTAGCGATTGCGGTCAGACAAAGTGACACGGCATTCCACGGTCAGTGGCGGGCGGCGATAGGCCTGGCGACCCTCCAACAGGGCGCCCGGAATCTCGGCTGAATTACGTGGCTTGTCCTTCTCGGGAGACCAGGTGCGGGGCGTTGGTTTAGGACCCGCGGGTTTCCCATCGACCTGCGGCAACAGCCACTCCAAGCCTTCCAGGTTGTCGGCCAAACGCTGCTCCACGTCATCCTGCGTGTGCCCGATGATGCCCACCGGGCCGCGATACCCCGAGCGACGCAATATCTTCAGCAGGCTGACATCCAGTTCACCCTCTCCCAGTGGCAAGATCTTTTTTCCCAGGCGGTCACCGTTGCGCGCCATGCCATTGAGATTCAAGCACAACAGGTGCGGCTTCATGAGCGCCAGCAACTTCGCAAACTCGTCGACCCGCGGATGCGCATGATGCTGGTTGTAGACGATGCCAACATGATCGGCTTCGTGGTGCTGGTGCAGGTACTGGCAGACAGCAACCAGATTCTCAGGCTCCCCTGCCCACCCGCCATGGTTATAGAGCCCCAGCTGGCAACGCATCTTGCGGGTCTGCTCAACCAGTGGCAGGATCTGTTCCGCCGCCTCCTGCACACGCCCCGCCTGCGTCTCACTCTTAGGGTTGATGAGCATTTTCCAGATCTGCGGGTGCAGATCATATTTCTCGAACAGACGAAAGGCAACGGGGTGCGTATCCCAGAATGCGAAATACTCCAGGCCATGTTTCTTGTACTGCAGAATCTCTTCTTCAAACGTGGCAACATGTTTCTCGCGCCAGTCATAAGCGACCCGTCGCAAACCGAGACGTTTCAACATCTCAGCCCGGGCCGCAGGACCACGCTCCTTACCATCAAAAGGAACAATACACCAGGCAACCAGTTGATCACGATCAAACGGTTTATTCAGATTCGCCTGTTGGCCTGACAACTCTCCAGTTGAAGCAAACGACCACAGGGCGATCAATAACAACACGACATTACGGTAACAAGTTGGTTGATTCATCGACTCGGTCATCAAAACAGGTAAGTGGACAGATGCGGCTGTGGAAAGAACGGTGCGTCCGCAGCATGATCCTGACATCATACAAGCTGACCCGCTGGAGACGAAGCCAAGGCACGCGGCGGCATGCTTCCTGTTCGATTCATTGCAAGGCAGAGTCCTCACCGGGCCTTGACAAGCCATTTGTCGACCCGCCGGCTCACGGCGCATCCGCTTCAATGACAAACTCCAACTGGTCGTGCGCTGTGCGAAGCGCAACTTCCACCGCCTCACCCGACTCAGCCCTGGCAAACAAGAACCCAAGGTATTGAGCACCTTCCGGCAGCGGTACGAGTCTTTGGCCAAGGTGGGCCGACAGGGTCACATCGTCGATACCTGCGACACCCCGCGCCCTCTCGAGACCATGTACCTCGCAGAGTCGACCAGCACGCGGAATCGGAATCATCATGACCCCCGCTGGTTGTCGCGAGAGCGCCGGCACCTCAAAATCAACGTCGAGCGCGTGTCCCAGGATCAAATCCTCGAGGGCGCATTGAATCCCAAATCGCAGGACGCGTGAACACAATCCTCCAATCGAGCGGGGATTGACCTCAATCACAGTGGGACCAGTGGCGGTCAAACGTAACTCCGCGTGTACGGGCCCCTCGGTCAATCCCAGCGCGCGGGCCGCCTGCTGGGCGCAACTGAGAATCTCCTCCTGTGTCTCTGGTGCAAGACGTGACGGGGTGACATAGATCGTCTCTTCAAAGAACGGCCCCTCCAGCGGATCGGGTTTGTCAAATAAGGCCAACAGCTGCAATTTCCCACCCGTCAGCAGACCCTCCAAAGCCACTTCAGGACCGCCCACAAATCGTTCCACGAGAAATTCCTGGGCGGGGTCGGCAGCTGGCGCCGCATCTGCCCCACAGCCAACCACCGCTGGGTCGCCTTCGGCACCTGACACCTCTGGGCAGGCAAGAATCGCAGCCAGACGATTGACGGCCGCGACAAATTGCTGTGGATTGTCGGCGCGCATCACCCCCTGACTTCCTGACAGCTTCAGGGGTTTCACGACGCAAGGAAACGGTACGCGTGAAGCCAATTCCGGACGATCTTCCGCGAACGAACAGAGCCGAAACTCCGGAGCAGCGACCCCGGCTTGCTGGAATTGCAGTCGGGAACGGTACTTGTCACCGGCGCAGAGGGCCGCTTCCAGTGCGTTATGGCGTAGACCGAGGGCCGTCGCGATGGCTGCACCAACCGCGACGACCTGACTATCGACCGGAACCACTGCGTCGATGGGATAACGCTGTGCAAAGGTAGCGACGCACTCAGCAGCAGCGAGCGGATTGGTAAAGTCAAGTGTGAGCAAGCCTGCCGGATTGAGATGCGCCAGGCTATTCGACTGTTCGGACGCGACCGTGACCTCAACGTCCAGCCGCGTGGCAGCCTCCAGGAACGCGTCCGTGCGATACGAGGTGGTCGGTAGCAAAAGCAGCACCCGTGACATCACTCGTGCTACTTCTTGGACGGCGTATGGTAAGGATTTCGCCCGGCAGCATGATCCGTAACATCGAGGATTTCAGCCACTTGGGGAACCGACGCCCGGATCACATTTTCGATCCCGAACTTCAATGTGACGTTCGCCTGACCACAACCTTGGCACCCGCCACCCATCTGGATAAACACGCGATTTTCCTGGACATCAATCAAGCGGATCACACCCCCGTGCTGCGAGACCGAAGGGTTGATTTCACTATCGAGCACACTTTGAACCCGCTGGCGAATCTCATCCGCCGAAGGCATATCCTTCCAGGCTTCTTCGCTGACCGCAAAATCACCGCTGGCCAGGTGTTCTCGGATCGCCGCGCCAATCAAACGGCCGATCTGCGGCCATTCCGCGGAAACCGATTTGTTCACGGTCACCTCGTTGTGCGCCACAATCAGCCGCGAAACCCCATCAATCGCAAAAATCCGTTCCGCCAACGGCGATCCTTGTGCCTGTGCTTTATTGAGGAACGCAAACGACCTGTCAGGGTAAACAGGGCGGTCAACCGTAAAACGACACGTGGCTTCCGAGATCGGTTCACCCGTGATAGAAATCTCCGCTGTCGACATGCCCGCGATTCCTTCTGAGTCCTGAATCTTGTGAGTCCCGAAGCTTCTACAGTTCCTGATGGTCCACTTGGACACTGGCGGGGACCAGGAACCGAATCACCATCAACGGTCACCACCAAGGCTTCCGCAGAGGTGAGCGACGACGAACATCAATTACAGGCGTCAGGCACCGGAAAACACCGCCCGCTGCCACGCCAAATTTCTCACGGACGCAATGCACTTCCTCCGGTATCTGATTGTAGCCAGAAAATCTGTCCACGACATCCTGGGTTTTCTCGTTAGTTTCCACCAGAGGGGTTTGCCAGCTGCCTGCGGCAGAGCACCCACGGTGCCGCAAAGACCGCGTCAACACGACCCTCGCTGGCTACCCGATTGCATCCGTAGCCCGATTGCATCCGAAAGACTGCGCGGTAGGCTGCAGCCACCTGTTTCCTTTTGCGAAGGCAACCAGCATGATCCACCCCGTTTGTCAAACCCTGCGTCAGCTCTTTTGTCCCTTCAGGTCCGGCCAGGCAGCGATTATGGTCTTTGCACTGGTCGGGCAAATCGGTCAGGTTTACCAGGCAACTGCTGAAGAGCTGTTTGCACCGGGAGTCCCTCGTCCCGTAGGTATCGTGGCCTTTGTCGAAGGCCCTGCCTGGCACCCCACTGGAAATGTTTACTTTAGCGATGGCTTGAACAACCGCATCATGCGCCGCGACCGCACGGGCGCTATGCATGTGTTCCGACAACCTTCCGGCGCCGCCAACGGCCTGCTGTTTGATCTGCAGGGACGGTTACTCGCCTGCGAAGGTCCTGGACCACAAGGACACCGGAGGATCACGCGCACCGAACCGGACGGCACGATCACCGTGCTGACAGATCACTTTCAGGGAAAACGTTACGCAGGCCCCAACGATCTGACCATTGACTCCAAGGGTCGCATTTATTTCACCGACCCCCGTTACGGCTCTCGCCGCGGCCTGGAAATCCAGGATGGTAATGGCCGCCACGTTGAAGGAGTCTACCGCATCGATCCCGATGGTCAGGTCACACAAGTGTTGACCCACGAGGTCAACCGTCCCAACGGCATCTGTATGTCCGCAGACGATCGCCATCTGTATGTCGTCGACAACAACAATAATACTCCCGACGTACCGCGCGCCGTCTGGCGATTTGATGTCACCCCCGCGGGTACGGTGGTCCCTGGAACCCGCCAAAAAATACACGATTTCGGACGCGGACGCGGCGGCGATGGCATGGCGCTTGACGTGGCCGGCCGACTCTATGTCGCAGCGGGCCGGACAATCGCGAACCCACCTCACGAAACCACCGAAGTGGCCGGTGGGGTCTATGTCTTCACTCCCACAGGCAAGCAGGTCGGTTTTGTACCGATCCCAGAAGACGAGGTCACCAACTGTACGTTCGGCGGTCCGGATCTGAAGACACTCTTCATTACCGCCGGACACACGCTTTGGAGTATCCGGGTAAACACCGCCGGATTTGTTCCCTGGTTGAATCGCGCGGCCGACGCATCCCCGCCTGGAAACTAAATCTGTTCGTGCCGACCCGGCCACGCCGGAGCCTGTCGAGGAACCGAGTATGCCTTTCCTGACCAGTCTCTTGCTCACCGCAGCAATGGCAGCCACGGCGTCGCCAGCGGCCCCACAAAAGGGCAGCGCAGCAGCCGCCCGCGCCCCCAATATTCTGTTCATCCTGGCCGATGATGTGGGACAAGAGGTACTCGAATGTTACGGCGGTAGCTCCTATCGCACGCCCCATATCAATTCACTGGCGCGGGATGGCATGAAGTTCCACCACGCCTACAGCATGCCAGTCTGCCATCCGACGCGTATTGCTTTAATGACCGGACGCTACCCGGTGCGGCTGAACCAACCAGCCTGGGGAAGTTTCCCGGCCGCTGCTGAGTCGTCGACATTTTCAGGTATTCTGAAACGTTCCGGTTATGCAACGGCCATCGCCGGCAAATGGCAACTGGCGTTATTGCAGCGCGATCCACAGCATCCCCAGCGGCTCGGCTTCGACCAGTCCAGCCTGTTTGCCTGGCACGAAGGCCCCCGCTACTACGATCCTTTGATCTGGCAAAACGGAAAACTGCGCAAGAACCTGGCCGCACACTACGGACCCGATCTCTACGCCGACTTTCTGATCGATTTCATGAAACAAAAACACGAGGTTCCGTTTCTCGCGTATTTCTCGATGGCTCTCTGCCACGATGTCACGGACGATCTGTCAGAGCCGGTACCTTTCGGTCCGGGCAAAACGCGTTACGACAACTATGGCGAAATGGTACGCCAGATGGATCGTGTGGTAGGCCGGTTGCTGACGGCATTGGAAGCAGCCCATTTGCGCGATAACACGGTCGTGATTTTCACCACCGACAACGGGACGCCCAAACGCTCAATCGCCGGCGTGCGAAACGGTCGGCTGTACCGTGAACCCGTCGTCTCACTGCGGGGCGGCCAGTCGATTCCAGGGGGCAAGGGCAACCTCCGTGACGACGGTACACGGGTCCCACTGCTGGTCCGCTGGCCGGGTGTCACACCAGCTGGACGCGAAGTCAACGCGCTGGTCGACAGCAGCGATTTTCTGCCCACCCTGCTCGAGTTGGCAGGAGTGCAACCACCGTCGGATATCAAACTCGACGGCCACAGCTTTGCCCCGCTATTGAAAAACCAGCCAGGCCGCCAGCGCAGCTGGTGCTACGCGGGCCTGCGGAACCGACATTGGGTGCGCACGCAACGCTTCAAGCTCTACCAGTCGGGAAAATTCTACGACGTGTCTAAGGATGTCAAAGAACAACACCCACTGCGGAAAGAAACCGCCGATGGCGTCACCAAAGCCGCACTTCAATTGTTGCGTGGCGCGCTGGCCGGGCTACCGCTGAAACGTTGAACGAACTCGCAGGACACGGCAGGTCCGAGTGCTGCAACACCCCGCAATCAACTTCACGGCTGGCAGTGGGCTTCGAGAAGGATGCTCGTCCGCCGCGGCGCAGCGTGGAAACGAACGCACTGCCGGCGCAACGTGCCGGTGGCAACAAGATAGTGAGAACCTGTGTCATGGCGTCTGTGGATTCGAGAACCGAGCTGAATCAAGCCTGGTGGAATGAGCGTGCAGGACTCCATCGGCAAACTCGTTTCTACCAAAAGCACATCGCCCGCCTGACAAGAGGTGGCCTGTCACTGCTTCCCCTGGAAGTGGGTGAGCTTGGTGACATTCGCGGGCTCAATGTACTGCATCTGCAATGCCACATCGGCACAGACACCCTCTCCTTGTCACGGCTCGGGGCGACCGTGACTGGCGTGGACTTTTCCGCAGTCGCCATCCAAGAGGCACGCCAGCTTTCTCTCGATTTGGGCATCCCGGCCACGTTCGAACAATGTGAAATCACATCACTGAAATCACGGTATGCGGAGGCCTTCGACCTCGTCTTCACATCGCACGGTGTGCTGTCGTGGCTTCCCGACCTGAAAGAATGGGCACGACAGATCTCGGGTTGCCTGGTACCGGGCGGCCAGTTCTACCTGTCAGAGAGCCACCCTTTGGTCTGGGCACTGGCAGAGGAGAGTCCCGTCCAGGAAACGAGTTTGAGCCTCGAGTTTCCTTATCTGGCTCAGGACCAACCAGGTACCTTCGTCGATACCGGAAGTTACGCCGACCGGGAACTCCCCACACAAGCCAACGAAACCACCCAATGGTCCTGGAGCCTGGGCGACGTCGTCAACGCATTCATCACCGCTGGAATGACCATCAATCATCTGCATGAACACGCCGCCGGGTTTTACCCCGTCACGCCAGAATTCCAGGAGGGAGCGGATGGTCACTATCGACTGCCCGACCCGCTGGACGGACGGTTCCCGCTGACCTTCACGATCCGAGCCACCCAACCCTGCGGCGTGCAGGGCCCCTGACCTGCGAGTGCGCAGCGCCGAAACAGCTGACAAAAACAGGGATCCTTGCGGACAGATCTGTCACCGTTGTTCCTGGGACAATAATTTCTTGCCGACCGCATCGCGCGGGAGAAATTGCGATCCGCACAGGGGCGTGTTAGAAAACAACCCGAAAATGCGGCACGACGCGCATGGCCAATCCGTTCACCTTCGCACCTGACAGGGAAAAGAGAAATGTCTACTGCCACACTGCAAGCTGCTGCGACGCCCACCGGAGCCTTGCCCGACATGCCTATCGAGCCCTCCTGGATCAAGGAGGGCAATCCGGTCGCCCGTGGTGCCGTGTTGACCCAGAGCGCTGACAAACGGGTTTCCAGCGGACTCTGGTCCTGCGAACCGGGCCAGTTTGAATGGACTTTTTCCTGGGACGAGTTCGTACACGTCCTGGAAGGCGAAGTCGACATTACCGCGGAAGGTAGCGAACACACACAGACGCTCCGCGCCGGTGACATGGCCCACTTTCCCTTGGGGATGAAAGCGCACTGGCACGTCAAGCAAGCAATCCGCAAGTTCTTTGTGATCCGCACTCCCGAACCGTTTGA
>PBOG01000141.1 GCA_002724245.1 Planctomycetaceae bacterium
TGATCTGACCGATGGTCTCTATAACGGCTGCCTCTGGATTGAGAAAGGCACCGTCGGATTGATACCCGGTTACGGCTGGAACGTCGAAACCATGCCGATTCCCCTGATTGACATCGACCTGGGCGATGCCCAGCCGATTGGCAAGGTCACACTTTCCAGCATCACCGGTTCCGGAGGCGTGACGTTTCCGCTGGCGGTGCGGGTCTTCGTCAGCACCGACGCAAAACACTACGACCTGCTCTGTGACATACGTACCGAATCGATACCGCAGGACAAGCCTCTCAACTACCGCTTTGTCGCCGAGGATCTCAAGGGATGGGGTAGGTATGTGCGTTTCGCGCTGCTTCCCGGCGGCCCTATGATCTTCTTTGACGAGATTGAGATCATGGCGGGGACCCATGCCCGCGCCGAGGCTCGCCGTCTTAACAGTCGGTCCGTACCGGCCCACATGGTGAAGACCTACGCCAGGCAGATGAGAAGAGGCACCCCGGATCTTTGGTCTTATTCTGGCTTCGGCAGCGACCGCGGCACAATGCACGAGAATGGTGCGTACTATTGCGAAGGACTGCTGGGACTGAAAACCAGACATCCAGAGTTCCATCTGGCGGCCCGCGCTATCAACGCATTACTGATTCGCAAGAGCTTTCTGGACGAGCAGCTGCAATCTGCAAAGCGCGCGCAGCATTATGCTAGGAACATTGTTTCCAATGGTGACCAGATTAGCAATCTGGCCCGAGGCGTTGCAGATCTGCAGAGCAAGAGTGCCGACGTTAACCGGCAATTGAACGAACTGTTTCAATTCTACGGTCGGGCATTCGATGCGGAGCGCAGCGCGGAGCAGTTATCGGGTGTGAAAGCAAAGATCGAGGATGTGACGGCTGGAATACAAGGACTGGAAGTGGAAACAGGTAACCTTGTCTTCCAGGCGACCTCCGCCGTTGTTCCACAAACAGGCAAGTGGAGGAGCGCCAGGCTCGCCTTCTCACCGGAAGACAGAGTCCGCACTAGAAACGGTGCCAGCCGCAGGTATCAGTTCACGGCTTTCCACGGCGCTCACCTGGATGCATTGTGGGAACTGGGGCCTTTCGATGGCTATCACATCGATCATCCGATTCCCTGGCCGGTATCCGACAAGCCCGGGAAATACGCATTCCCGAAACTGCGCGCGTACATCGATCGGATCCGTAGCGAGAGCACTGGCAGAATCAAGAGCTTTTCTTTGACCGAGCCGAGCTATCGCGGTGACGTGATTCCGATGACGGATTGGATGCTGGCGAAGGCCAAAGCGAATCCTGACATGCTTTTGCAGACGGAAAGAGACAAGCAGCCGCCTCTGATCACCAGTACGTTTCTGGGCAACAATTCACGACTCAATGTGCATCACCCGGCCGCGCTGGAGTACGTGCGAGGCTATCTGAAGAATCTTGCCGTTGAGCTCTCTGCGGAGACTCCGGTCAACTATTTCATTACTGCCTGGGAAGGATCCGCAGGCCACGTTGGCTTCAACCGTTCCAGCCAATCGGCATTTCGGGAGTACCTGAAGGAACGCTACGGATCGATTGAGTCGTTGAACCGGAAGTGGAGGACCGGTCATCCGTCTTTCCAGGCAATCGAGATTCCTTATCAGCAATATGCTGCCCCTGCCGCCGAAGTGACCGGACTGACGTATGAATTCGAACGCTGGAGACGAGTGAATTATGTTCGCTTCATCGCCAAGATGCGGCAATTCTTGCAGCAAGGTGCGGCGAACGTACCTGTCATGTCTGATCCCTCGCATTTTCTTAGAGAGGGCAACACGTACCTGATGTACAAGGAACATGCCTGTGACATCATGAGTTTCCATTCCTACCCGGATCTGGAAGATCCCATGTGGGTTTATCTGGAGACCATGAACAGAACCTTTGGCAGGACCACAGGGTATTTCGAGAATTACTTCGGCATGTGGTCCCGGAAGCATCTGAGCAACGAGCGGCTCGCCAAACGCGATCTCCACAGGGTCTTCTTCAAAATGTTCCTCAGAGACGTCCGGATCTCAGCGTGGTGGCTGGGGTTCCATTCCCATCCTACGAGCTATGTGACTGCCTACAATGGCAACGCGTTCGGGCTGAATTATGATCAGACGATCTACCGCTGGAGCGCCACGGCGCTTCCCGTGATGTTCAAAAGGTGCAGATCCATTGAAAAGGCCCTACTCGAGAGTCGGCAGGAGGTGCCGAGGACTGCGATCATTCAACCCTGTGCCTCTGTGTTTAATCTGGCAAGCGTGCAACGCAGTACCGACGGGAGTGATCCGCTGACGTCGATGTTCGACTTTCACAACAAGCTACTTGCGCCGGAAAACATTGCGCATGACTATCTGCCAGAGGAAATGGTGCTGGATGGCAAAGGGACTTTGAACGAATACACGGTCCTCTTTCTGCCCTCCGCTCCCTATATGTCACAGGAACTGTCGCGTCGACTCATGGCCTGGGTACAGCAGGGTGGGACGTTGGTTGCGCTCGGCCCCTGTGCGTTGAAGGATGAGTGTGGGCTGGATCTGGTGCGCGGGGACTCGATTTATAAGACTCTGTTTCCCAAGTTCAAGCAGATCGGCGCCGGGCCTTGGGATTACAGCGTGGAGGGGGCTGCTCAGAGAACGCAGCCGCTCACAACGAGTGACTTCGGGAAGGGACGGGTCGTCTGCCTGAACCGGGCGCTGACCGTGGTGATGCAAGACGCGTCGTTGCGTGCGTTGCTCACGGAGATTGTGCAGGCTGTCTGTGAAAGAACGGCGACTTCGCCCAGTTCCGATCTCGAGATACTGCTCCGGGAAGGCAATGACGGTGAAAAGTACCTTGGTGTATGTAACAAGAATGTCGAGAAACCCATCGAGACCATCGTCACTGTAACCGGCAAATATGAGCATCCCATGGATCTGCTGGTGCCGGGCTGGTGCCCCGTGCCAGCACACATTTACGGAGACAAGACCATCTTGAGGATTCGCCTCGAGCCGGGCGACTGGACCCTGTTGCGATTGTGAATGACGCCGTTCCAACGGCAGTCACGGTGCCGGTCGGACAGCAGTTGCGGACCGTACACGTCTGACATCTCAGCCGCATTGCGAAAGGGCGTTCGCATGACAGAGGCGTATTTGCATTGCTCCGCGATTTGCTGCAGCAAATGAAACTTCTGCTAACGGTTGGACATTCCACGCGAAAAGATAACGGCCAACCGCAGACCTGGATCGGCAGAGACAGGGCCGCTACTTTTCATTTCCACAGAGAATCATATGACAACCCACAAACGATGTTTTTCCTTCTTCCTGTTGTGCTCGGTGTTGCTTCTCGGCTTTTCTACTGTCGACCGGACTTTGGCCGGTGGGCCGCTGGTCTTTGACAAGAAGATTGGCCATTACATTGACTTATCCTACGGAGCATTAAGCGAGGAAGGTCTGTCTTGGAAGGAGCGGGTGACGTTGTTTGGCGGCGAAACGATCCACTACCCGGACCTCACCAACGAACAACGAGCGGCCAAAGAGGCGGAACTGGCCGAGATGCTGCGCAGGATCGGTATTGCCGACCGCATGGTACATCCTAACTTCAACGATACCGAACGTGTTGAAACCGCTGTCCGCAGCTGGCTTGACGCGCAAACGAAGCAGGTTCCGCAAGCGTATATTGCTGGAGATGCGCAAAAGCTGAGGCACGCCGCGTTGGGCTTCTTCCGTGCCTTCGAGATCTTCCACGACAAGAAGTATCTTGCCGCAGGACTCACGTGTGCCGATCGTATGCTCAAAGCGCAGCTTCCCCGAGGCCACTGGGCCTACGGCAACCAGGGCAATGGCATGATGCGCATTCAGGATGGCTTTGTCACCAGACCGTTTTGGATCATGCTCTACGCTCACAAGCTGAGCGGAGACCAAAAGTACTTTGAATCGGCCAGGCGAGCGGCCGACGTGTTGCTATCGGCCCAGAGTAGCGGCGGCGGCTGGCCCGATCAGTGGTTGTTTCCCGGTGGCTCAACGCCGTCGACGGGCGTCCGCAACGGGGCAATCTCGTTCAACGACAGCGCTACCAACGCGACGTTCCGCATCATGGTCATGATGTACCATTTGACCAAGGACAAGAAATACATCGCCAAGCTCGGCAACCTGGGACCGTGGATCGCGAAAGCGAACCTGGGCAAGGGTAACGTGGCCGGCTGGTCCCAGCAGTATCACGGCGACAGTCGACCCACACGGGCACGCGCGTACGAGATCGAATTGCCCTACACGCGGGTGACGGCCTGGCACGTGGGTCCACTGCTGACGTGGCTCTACTTGATGGACGGCGACGAGGCGCACATCGAGTTGCTCAAGCGGGCCTATGCCACACACGAGTACATCCGTAAGCAGGACCTGCAATACCTGGCCGACTGGAAGGCGATTGGCGCGGTCTGGACCGACTCCCCTTCGTATCCTGGGCTGCAGTATCGTCCCGGCCTGCCCGATGCCTACCTGCCCGATGCCTCAAACTGGGGCTGCGTGCAAATTGCCCACAAGATGATACCTTTCCTGCCGATTACGGCTGAACAGATCAAGCAATACGGCGGTTACATGCACCAGGATCAACCGAACGTGCCCGAGATGGGAAAGCTGGCCCGCGCCTATCAGGCGCCTCCGCGTTGGAACAACATCTACTTGTATTCGCATACCTCGAGCAAGGTGGCGAACGCCATGTTGAAAGTCCGCCGCGTGTTGCTGGAACACAAACGGGGTGGGCGTGAGGCGGTGCTCAACTATTACTCCCACCCGACGAAGTACACACCCGACCAATATCTGCAGGCGCGCATTGAAGCCGCGCAGCGGGTGCTGGATTATCGCAACCGGTCTCTCGCCGTCGAACGGGGCGACCAGCCTGGCAGTAGCAGCATCGGCGCTTGGCGGGATTTCGGCTGGGTATCCCGCAAGTACAAGTGGTATGTCCGCGACTCGGCTTTCAAGACTGCCGGTCCGGGTTCGGGGACGGTCTGGTACCAGTGGCAGTTTCTCTACGACAGCAAGCTGGCTCTCGGTAAGGTCGATGCGGCCGCTGCCGCCCGCGGCGGGCGCGGACTGGAGATGTACTCGAACCTCGATTCCTGGGATGTGTTGGGTGAGTGGGGCATGGCCTGCCACGAGCAGGAGAACTATTTCGACGTCCCCATTAACAGGGAGGAGACTTGCAAACCTGCGGGGAGTCTCTCAGACCGTGGAAGGGTCGAGTCGGACGCGTATGGGGAATGAAGCACGTCTACGCGGGCAAGATCGCCCCGGCGGACCACAAGGACAAATGCAAGTCGATTCTCAGCCGAACGCCATTGGCAGGTCGCGCCGCCGCGATCTCCTCCGCACGCCGCGCTAACCTGCAATTCCCCGGCCAGCCCGGGTTCGCGGCTCTCGCACGGCGCATGGCAACCAACTAAGATGTGCTGCTAGAAACACGGCTTGCAATGTTGCCTGGGGATTCAGCTGGCGGGACGGGGCCCGAGGTCGCCATCGAGCGTCAAGACCGTAAAGGAGTCTGTCGTGAGACTATCGCTACCGCTTTGCGCTATCCTGCTCATCGCGGGTTGCCTATGGGGAAACAGCGGTGCACAAGGCGCCGACTGGAAACCGGTCATCCGCCACGACGGCACCCACGATCCTCATGATGCAGGCTGGCAATTAAGCTCGCAGCGCATCCAGACGGGCTCCGGTCAGGAGACGGTTAACGGCAGGGTGTGGACGTACTGGCAGGTAGCTGATCGTGGGGGAGAAGACGGCCTGTACGAGTTCCCACTCAGCGAGGAACAGGTTAGTGGTCCCTGGCGGATCACCGTGGTCGCCCGGCTGGTTGACACGAATGCGCGGGGGACCGGTTTTGGTGCTGTGTTGGTCGATGGACAGTACTATTGGCGGTTGAACTTCAATAAGGACGGCATCTACTACGACAGTTACAACGGCCAGTCCACGCGATTTGGCACGCCGTTGGACACGACCGACGACTATCATCGTTATGAATTGTGTATCGAACCCGTGGCTTCTTGCGATTTGGGCGCTGCCGATCGAGTGACGCTTAAGGTGGACGGGAAAGTCCATGCACGGCTTCGGCGGCGCGATTTTCGCCGGATTCGCACAGCACGCACGATTGGCTTTGGCTCGACCAATTCCGGCGCGACCGGCGAGGTGCGCTATCACCTGGTCGAATTTGCCACGATCGCGGCGGATGAGAAGCACTCCACGTCGGCAGTATCGGGCGGCTCTCGAGGTTCCGCTGCGGCGTCTACGATACCGCCGTCCGTGACTCAGCAAGCACCTGGGCGTCCTTGGCACATCGGCAGCAGCAAACAGCTCTTCATCGATCGGAGATTCGTTGCAGTAGCGGAACGGATCAAACTGACTGTGAACCCCCCCGTGAAACGCCGCGCTGCCGTACTGCGGAGCGACAAACCATGGGATGCATTTCGGCTGATTTACTTCAGCCTCGCCAAGGATGGTGACGTCTTCAAAATGTGGTATCAAGCGTTTGATGACGACCA
>PBOG01000142.1 GCA_002724245.1 Planctomycetaceae bacterium
GCTTGTACTGTCCACGAATTTCGGCAGGAGCGTCTGGCTTGAGGTCAAACATATCCAGGTGGGATGGCCCACCGTGCAGATAGACATTGATGATCGATTTGGGTTTGGCTGGAAGTGCCGCACCGCCCGCTGCCTCGGCGCGGAACAGATCGGCCAGCGTCAAGCCGCCCATTGCCAGTCCACCGATCTGCAAGAACGACCGACGTGCCATCCCGTCACAGAAGCGATAGGGCTGACGGAGCAAGTTCAACATGGCAAGGCCTCACAAGCGACAGGGGCGTCTCGGTGCGGCACCCTAACGAAAAGCAGCGGCGCGGCTGAAGCCGTTGGCAAACCAGATCATGGGCAACACGTGAGGGTCCAGAGCCGGTGAGCTACAGTTCGCCAGCTCTCCAGTTGACCCGCTGAGGCACAACCGGTCAGGTGCCGTCAAGAAGTATACCATTGGTCGGCTGACGCTTGCGTGGTGAGTCACCAGGAACGCCGAAAACGAGTGGAAAACTGGAAAACCTGGGTTGTTTTTTGGTGCGGGACGTGTGTGTTTTCGTCCCGCACGGCGGGCGGCGTGCGGGCCACGACCAGACACCGCGTTCTCGTAGACCCTGGGCATTTCGTCCCGGTAAACGGGCCGGCCGTCACAAATGGTGCCGACCGGTTACAATGACGGCCCGACGTGACTGTCCGCTGGTGTGCACTGGATCGAACGGCGCACCTAACTGATTTCGATGTCCCTGCCACCGTGCTGTGAGGTGTTTGCTATGAGCGAATTATTCGACCAGCACAAGGCGGCTCCTGTTGAGAATGAAACGTCGCTGTTGAAGCTGGTGCTTGCGCTTTCCGACAAGGCGTTGTATTCCGCCGACCATGCCCGGATCGTGGAGGAACTCGCCTCTCGGCGTTTTCGTTTCAGGATGGTGGTGGAACAGGTCGCGAAGACCTACGTGACCGAATCGTCCGCGCATGCCGATGGACAAACGGTTGAGGGACACCTCGCGGAAACCGGTACACCAGTCCAAGTGCAGTTCCCGCCAGACCTCGAGTCGCAGATTACGGCACTGGCCCGAGACGACATCCTGACCGCCGACGCTGTGCTGTATCGTTGGCTCTCGGGACTGAACCGGTTGGAGTTCTGGGGATTGTCCGTTGACCCCGCTGCCACGGGTTCTCCCGCGGTAGATCCCACAACGGCCCCGGCGGCTGAAAACGCACCCCAGGTCCCGCCTGCCGTGGAGTCGCCGGTTGCCCCGGCACTGTCACGAGAGGAACTGACGGATAACGATGCACCGATCTCAAGTTGGCAGCTCATCGAGTACCTGGCGAGTTGTTGCCAGGTGTCCGTGATGCAGGCAGCTGCGGTGGTCGATGGATTCTGGGATTTTCTACTCCAGCCAGCGCATTACCAGGGCGGCCGCCGGACGCTGACATTGCCGCATTTCGGAACGTTTCGGCTCAGTGTCGGAGAGTTGAATGAGGCGGACGCTCGTCCGCACACAAGCGTGCTGTTGTTTCGCTCACGGCCTTGCGAGGAACTGCGGACACGCCAGGCGGAACGTGGCAATCGGCCACCCGATCTGAGTTGGATCCGCCGCTACCAGGCGGCACCCAACGCCGGCGCAGGCTTGTCCCTGAAACGACGGATCGCGGTCGGGATCGCGCAGGACACGGATCTGGAGTTGGAAGTCGCGTTTCGTGTATTCTGGGAACTGATCGAAACCGTGACGGCCATTATGGCTGCCCAGCGAGCTCCGATTCGCTGGGCCCAGCGGGGTGAAATGGCGCCGGTCGATGGTGCCGACGACGGAATTCAGTACGAGTTTCGGACTTACCAGCGGCTTTCCAAATCCCTGCCGGCAGTGCCGGCGCTCGTCGAGCGGGCGACCAGACGTCGTTCGCCGCGACAGCGTTCCAGTAACCCATACGGCGCTGCTACCGGCTCGCCAGTATCGCAGGCCTCGGGGAGTTCAGGTTGCCTGCTGGCACTCAGCACGCTGCTACTGGTTCCCGGTTTCTACTTGCTGATCGGATTGGTCCGCGGACTTCTCGACGCGCATTAACCACCATGCCGACAGAATACATGTCTGATTTCATGCCGACCACCCTTCCCTGTCCACCTGCAGCAGTGCTGGCATTGGCGGATAGTGCCGAGCAGCGTTACCGGGTCTATCCGCTGATGAGTGGTAGCAAGCGGCGGTGGATCGAAGCGCCGGACCAGGAACTGAAGACGGCCCAGCGGTGGCTGCTCGACCAGTGGTTGTACCAGCTGGCTCCTACCGATGCGGCGCACGGCTTTGTCCCGGGGCGTTCGATTGTCAGTAACGCGGCCCGGCACGTGGGCTGCGCCTGGGTTGTCACCGCCGATCTGCGCAATTTTTTTCCCTCGATCGGGGCCAGTCGTGTTGCGCAGGTTCTGACCGAGTTCGAGCAACCGGCAGATGTCACTGCAGCGCTGGTCCGCCTGGTTACCCGAAGGCAGCGGTTACCGCAGGGGGCGCCCACCAGCCCGCAGCTGGCCAATCTGGTTGCTCGCCGCCTCGACCTGCGGTTGCTCGGCTGGGCCCGCCGTAGTGGCTGGAACTATACCCGCTACGCAGACGATTTGACCTTTTCCGGTGCGGGCAATCCTCGCCCCCTGTTGGAGGCGCTGAAGCAAATTGTGCGGGATGAGGGGTTCACGCTGGCCCCAGGCAAGACACATATGATGTCACACCACCAACGCCAGGTGGTGACGGGAATGGTGGTCAACGAGCGTGTGGCGCTGCCCAAACCGCATCGTCGCCTGTTGCGGGCCATGCTGTACCGGCTGGAGACGATGGGTGTTGACAAGGTCGATCCGCAGCAGCTGCAGGTGGTCCAGGGGCACCTGGCACTGGCCCATTTCGTCGACCCCGCACGGTTCGAGGCCGAGTGTCGGGCCTTGGCCACCTTGTTGCGTGAAGCGTCGTCGTCGCCCCCAGCCACCGCGTCATCTTCGTTTGTACCTGCCGTGACAAAGACCTAAACTGACCACCAGGTTGCCAGAGAGAATCAGGGCTCTTCAGCTTTTTGGGTTTGGGATTGCCGACTCGGGAATTCTCTACCCGCCTTGGGCGTTTCGCTCCGAATCGTGAAGTCCTGCTGCTCTCTGGTTGCGCCCTTCCCTCCCGTATTCTCCGGGCAGGTTCGTAGCCCCGCGTTAGCGGGCAGCCGGTGCGGCCGTCTGCAATAGTCGTTTGAGACGAGGTGCACTCACCAGTACGTTGATTTCATTGCCGCTTTGGTCGCGGTGTGCGAACTGCTCCAGTGGCGGATGCATGGTGATGATGTTGTGTGCTGCGCCTGGATCCAACAGGAGTGCCAGGTTCCGACCTTCGAATTGATAGGTTCCCAGGATCACATCCCACTTGCCATAACGGGCGGAGGTACGGATTGCGATACCCTGGTTGACGGTTGCGTCGACGTTGACGCTCCAGACGTTACTGTCGACACGATGGCCGGATGGGACGGTTGCGTGACGCACGGTATAGCGATCCAGATGACCCGCAGATCGACTGCAAATCAGGGAAACTGGATGACGTAGCGCATGGGAAATCTCCTGAAAGGATGCGGGGCAAAGCGTGTCAGGTGACCACGAACGAGTTGCAGCGGGATGGCCCTGCTGAAACCTCGTGCCGTGGCGCGCCCGATCACCGCGAGTCAGGTTGATCAGGGGCCCGTTGTTTTCCGGTCTTGTTGCTGTTTGAGTTCCAGTGCCAACGATGGCTTGACTCGCACGTTGTCGTACGTGATCAATCCTCCGTCGGGGATGGCTTCCAGCACTTCGGCACCCTGGGTCAGGCCAATTGGAACCAGATTCTGCTGCCGGGCGATCTCGGCACGCTCTGCCAATCCACAGACGGTGAAGCCGCCCTCGCCATCCAGGATGGTCCCCGCAGCGAGCGGTTTCTTGACGGCCGCCACGACTTCGGAAATCTGGCCAATGGGTGCGCCGATCGTTTCTCCCGAGAGCATCATGCGGGCGATTCCCAGTGGCATTTCATGGCCGACGAAGTGCTGCGGCCGGTAGATCATTGCCTGGCCGCTCTGCTTTCCGATCATCATGCCGATGATTTCACCGTAGGCGGCCATGGATTCAATGGCCTGCGGGTCGGGAGCATCGATGACCGCAAAGACTCCGCCGCGAACATTCCGCTCGACGTTGGTGTTGTCCGGCTTCATCGAACTGACCGCTTCCACGACGCCCTCGCGCGTGAGGATTCCACCCTTGGATTGGAGCGCCAGCTGGTCTGGCATTTTCCGCAGATCGATGGCCGGAAAATGCATGCCGCGTACATCGATGGTTAAACCGGTTGCATTGGAGAGCGTCACCGATTCAATGGCGTGCTTGGTGCCGTCCAAGAACGAGCAGAACACTTGTGCGTTGTAGTCATCGCCTGTGAAGCCATAGAGTCGTGGTACGTCATCGGGAGTGGCTTTACGAAAGTCCGGGATGAAACGTGTACCTTTACCGGCGGCGATCACCCGGAATCCCAGCGTGCGGGCCCATTCATACAATTCGATGGCCAGGGCAGGTTCGTCACCGTACGCCAGGCTGTAGATTGTGCCTGCCTGGTCGGCCAGTTGCCGCAAGGTCGTCCCCACCACCACGTCGGCTTCAATGGTGACCATCACCAGATGTTTGCCAGCGGAAATCGCATCAAACCCATGTTGGGCACCGGCTTCGGCGTTGCCAGTCGCTTCCACGACCACATCGACAGCGCTACCGATGATCGCTGCCGGGTCATCGGTCACAGCGAATTCGCGTTGCCGCATGGCATCGTTGACGGCAGCGGCCGTGTCACAGAGCGTGACAGCTTCCCTGGATACCCCACCCATTTGCAGGGCTGAGGATCCACGTTCGGTGATCAGGTCGGCGACAACGGCAATTCGCATCCCCTGCATCTGGCAAATGCGGGCGATGATCTGGGTCCCGAATGTGCCAGCACCGATGATACCGACTTGGATCGGTTGATCGTCTTCTGCTAATTTTTCAAGGCGATCGTAGAGCATGGTCAAATCAGGAGAGTTCTTTGATCCGGATCGCCTTCCAGCGGCATTTGGCCCCCTTGGGCCAGCCGGTGCCGCCGTGTACTTGCACGGCGATGCGGCCACGAACCGTAAGCCGCTCGAGGATTGTTTCGCGGTTCTTACGGTAAACCTCGTTGCTGGAGTTGGCACCGTCAAAGTCGCAGACCTGCAAGCCGTTGATCCAGGTTGTGATCCGCGGATACTTTCCGGACACGCGGACCTTGGCCGTGTTCCAATCGTTAATTTTCCAGGCTTTGACGAACTCTTCCGGCGTACAACTGGCCAGCAGCCCCACCTGATCAATGGCGACGGTCTTGTCGGTGGTCAAACCGGTCAGCTGCTTGTCGGCATCGTATTTGCCATTGATATCAAACGTGCGCGTATTGAAACCGAAGGTGCCTTCACCATAGAGATGTCCGACGTTGCCGGCATCATGGTAATCCACCATCATCTGAATGCATTGACCGCGGTCATTGCCACGCAGGAACAGTCCAGAGCAGACGCCCCAATCGGGTTTGATGTCAATCGACAGCTCAAAATCACCGAACTGCCGATCGGTCAGTAGAATGCCCCCATTACCCGAACCGGGTGGGTCCTGCTCACCAGTAATCGTACCGTCTTCGGCTCGCCAGATGCCGCCGGTGCCGTGGCCAATGCGCTGGGGGTTCTTGTGCCAGCCGCGCAACGTTTTGCCATCAAACAACTCGATGGCGGCCCCTTTCTGGGGAGCCGCATAGGCGACGGGGTGCAGAGAGGCTGCGGTGGCACCGAGGGCCGTGGTCTGGAGAAAGGTACGACGTGCCAGCGGGAGACGAGCCATAGGGTATTCCTGTAGTGTCAGATAGGACGTGTTCTTGATCGAAACAGCACTTCGGTTGACATCATACGACCCCCCGTAGTGGTTCGCAATCAACCGCGTTCCAGGGGTGCATGGCCTAATGGCACAACAGAAGGCTGGCGTCTGCGTTACCAATCAGTAACGACGATTGCCAGCAACTGGTCGCCAAGGTGTGGCCTGTGCTTGATGGCAGGCGAGCAACCCAGATGTTGGGCCCCTGACGAATCCCATGCGTGGAAAGAAAAAATGGTCAGCAGAGGACAAAAGCAGGAAAGCGCCGTGTCTGACGATTTTCCAGAAGCGACGAGTGAAGCACGCTCGCTGCCAGGGCACGGACTTCCAGAATTTCATCCTCTGCGGACCGAAAACCAAGGTGACTCAGGAGACCCCACATCTCCCAAGCCGCAA
>PBOG01000143.1 GCA_002724245.1 Planctomycetaceae bacterium
GGAGAATTCCATCGCCGGGAGTCTCAGGTTACCGCCAACGTACCAGAGATGTTACACGCACTTCCGCGCAATGCTCCGCGCAACCGTCTGGCCATGGCAAAGTGGGTCGCCAGCGACACGAACCCACTGACCCGACGCGTGATTATGAATCAAATCTGGCAGGAACTTTTCGGACGTGGCCTAGTTGTCACACCAGAGGATTTTGGGGTCCAGGGAACTCCTCCAACACACCCCAAACTACTGGACTGGCTAGCCACTGAGTTCCTCCATCACGATTGGGATCTCAAGTCGCTGATCCAACAAATAGTCCACTCGGCAACCTACCGCCAATCATCGCGCATCTCCGTCGACGCAGCCACCTGGGATCCCCTGAACCAGTGGCTCGCCCGCGGACCGCGATTTCGCGTTCACGCGGAAGTTATTCGTGACCTTGCGTTGACAGCCAGTGGCCTGTTGACGCGTCGTATTGGAGGCCCAAGTTTTTTCCCCCCACGCCCTGACCTCGGCAAAATGATCGCCTACTCCAGTGCATCCTGGAACGTCAGCCAGGGCAGTGACCGCTACCGCCGCGGACTTTATATTCATCGCAAACGTACGGCGCCTCACCCGGGACTCGCCAGCCTCGACGCCCCCCCTCGTAATACCTGCAAAGTCAGACGGCGGCGCTCGAATACCCCCTTGCAGGCCTTGGCTCTGCTGAACGACAAAACCATGCTCGAATCAGCACAAGCAATTGCCCAGTTGATTACTGCGCGCGAGGGTACAGAAACAGAGCGCGCGAAATACGCATTTCGCCTTTGCTTGAGCCGTGACCCCGACGTACACGAAGTCGAAGCAATCGTGCAATACTACCGCCGCCAACTTCAACGGCTGATCGCGGGAACCCTGGACGCAGCCACTGTCGCGGGCCTCGACGAATCGAAGTCTGGCGACTCGCTCCTTTCGCTCGCCGCCTGGACAGCAACTGCCAGGGTGCTGCTAAACCTGGATGAAACATTAACCAAGGAATAAACCTGGCATCCTTGACGAAAATACTGCTCCACACCTGCGCATCTGCCAGGCGCTGGAGCGTCGATATTACGTTATTCTGTGAACTCCGCGGAACATGTTCAATATTCATATCGACCGCACTGGAATGTCTACAGGACGTCAATGCGCACTATGGCGACCAACCGGAAGGCAACCTGATCTACGCGTTCTGCGACACCTTCTTCAGCAAGAGTCGCGGCATAATTACGGTGCTACAAATCGACCAAACGCTCCTGCTATAACCACTCCTGATGCCCCTCTCTATAAAAGGGCCCTCAGATGTCAATGAAGCGACGCGATTTTCTGCAAAATGTGAGCACTGCGATACCGGCGGGCGTGATTACCGGTACTACTACCGCTGCCACATCGGCTACAGGCCCACCTGCCGAACCAGTCCCGGAGCCTCGTGTATTCATGTTCGACGATGGCCGACATGCAGCATGTCTCTATCAATTTGAAGCGCCCCTGACACCTCGAGACCTGGAGTTCACTGTCGACCAACTTGTCGACAGTGGAGTCGATACGCTGGTCTATTTTGCCGGGGTGGAAGGTGGTGTCGTCCTGTATGACAGTGAAGTTGCCCAGGCTTGGGGCGACAATGTCACAACCTGGACTCATCCGGTCTGGTACCGGGCCGCCCGCAACATCCAGCAACTCATTCAAGACGGTCATGACCCGCTCGACATTCTCGTCAAACGATGTAACAAGAAAGGGATCTTCTTTCTGGCTAGCAACTGGGTGAACTTGGTAGGTGGTGATCGGAAAACGCACGGCGGACTTGGTAGAAAATGTGACTTTGTCTACGAGCATCCAGAATTTCAGGTCGGTGATGAAGACGACCCGCGTGCTGAATACGTCGCGCCCGAACGCTTTAGTTTCCTGCATGCACCGGTACGCGATTACCGTTTCCGCATGTTCGCGGAGCTATTGACGCGTTATTCCACCGATGGCATTGAACTGAATCTGTTGAACGACATTCCGTTCTGCAGATTTCGTGATACCACAGCATTGACCCCACTTATGACAGAGTGGATTCGCAAACTTCGCGATGTTGCCAACAACGCCGCAGAAGCACAACAAAGACGCAAACGCATCTATGTGAGAATCCCTTCGCAACCCGACGGCTGGAAAATGCTCGGCTACGACGTCAAGAAATGGGTTGAAGAACGACTCGTCGATGGACTCATCGTCTTCCCTGCGGCGATGGAAGGAACTCTCGATCAGCACGCCGACTGCAGCGCAGCAATCGAATTGGCCCATCGTCATGGCTGTCGCGTCTTGACCGCATTGAGTGGGCTGGTCGGACGACAATTTGAACAATACGCGACCCAACCCATGATTTGGTCCGCGGCAGCAAATGCTTACATGCAAGGCTCCGACGGCTTTGGGTTTGCCCAGCACCACTGGACGCCTAATGGCTGGCCCTGGACTGCCGAAGACTACGAGACCCTGCGCCTGACGGGCCATCCCGAACTTCTGGAAACTGCGAACAAACTGTACCGGGCGCCTTCGAATGCTTCCCAGAACCCACCAGATCGATGGCTTCCACGTGCTGAACCTGAACTTCCCCACAAACTCGTCGAAGGAGAACGAGTCGAAGTCCCATTACGTGTCGCCGATCGACTCGGAGACTGGCACGCCGCAGGCAAGGTCGCTGGCGTCCACTTGCGAATTCGCATCACAAGTATCGAACCGGCACTCAACGACGTGCATATCGCCTTGAATGGCCAGCGTCTTCCTGATGATGCACTCCAGCTGTCTGACCTGATTTATCGACTACATTCAGGTGGTGCCATCGGCCCCTATGGCTATATCTACGATTACGCACTGGAACCGGGATATTACCCTAAGAGAGGCCACAATGTCGTCTCCGTCACGCTCGCCAGAAAGGACCCGGATGTCGATTTCGAATTCTCCCTGTACGACGTCGATCTGGAAATCCAATATCGGTCACACCGTCACTTCAACGCACGACCCGTGGCCTATTAGGCGTGTCATTCCACACCAATCGAAGTAAGCCACTCGTTCATTGAACTACCCAGAACTCTTAACTGGGTTTTCCGTAGTACTGAGGCCATGCTGGTGGCACACCCAACCACAAACGTACACCGCCATTAGTAAGACCTTTCTGGGCTTCAAGTAGAAACCAGAAAGATCTTTGCGTCGTCGATCCAATCCTGGATAATAAGAAGTGCGTGTGAAATAGACTCTTCGGGAATCCGCTGCATGTTCACGATCAGTGACCGACAGGTACCGACTGCGAGCCAGGGCTATTCGAGACGAGATTTCCTGCGCATCGGAAGTCTGGCACCGGGTGGCATGACACTTGCATCTCTATTGGAGAACAAGGCTTCCGCTGCCACCAAGGGGTTCTTGCGGGATAAATCTGTCGTCCTGCTATTTGTCCAAGGCGGTCCTCCTCAAGTCGAAACTTTCGACCCCAAAATGAACGCTCCGCTCAACATCCGTAGCGGAACCGGTGAAGTACCTACCTCACTGCCTGGCGTCACGTTTGGCGGAACATTCCCACAATTGGGACGGCGAGCAGAAAAATTAGCAATCGTTCGCTCATTCCACTCCGGCGATGGCAGCCATAACCAACTTCCTATCTTGTCTGGAAATTGTCCGACTGCCGCCTCCATGGGATCTCAATTTGCGAGGCTGGCGGGAACGAACCATCCTGTCACGGCAGTCCCCACCCATTCCGTAATTATGCCGGAGCAGATTCAACCTGATTTGCAGCTGGGAGAGCCGACTGGCCCATTCACATACAACTACATACGCAAACATTACCCCACAGCGGGAAAACTGGGAGGCGCTTACGAGGGGCTATTCCTGACGGGCGGAAAAGGGCTAGCAGAGAGCCTGACCCTGTCGCTCTCACGTGAGCGATTCGATGATCGTCGCAGCCTTCTTAACCAGCTCGACCAGTTCAAACGTCGTGTCGACAGCACTGGTGCATTAGATGGCGCTACAGGTGCAGAACAACAGGCGATCGATGTCTTACTGCAGGGAATCGCAGATGCATTCAATCTCTCCAAAGAGCATCCTGAAACCATCGCCAAATATGATACCAGCCCACTCTTCCGTATGCAGGATTGGCACCAAGGAGGTGTCCACTATCACGGCAAACGCAATCAATCACGTATCACAAACCTGCTTGGAAAACAGATGCTATTGGCACGACGACTGTGTGAAGCCGGCTGCGGCTTTGTGACGGTGTCCGATGCCTGCTGGGATTTCCACAATGATGGAAATAATCCGCCGTCAAAAGAAGCCATGATGGTATTGGGCCATCAATTGGATCATGCCGTTGCAGCATTCCTTGACGACCTTGAAGAACGCGGGTTGAGTGACAAGATTCTCTTGGTCGTCACAGGAGAAATGGGGCGAACCCCCAAGAAGAAAGAAAACGGCGGAACCGACCACTGGGCTCGACTGACACCCTTGCTCATTGCGGGCGGGGGTCTCCGCATGGGGCAAGTAATTGGCAAGACCGATCGCTTGGGTGGAGAAGCGACAACCCCGCTTTACGGCCCCTCGCATCTGCGCGGAACGATCATGCAAACACTTTTCGACCCGGCTGAAACGAGACTGATCGACGGCCTGCCGCGGGACCTGTTTAACTCAATTACCGCAACTCCAGCTATCGCCGAGTTATCTTGACCGCTGGCGCCCGGCGGAGCGCCAGGATCCTGGTTATGAGTCTCTCCGACGCGTCCAACAACGTTTGCTGAACGCTTCAAGAGCAAGGGCACGAAACCGTCAGTCTGCCACCGGCTCGGAATACCGATGTGTGGGCACCGGGCGCCCAGGCCGGAAACTCTGTGTCTGCCGGAAATCAACTTTGATCTGCCGCTTGCTACAGACTCCTGAGACCGCCTCCTGCACCCTGGCCTGCAGTACCTCAGGATCAATCGCCACCCGCGCGTTAACAATCAAGTCTGCATCTAATGCGTGACAATCCGACTGCAGAGAAAGTTCGGGCGCAAGTTCGTTGCTAATCGCGTTCGCAACGCCATGGCTGCCGTCAGACATCCCAATGACTTTCAAATGGGCAACTTCCGCCGACTCCTGCCGCAGTTCACTAGCAAGTTCAACGACAACTTGCAGCAAGATCTCGTCAAGTGCAAACGAGGTTTCAGAAGTCAAACTCATGCTACTATTGAGCCATCCCAATTCCGCTTCCCCAGCCGCATAGATGTCATAATCAAGCTGAAGAATGCGCCGACCAAACTCTCCCTGCTGCGCAAGTTGTTCCAACAACGTCTCGAACCCCTGTCCGCTCCGCGCCGACATTTGCACAACGGGAACGTCTGGACAGGCACGCTCAAGCAAAGTGACAAGCTCACTGATTTCCTGACCGGCCAACTCGTCGATGCGATTGAGAATCACAAAATCTGCTTCTTCGAGCTGTTTGCGAAAAATATAAGCCGCCTTTGGCGAAAACCCACTACCTTCCTCATTCCGCAATATACGCCGGCCGTGACTCGGTTTGAGGATCACACCATAAGGAGCGACATCTATTTCGTCACGATGCAACCCTCGCAGCGGCTGAATGACTGTGGCCACAAGATCAGTACAACTGCCAACTGGTTCAGCAATGACAACGTCAGGCCGCTGGTCCTGGCCGAGATCGGCGACGGTCGCGGTTAATTCGTCGAAGTGACAGCAAAAACAAGCGCCTGCAACCTCTCCCACATGGAGCCCCTGCGAACGTAACGTATGCGTGTCAACCAGGTCGCTGGCCTGGTCATTTGTAACGATTCCGACTCGGAGTCCCTGGTCCTGGTAAGCCCGGGCTAAACGAGCAATTGTCGTCGTCTTGCCGGCCCCCAAGAATCCACCGATCATAATGAAACGCATTGCAGCCATCGTCTTGTTCCACGCGTTGGGTAAAACATCCGTGGGCACGGCCCTACCGTACGGGCTCCCACACACCTAGAATCTAACCACTGTCGATCGCTGCTCGCTAGTACTTGTGCGTGATTTCTGACGCTTCCAGACCAGTTACCAGCTTCACAGAACGCCAGCCCAACCAAAGTGTCCCGATCACCTTTTCTGGCCGAGAGCCATGTCCGAATTTACGACGGTGGCAAAGACTGCAGATATCCCGCAGGGGACAGGATCCGCATTTCCAGTAAATGGACGGATGGTCGCCGTATTCAACGAAGAGGGGCAGTTTTTCGCGATCGATGACATCTGTCCGCACATGGGCGCATCTCTAGCTGCCGGCCATGTTGAAAATGGATCTGTCAGCTGCCCGTGGCACGCATGGCGTTTCTGCATTCGCGATGGAACCTGGTGCGACAACCCGAAGATTGGCGTCGATCGCTTCGATTTACGCGTCGTCGAAGACGAGATACAAGTTCTGGTACCCAACCAGGAAGCATCTCCGCCCGAAACAAGCCCGCCCGACGAAAACTAATTAGAGGACGGTAATCTGTAGTGCCGTCACGCTTTGATCTACCGTCTCAATTCGCTGCCCTCGATACAACTTCTCCGTCGTACGCTCTTGCCGTACCTGCGACGATTTCAGGTACCCTGCCTGTACATCAAAGTAGATTTCGCCGGATTGAATGTGCCGCGTGAGCCGCCCAGATTTCTTGTTGGGTAACCTGGGTAATTTTGCTTCCTCGAGGGTCGTTTCCAGAGCAATCAGTGCCAACTCACGTCCACCGCGCTCTTGAATTCCTTTGTATGTGTAGGCGGTCGTCAATTTCACCTCTCCAAGTGGCGAGACTTGAACCGAATCTGTCTCCCAGCTGTCACCCACGGAAACAGCCATTTCTGGAAGCACCAAATTCGATTGCCGCAATACACTGGCCAATTGTTCTGCAGAAATAAATCGTTTCAAGCGTGGCGAGTTAACGGTCTGAGACGCATCTGGACTAGATAGCACCTCGGTAATCTGCCCTCGGGCACCAACCGTAACACGAAACGGTGAGTCAAGTAGTGGCTGTACACGGTTGGCCATGCGCAACAGTTGACCAGTAGGATTCTTATCTCGCTGAGAGTCGTACTCAACGGGTTCTGCATCAGGAGCCTGGAACTTGATCGCCAGACGCGAAAATTGCTGCGTCATTTCCGCCGCACCGCGTGAAGCCAGCTTTCCGACAGTCCAATCGACGTCCATCTCCAAAGCGCTGGTAATGGCCAATGGCCGATTGTTTACTGACGTCGTGGTAGTGGCTTTCTGGCTGATCTTAAGCTGCATCTGCTGCCCAGCACGGAATTTCCACCGCAACCGAACCTGAGCTGACAATTCGTCAACCTCTTGATTCAACAGCAGAGGCACAACAAGGAGACAACATGTGCATAGACGTTGGGTGCTGAGACGCGTCAAAAGTATTCTCCCTGGCGAATAGACTGAAGTTACTACAGAACCCAATCAAGAATCCAACAAAATTGTACCGCCTGGATCTATAACCACCGGATCCGAAGATGTATCGGCTTTAACCCGTGAAGCCCAGGCTTCTACATCCTGCACAATCGGTGGAAATGTATTGTAATGCGCTGGTGCAACCCGGCGTGGCTGAATCAAATTGATGGCTGCTATGGAATCTTCCGGTCCCATTGTGAAATGGTCACCGATCGGCAAAACCGCGAGGTCCACTCCCACGTCTCCAATCAGTTTCATATCCGAAAAAAGAGCCGTGTCACAAGCAAAATAGACTCGCTTTTGTCCCACCTTCAACAGAAAGCCAGCAGCCACACCCCCATCACTACCATCCGGCAATTTGGAGCTGTGCAGTGCCGGTGTCATCTTTACGTGCCCCCAGGGCAACTTCAGTGTGCCCCCCAAATTCATACCGATCGTTTCTTGCACGCCATGGTTCTTCTGAAACCACTCCGCAATCTCAAAAATAGCGACCACGGTGGCACCCGTTCGATTCGCAATGGATGGCACATCCGCTACGTGATCAAAGTGACCATGCGACACCAGGATAACATCCGCATCGACTTCGTCCGCCTTGATCGGTGCCACGGGTGATTCATTCAGGAATGGGTCCAAAAGAACTTGATGTTCGTCAATCTGAATCGACCAGGACCCATGGCCTAACCAGGTAAGTTGTGTTGTCATTACAACCATTCTCGCCGAGACAAATCCTCAGATGCAATCCAGTTTGCAAGGTGACACCAAAAGATAACTGCTACGGATGCACTGCCGCTGAAACACCATGGCCAATCTCAATTCACCAGCAATGACTATACCGGTGATAGCAACTGGGCCATGTTTCGCTTGTAGGCTTCGACTCCCGGCTGACCATAAGGGTTAATTTTCAGTAAACGCCCCTCAACGACAGTCGCCAACATTAGCATTTGAAACAATTGTCCTATCACGTGCTCATCCATGACGGGCAACTTCACATCAATCGTGGGGCGTTGGTCGTCACGATACGCTTGTTTTGTTCCCGCAATCGCCGCTGCCATAATATCGGGCAACCCTACTCCAACAAGGTCGTCTAAACCATCGTCTACAAGTTCGCTAGCCTCGATTTGTAACGCGGGGGTTCTGGCTGCTTGAACTACAAGATTAATGTGCACCTTGTCGCGCCGACCTTCTTGATGCTGCTGTGCACGTGAATGCAGATCTCTCGTATTCACGACAGTCAAAGGCGTGGCCCCCTTTTCCTGCTTGCCAAGGCTTTCAGCCAGCAACTGGTCATGCCACAATCCGACCGATTCCAATGCGTCTGACCAGACATTCAGGACGCGAATATCAGACGTTCCCATGCCGTTCAAACTGTACAGGTTACGCACGTACTCTAGCACAACGTTTTCGGTTGCCGCTGCATCACGAAAATGGGCATTCATCGCAGCGGCACCTTCTAGAAGTCGGACCAAATCGATTCCGAGAATAGCGGCAGGGAGCAACCCTACGGGCGTGAAAATTGAGAAACGTCCGCCCACACCGTCCGGGATGTCAAACACATCGTGACACCCTAGCGTCTGCGACATCGCCCGCAAGCGACCACGTGGGCCGGTCACAATCCGCAGGCGCTCCATCATCTGCTGCGTCTGGCTACCGCAACGCCTGTACAACTTCTCCAGGAACACGCGTAGTGCACAGGCGGTTTCAATCGTTCCGCCACTTTTGCTGACAGCTACGATTCCCCAATCGCACGCAGAGGAATCTACTCCAGACTTATCTTCGAGTAGCCGCAGCAGCCCCTGAATCGCATCGTTGTCGAGATTGTTCCCCGCAAAATACATACGTGGCGCACCACCACGTGCCTCTCGTGTACGTTCATTGTGATAGGGGGGGCACAACACATCCATCAGGGCACGGGGCCCCATATAGGAACCACCTATTCCTAGCAAAACAACCGCATCAAGTCGCTCGCGCATGTCCGCTGCCGATGCGAGGACACGCCCCACTTCACTGGCTGCCCCATGATTTCGATAACCATCTAGCAGGCGATCCGGCAGATCAACAAACGCTCCATCGAGAGGCTGTTTTTCGGTCGGAGTTTCTACCGTGCCGGCTAACATTTGTTGATCTTCCACGAGCACTTCAGTGCGCACAGACTCCAACGCTGCCTGCAGATCCCGCAACTCCTGCGAGGTGCCTCGAACCAACGCTCCTGCACAATCGAGTTCAATCAGGGGGTTGGACTGATTGGGATGCATGATGAATCGGTCCCTCGCGATAATGGATTGGCAAACGACTTCTACCGAATAAGGCCTCAGCTGCTTAGAATAGCGCACGTCAAGGGAAACATTTGACCACAGAGTGTCCAGCGCGCACAGGCGGTTAACCCTGATATCGACAATGAGTCAGACGGACCTCCGGAGAACATACTCGGCAATTCGTTTCTTTTCCCTCTGGTTTTACATCTCTACACTTACCGACAAGCATCATGGACTTACACGAATTAACTCGCAGACTGCACACCAAGAACGATTCCAAGATTGTCATGCTCGTCGCCGACGGCTTAGGAGGTTTGCCTGTTGTCCCTGGTGAAGGAACGGAACTGGAAACAGCAAACACACCGCACCTCGACGCTCTCGCAGTGCGTGGCGTACAGGGTGGCAGCATTCCCGTCGCACCCGGCATCAGTCCAGGCAGTGGGCCTGGCCATCTCGGTTTATTCGGCTACGATCCGCTGAAATATCTGATCGGACGTGGCGCCCTGGAAGCGACCGGAATTGGTTTTGAACTTCAGCCTGGAGATGTCGCCATCCGCTGCAATTTTTGCACGCTCGATGGCGACGGCAATATCGCCGATCGAAGGGCTGGCAGAATCGCGACTGACCAGAGCGTACCCCTGGTCCACCGATTACGTCAGATTTCGATCGCGGGCCTGGAAATTTTTGTGGAACCGGTCAAGGAGCATCGATTCGTGGTCGTGTTACGGGGACCCGATCTCGGTGGTGACGTCCGTGACACGGATCCTCAAGAGACCGGTGTACCCCCACTCGATCCCCAAGCGTTCGATCCCAACGACGCCGCCAGCTGCCGCACCGCCGAATTAGCCAGCGACTTCCTGCGTCAGGCACGGCAACTTTTGTCCGCAGAACCCCAGGCAAATTTTCACACAATGCGTGGATTCGCCGCGAAACCCAACCTTCCTTCCTACGGCGAAGTCTACGGACTGAGAGCCGCCGCAATCGCGGTTTATCCCATGTACAAAGGGCTGGCCAGGCTGGTAGGGATGGAAATCGTGGGACAAGCGCAATCGCTGGACGACCAAATCACCACACTGCAAGAGTCCTGGGACGATTTCGATTTCTTTTTCGTGCACTTCAAATACACCGACAGCACAGGTGAAGACGGTGATTTCAACGCCAAGGTGGATCGAATCGAGGAACTGGATGCCAGCATTCCCAAAATTATGGCACTCAATCCAACTGTCATGATTGTGACTGGCGACCACAGCACGCCCTGCTTCTTGCGTGCCCACAGCTGGCACCCGGTACCTACCCTGCTCGTATCGGACTGCTGCCGACCAGACCAGGCTCAAGCGTTCAACGAAACTACGTGTATCGGCGGAGGGCTTGGCCAGTTCGAAGCGCGACATTTAATGACCCTCGCGCTCGCGAACGCCGACCGGCTGGGAAAATACGGCGCTTGAAATCGTACCAAGCCAGGGTATTGGATTGACAGCGCAGCAAAATGGCCTGCGCGGCAACCAGAGCCGCACAGGCCAAATAACGTCTGTCTCTCGGCAACGGAAACGTCGCCAGAAGGGGGAGGGACTAGCGCCCCTTCTTCTGACCTCGGCCGCGACCACCGCCGCCACCACCAAAGCCCCGTCGCGGCAATTCAAACTTTTTGCCGTGCATGGCCGTGAACTGCTTTTTCTGGGGAGCCGTCAAGACTGCCATGGTCTGCTTTTCAGCATCCGCACGCATCTTCTCTATTTTGGGACGCAGCTTGGCGAAATCGGCGCGGCCACCCGAAAACATCTTTCGCATTTCCTGGTTCATCGTGTCCGAAATCCCTTTGATCTTTTTACTTTGAGCCGCAGTCAGCTTCAACTTTTTGGCAACATCAACGTCCTGTAGAGCGGCTGAACCAACTTGTTGAATATGGATCTCCATCAGGCGATCGTATTGATCAGGAGCCAGCATTTCAGCCAATTTGGCCTTAACGGCCTTACCGCGTTTAGCGTTATTATCCGCCATCTTTTTCATGAAGGCGTCACGCTCCGCATCCGTCGCCTCTTGGAAATTAATTCTGGGAAGTGTGAACTGCTTTTGCATTTCGGCTGCAATCGCCTCGCCCTCGTCTATTTGGACGTCGAGCAAATCCAATTCGATCTGCACTTTCTCGATTTGCAACAAACCCAGCAGAGGATCACTACCAAAACCACCGCGCCGCTGGGCCTGAGCAGCCGGGACGGCTACCAACACCACCGCCGCGATCGTCAGGAAGGCAAACTGTATTCTGCGCACCATCATTCATACTCCTTGGAATAACAAAATCGAAAAATCACTGCCCAGAGGGGCGATGGCCAAAGGGTCGTTTTCGCCGTTGATCTTGACTAGCGGTTGCCGCCACCAAAATTCTTGAACTGCTCAATCATCGCGTCCGCTTCCTTTTCGTCAACCGCATTGTCACTATTACTATCCACATTACTCCACCAGAAATCGATCCCCCGCTTCAACTCCGCGGGCAACTCTTCCTTGGAGACCTTTTGATTCTTGTCCTTATCAAACAGGGCAACGAACGCCTTGCCTGTTTCCGGCAGAGCAAAACCGCTGCCGCCTTTCTTGTCACCTGCGGCGTCACCATCAGCTGGCGCGGGACGGTTGCCGCCACCGCCCGTTGCAGACAACTCGCCCTCTTCGATAAAACCATCGCCGTTCTTGTCGAGGCGGTCAAAAAATCGCTTGATATTGTCCGGTGCCTCATCCTTGCTGATCTTGCCGTCGCCATCAGCGTCATTTTCCTTTAACCGACTCCAACCACGGCCTCCGGAACTCCGTTCTTCCGCAGGTGCAGGTGCGGGCTCGCCACGCAAACGCGCCACCAATATATCAAGAGCCTCGCCACTGGTTTCACTGGCGAACGGGTTCGCATCTTCGTCGCCACCCCCACCACGACCGCCGCCACCAAATCCCCCAAAACCACCGCCACCACCACGACCACCACCGCCACCGCGACTGCGACGGCGAAAGGGCAGGCCAACATTCTCTTGTTTGGCAATCTGGTCCTCGGTGAGTATCGACGACAGTGCTTCGTATTTTTCCTTGGCCTGCTCATCAGTCATGGTGTCCTGATCCGCCACATCCGCCAGCGTGTCGAGCAGCGACTGCGTCTGTTCATCGGAAAGTCGAATCGCGACATCACCGGTCAACAACGACAACTTCCGGACCAAGGTCGTCAACTGGCGTTTGCTGTTCTGCCCGCGTCCACCACCGCCTCCAAACATGGCTCCCATACCACCACCCCTGCCACCCATGCCGGCAAATCCACCACCACCACCAGGGCTACTTCCGCGTGAACCAGGAGCCTGGCCATTTTTGAACCCGGGACCTCCACCCGCAGGCCGTCCACCGCGACCACCAACGCCACTATCCGCGGGGCCGCCACCGGGCCCTCCCATACTTCCCTCTGGTGCGGAACCCGCGTCGTCTGCAACCGCGTTGGGGTCGGGCGCATTGCCGCTGTTAGAAGTTAACTTGACCTCATACGGGGAAACTACCAACCCGATCACGGCCAACCCGATTCCAAGCATGATTCCTGTAGCGACGGCGACCAATTGGTTCATAACCCACCTCATCAAATCAGGTTGACATACAGTTCTATTCGTGTCGCAGGGCTTCGATCGGATCCATTTGCGCTGCGCGCCAGGCAGGTAACAGGCCAAAGATTACCCCCACAATCACAGCGATGCAAAAGGATGCATACACCGACCACTCTTCAATAATCGGAACCATGTTCAAGACATTCTCGGGAATCGCGGCAAGCGACGGAAAGGTCGTGCGATTGTTTTTCGCATATGTCAGGGCTGTCGTCACAATAGGTCCGACCAGGAACCCAGTGCTGACTCCCATGATGCCACCAATGCCGGTCAAGACGACCGCTTCGGTCATAAACTGCCAGATGATGTTGAATTTCTTGGCACCAATGGCGCGCCGAATCCCGATTTCTCTGGTTCGTTCGGTAACGGTCGCCAGCATGATATTCATGATTCCGATCCCACCCACAATGAGTGAGATACTGGCGATCAGGATCCCCAGCACCTGAAACATCTTCTGCAACAACTCCGCCTGTTTGAGCAGTTCCTTCGGCACCACCAAGGCCACATCTTCCTTGCTTTTATGGTCCGGATCTTGTTTGACCAGCACGTCAACAATATCCGCCGTGTCGTCGATCTGCTCAATGTCAGCCACACTCAGCGTGATCTGATTTAGCTCGACAATTTCGCCTTCACGGCTTCCAGACCGGCTTGTCATGGTCTGATCGCCAATGCGATGATAGAGCGTTTTGAGCGGGATATAGACGTCGAAATTGTAGTCCTGGGAATCGAGATTTCCGCCAATCGCAGCCGTGGGGTCACGTTGGCTGGTCTGACCTACAATACGGTAAAAATCCGTATCGACCTGAATCACTCGCCCCACTGGATTCTCGAAACCGAACAAGGCCACCGCCGAGCGCCCCCCCAAAACGCAAACATTCTTCGGGGGAAATGTACCATCCTGTTCCGTGATGAAACGCCCACGTTCTACGGTGAGCTGGTTCAGGTCCAAATACTCCGGAGTACAACCCACCACGCGAACTTCCTGTTCGGTCTGATCATTGCGTACCGTCTTGCGCATCTCGCGGATCGGCACTGCCTGTTCGACCCAAGGTACACCAGCTGCAATCTTCTTGAAGTCCGCCCGCTTCAAGCCGTAAGTCAAGAACATCCCGCCCCCCGCGGCAGACGAATTCTGCGAAGGTTTGACCGTGCGTACGATCACGTTCTTGGCACCCAAATCGCGAATCTGGTCCTGCGCTTGCTGGCTGACACCATTTCCCATTGCCACCAGCCAAATCACCGCGGTAATACCGATCCAAATACCGATAATCGCCAAGCCTGAACGCAACGGCTGCAACAGCAGACTTCGCATGCTCAATGTAAACGTCTTCATGGGCACCCACCTTCAGCAGAAAACAACCCTAACACGCAACTCCCGACGGACTAACGGTCGCGTCGGGAGTCTTGAGAACCAATTAGCTGCAAGAAAACACATGCAACTAACAACCAAACGGCACTCTGCCATTCAGCCGCACCTACACACCTCCGGTTATTGACCGCCACCGGGTCGGCCGCCACCACGTTCGCGGCTTCGCTTGAGCATGGAATCGGCCTCTTGTTCGTCGATGAATTCATCGTCGCCCGCCATGAACGACCAGAAACTGTCGATTCTCGACTTCATTTGCTCCGACGTCTCGGGGTGTGCTTTGAATTCTTCTTTGGAGACTTTGCCGTCGCCATCGGTATCATACTTCTTGATGTACGCTTTCCCATTGGCGGGCATTGCTGGGCGACCGCCACCGCCGCCACCGCCACCCGGGCGACCACCGCCTGAACCGCCACGGCTGCCGCCACGGCTGCCGCCAACTTCGGACTCTTCGATAAATCCGTCCTGATTCTTGTCCATGCGATCAAAAAATCGCTTGATATTGTCCGGTGCCTCATCCTTGCTGATCTTGCCGTCGCCATCAGCATCACTTGCCTTTAACCGACTCCAACCGCGGCCTCCTCGACCTTTACCAGCGCCACCTTTACCAGCGCCACCTTTACCAGCGCCACCTTTACCAGCGCCACCTTTACCAGCGCCACC
>PBOG01000144.1 GCA_002724245.1 Planctomycetaceae bacterium
AGTAGTGCAAGATTCACGACACCCAGTGACAACCTGACACCCTCCGCCAGCAGGGGCGACGGGCGCACAAAAAAACCGCTGCTCCCTAGGAACAGCGGTTACTCGAATCGAATCAAGTGCCCGGCAGCCAAAGCTGGCGGCCGGCCCATTGACTTCGTCAGCCAGCGACACCCTTGAAAAATCCGGCCAACTGTTGGCTCCGGACGGGATGCTGAAGCTTGCGTACGGCTTTCGCTTCAATCTGTCGCACGCGCTCACGCGTGACTTTAAAGATGCGACCCACCTCCTCCAGGGTGTAGGTGTACCCATCACCCAATCCGTACCGCAGGCGAATAATTTCCCGTTCACGGTAGGTAAGGGTCTTGAGCAGCCGTTCAATCTTGTCCCGCAAGATTCCATTATTCGCAATCTTGACCGGATTTTCCCCGGAATGATCTTCGATAAACTCACCAAAACTGCAATCCTCAGCCTCACCAATCGGTCGATCAAGACTGACCGGATGACGGCCAATGTCCATCACCCGTTTGACTTCTTCGACCGAAATCGAAGCGCAGCGGGCAATTTCTTCTGTTGTCGGCTCTCGACGCTTCTCTTGCAAGAGCCTCTTTTGGATATTTCTTAGTTTTGACAAGACATCAATCATGTGCACCGGAATCCGAATCGTCCGGGCTTGATCGGCGATGGCGCGGGTAATGGCTTGGCGAATCCACCATGTAGCGTAAGTGGAAAACTTGAATCCACGTCGGTATTCGTATTTGTCAACCGCCCGCATCAGGCCCGTGTTCCCCTCCTGAATGAGGTCGAGAAAACTCATGCCCCGATTCCGGTATTTCTTGGCAATCGACACAACGAGACGGAGATTACCGCTGGACAACTGCCGCTTCACGTGCTCGTACTGTTCAAACCGTACGCGGCACTCGCGACACCGCTGGCGCAAACCACGCGGGCTCTCCTGGGTAACACTCATCAAGTCCTTCAGCTCGCGGCGCAAATTGGTCCGCTCGCTTTGACTAATCCGGTCCTTGCCAGGGGCGCGCAGTAAAGACCGAATGTGCTCCATGCGGTCGGCGAACGCTTCCAATTGTGCCATTAGCGGTTGGATACGTCGTGTCCGCAGACTGAGCTCCTCGACAAGCTGCAGGCACTTGCGTCGCCGGCGAATAAAGTCGCGGCGCAATCCGCGCCGTTCTTTCGCCGTGGTCGACTTGCGAATCAGTCGTGAGAAATCAAGGCGATTGCTATCGATCAAGGCGTCGAGGGTTTTCAAATTGTGAGGCATCCTGGCCAAGATCTGTTCTTTGGTCAGTTGCTCTGTCAGAGAAACTTTAATTGTTCGATCAAAGGGAAGTTCCCCCTGGTGAACGCGCCGCAACGTATCCACTGTCGTCCGCAATGCGTAATCGCAACCCAGTACGGCGCGGCGAAAACGTTTTCGAGAAACCTCGATTTTCTTGGCCAGTGAGATCTCCTCATCGCGCGTCAGCAGAGGAATCTCTGCCATCTGCGAGAGATACATACGGATCGGGTCACTGGTCAATTTGCGTTGCTGTTCGTCCACCCAGATTGAGGCCAGCTCATGTTCATGCTTGTGCTGGACTTCAGCAGCGGATGGTGCGGGAGTCTGGGGCGTTTCCTCTTTGGGTGCTTCATTGACCAGCTCCACACCCATTTCTTCCAGAGCGATGATCAAATTGTCAAGCTTCTCTGGACTGACATCTTCGTCGGGGAGATAGGCATTCACCTCGTCATAAGTCAAATACCCTTGTGATTGTCCTTTGACAATCAGTTCGTGGAGATCTTTTTCGACAGATTCCATGGACTCGGCTCCTTTTGCGCTTTCTTGCGCTATCTGGGAGTCTGGTGGATCGTCCATCCACAGTCACTGGGCGGCGAGATGTATCCATCCCAATCGACCTTCGTGTCGATCGTATGGATACCGGCCCTTGACGTGCCTGTGCATGGGTACGACCCCATCGACAAGACTCCTACCCATCCGTAGGTGCGGAGATTCCTTGCCGTTCACGTTGTAGCTGGATCAACTCATCAAGCAGGTCCAGCTCCTGCTCTGCATTCAGTTGCTCTTCCTCCAAGGCTATCAGCTTGTGACGACTCTCGCGAGTCGTTCGGGTCTGGTCGTAGTCCCGGATCAAACCATTCAATCGATCTGCCGCGTGTTCTTCGGCGTACTCGGCCTTTTGGCGCCCACGTTCGTCCAGCTCAACCAGAAGATTCTTAATGGCCGGGTCATCAACAACAGTCAACACCCGGTTAAATTCAGGCAATTCACCGTCACGGGTGAATTCCTGGTAAATCGCAAGAAGACGTTGTACCAGCGACGAAGACATCAGCGTCGTATCAAGACGCTGCATGGCGTCCGCCGCAAGTTCAGGATGCACTAACAAGATTTCAAACAACTCACGTTCCCGCGCCGATAACGCTTCGATCAAACGCTGTGGCTCGGTAGATTCCGCGGTGGCGGGAACATTGCTTGTCTTGCGCAATCGCAGCTCGCGCATCCGCGAACGGATTTCAGTTTCCGGCAAACGGAATTGTCGAGCTACGCGAGCCAAAATCTGCTGCTCGCGCAGCCGCATTGACTCTGTCGTACGCCCTTGCAAACGGGGCGCCTCAGAAACCGTCGCCAGAATATCCTCGAGCGCTTGTGTGGCCCGATGCGTCTCACGCGACAAATCGATTCCCGAAACCGCCATCCGCACCTTATGCTCGAGCGCATCGGGAGCCTGTTCGACCAGTTGCCGAAATGCGTCGGCCCCCTCGTCACAGACAAAATCACAGGGATCAAAACCATCGGGTAACGTCAGAATGCGCAGATCGAGCTGGGCAGCGACAAACAACTTGAGGATCTCCGACGCCCGGCGCTGGCCCGCTTCGTCTCCGTCGTAGACCAACGTCACGCGATCGACAAACCTCTTCAACAGTTGAATGTGCCGTTCGTTGAGGGCAGTACCCAAGGTGGCCACAATGTCATGGACACCGTGCTGCTGGGGAATGACCACGTCCGTATATCCCTCGACCACGACCAAGTGGCGCGTCTTGGCAACGATCTGACGCGCTATATTCAATCCGTAGAGTTGACTGCTCTTAGAAAACAGCAGCGTCTCTGGTGAATTCACGTATTTGGGTGGTGGATTCCCGCGAGATTGCTCGATTTGTTTTGCGACGTCTGGCAGCACACGCCCACCAAAAGCAATCGGGCGGTCCATCGTGTCCCGAATCGGAAAAATCACGCGGCCTCGAAAGCGATCACGAAATCTTCCGCTATCGGCATATTGTTGCGTTAACCCGGCCGCCTCCAGGACAGCTGGAGAAAATCCGGTCGACCGGGCGCGATCCTGTAACCAATGCGAGTTACCGGGAGAAAAGCCAATACGAAACCGCTCGATCGATGACGATTCAATCGCCCGCTGGTCGAGATAATCACGAGCCACTCCGGCATCGGGAGCCTGGAGCAGACAATCGTGAAACTGCGCTTCGGCCCAACGTGTGGCCGCGTAGAGTGTTTTCTTATCGTTCGGGCTGCCGGGTGCCACCTGCGATTTGCGCTGGGGACTCAATTCAATGCCGGATCGCTCCGCCAGCATTTCCAGGGCTTGCCGAAAATCCACCCCTTCTTGACGCATCACAAAGCTGAAGACATCGCCCCCCACATCGCAGACCCAACACTTCCAGGACTGGCGATTGGGATTCACCTGGAGACTGGGCCGGGTGTCGTCATGCCAGGGGCAGAGTGCCACGTAGCCGGTTCCCTGGCGGCGCAATTCCAGATAGCTACCAACCAGTTCGACGATCTCCGTCGCCTGGCGAACCTGCTCCTTAGCATCTAGGGCCGTTGCAAAGGACACCAACCACTCCTGCGGCAACAAGGGCTGCGGGAGAGGCCTTCCGCGGCCACAGACGGTATGTCACTTCTTTCGCTCGCGGACCTTTCCAGCGAACAAAACGAAGGTCATTTCCAGAGGCGGCGGGCGATTATAGTCCTGCCTCTGTAACGGGTCAACATCGCGATTTGGGCACCTGCAGAAGGCATTTCCCGCCTGGGCCAAACTCCACTTCCGGAAAAAAGCTCAGCGGATAATCGCGTACAGCACAATCTGGCGTAACGCGCTCTGTCACTACGACCTGGGCACTACGACCTGGGCACCCAACTGGCCCGCCGCCAGGCCCCCTGACGCACAGCGCCAAGTGAACTAATGCCAACCATGGATCATGAAGCCAGTAAACGGGTTGGTGCATCTGGATCTTCCTCGTTCCCCAGCGAAACGGGGGGCTCCTGGGGGGGATCCAGTTCACCCAGATAGCGCCGCTGGACCTCAGGGTCGTTCTTGACTTTGTCAGGATTTCCCTGACAAAAAACCTGCCCGCCATCAATGACGTAACAGCAATCCACAATTTGCAGGATTTCACGGGCCGCATGGTCGGTGATCAAAAACGCAATGTCCTGGTTCCGCAACTTGCGAATGATCGCCTGAATATTCTGCACCGTGACCGGATCAATGCCGGCAAAGGGTTCATCAAGCATAATGATCTCAGGATCGGACACCAGGCAACGGGCAATTTCCAACCGCCGGCGTTCCCCACCGGATAATTTGTCCGCTTTACGATGCCGCAACGAGGCAATTTCAAATTGTTCCAGCAGTTGCGTGCACCGGCGTTTTCGTTCCTTGCGACCAACGCCCAGCAATTCCATCATCGCCAGCAGGTTTTGTTCGACCGTCAACTTGCGAAAAACGCTCGACTCCTGGGCCAGATATCCCATTCCGCCGTCCGCTGCACGACGGTGCATCGGCCAACTCGTCACATCCTGGCCGTTGAGGCGCACGCTTCCCTCATCCGGGTCGATCATGCCACAAATCATGCGGAAAGAAGTCGTCTTACCGGCGCCATTGGGCCCCAGCAAACCAACGATCTCACCACGTTCGACCAACAGGTCGACACCATTGACAACACGGCGGCGACGGTAGGACTTGACGAGCCCCTGTGCTTCCAGAATGGGCACCAGTTTTCCCCTGAGGTGCGCGTAATATACGGTATTCCGTTACCTATACGGTCGCTCAAAGCCGACTTTTCGGAAAGAGCAATTTTCCAACCTGTCACGTTGCCGGGTGAATTTCACCGCCACAGTGCCTGCGGCTCGACTACTCCCACACACCCCGGCCGCAACACACCAGTAAACTCCGAGCATTTCCCCCTAACGAATCAAGCCCATCCGCCGCAGGTTTGGAACGGGAAAATGAAATGAGCCAATGGCAAACGAGCTGCGCCAGTTGTGCGGCCAGTAGATCAGCAAGGCCTTGCCTAGCAACAGCTCACGATCGACAAATTTAGGGCACGCTTCCCAGAGGCGTCCGTCCAGGCTCTCCGGACTGTTGTCTCCCATCGGGAAAAACTGATCCTGTGCCAACGGAAACATCACTTCGTCACGGGCTCGAAACAGGTGCGTTTCTGACCATTCAGGCGGCCGCGTCAGCAGGAGAGAAATCTGTTCGGCATCAAGCACCGGAAAGCCGACACCACGAAAACGATATTCATGTTGTGTGTTCGGAAAAAAAGTCTGATCTTGTGCGACGTAGTAAACATCGCGCAAAAGCCGTAACTGCTCAAACTGAAGCTGCAGACCATCAGCTCCGACAGCTACCGGTGCGGCATCTCCCGGGTCCTGCTCGCTCCAGCGTGGTTCGACCGAATCGCTGCGATGATACACCGCAGGCGCATCAAAACGGACCGGCTTGCCATTGATCCATAACAACAGTTGATTATCCACATTGGCGAACCGCAGGTGCTGGAAACGACCCGTGGCCAAGGAAATCTCAGCCCGGCAAAACTTCCTCGCATCCTGGTCAGGTGGGTCCCCAAAAGTGCCCTCGCCTTGATCGATCGAAAGTGTGGCAACCTGTCTGGCAATATCGATATCACAACCGTAGCGGACCCCGCCCTCCACCAGCATCAACTTTAGTGTTCCCGATCCAGTCACCATGACTTCGCATTCGACGACCAGGTCTCCGACCCAGTGATACCCAGAGTACTTGCGAACGTCAGTAAAAACGGGCCCAAAACCAGACTGGCGAGGAAGGTGCAAATGATACGCATTGTACGCATAGAAATCGGAGACTAACGCACCGTAACGTCGCTGCGGCAAGATCCATCGATGCAACAGCTCGACGAGGGGTTCCACGCCGCCCTCCAAGGGAACCACGCCGTCCCGCAAGGGGATCGGCCGCTGGTCAGCATCAAACATCTTGTAGAGCACAACATTGGGTTCACCAGATGTACTGGCGATGATATCAACCAGAAACGGGACTTCTGCGCGTTTGGCTTCCGCGTGCCGGGCCTGGATGGAACGGGGACCGGAATCGACCGCAACCAGAAATCCCTCCTGTTTGAGACGCCCTGCCAGTGTGCGGGCAAACTCTCCAAGCTCCGGCACCTGATAGCCAACCCTCAGCTGGTCCGCGCGGCGCGGATCCGAGGGATCCTGCTTCATGAAATACATGCCCGGAGGGAGTACCGGCTTCTTGCGCCCCAAATAGTGCCAGTCATCGGGTCGCGGCACAAAATGTCGATAGCGAAGCCACTGCTCTTCTTGCCGCGCATCCAGGGGAGGGATTTTTCCTTCGGCAGAACAGACCTCCAATACATCGGGCCATCCCTTTTCAGGCGACCATGTTTGCCACCGCGCCGGCCAACCTGCAGCCGCTAATTTCTTATAGCGCGTATCTGTGTCATGGACGACTTGCATCATCGCTTCCACTTTGTGCGCCGGCTTTCGCTGAATCTGCCAAGGGGCGGAATTAACTTCGGCAGACAGTTCGGCGGGCCGCCCTGACGCAGCAGACGGTACCAAAGGATCCTCGTCAGCGGGTGCCGAAGCAGCGCCGGCAAACGGCCTGGTGTACACGTCGCCGTGGCGGATTTTCAGCTCCTCGTTGGGCAAGCCGACAAGCCGTTTGATGTAGTTTTGTTTGGCATTGGCGGGATACTTGAAAACAAATACATCCCACCGGCTGGGCTCAGCCAGGTCGTAATCGAATTTACTGACCAGAATACGATCGCCATCGAACGACCGATGATTCGGTTCATGCTCTTTGTCTAGTACCATGCGAAAGCGGCAAACCGGACAGGTCGTCGCCAACACCTCACCACTGCGCCGATCCGCGTTTTCCGCACTGGCGCCCGTCTGGTACCAGTAATCACACTCCGAGCATTGCACATCGTTGTGTCGACCAAAGAGCGTGGTGGCCATCGAACCCGTCGGAATCACAAATGCTTCAGCAACAAAGCCTCGAAACAAGAACGCCAGGACAATCGCCACCACCAGCGATTCAACCGTTTCTCGCGTTCCCGAGTGGGAAGGGAGCTCCGTGGACTCATCCTGGCCACTGCTGGCCGATGAAATCGGGTATGCTTTTCGACTCATGCTGCTCTTCAATTCGTGCTCTGTTTTTTTACTCATCCAGAACGCGGCGCTACCCCTTGTGCTGGCCGGGGGGCGATCCTGGCCCGCGAACTGGTCGCCGGGCCGCGTCCTGCACAACCCTCCGCTCAGCGGACTGCCGGAACCCGAGGACCGCATCCCTGAGGCAACGCATCATAGTCCATGCAATACACGGGGGGAAAGGACAAGTCTCGCAACCTGCCCGGGACCACCCTCCTGTATGCCAGCTGGCGTACGGATTACGAAGCGGTTTGCCTGGGCACGACGGCGAGCGTCTCTAAATCGGTATCAAAACGGACGCCAATCAAGACCCAGTCACGATTCTCTCCGGTGCGACTCGGCCGTCGGTAAAACGTAAAATGCCAGACCACCGGATAGTTCTCCGCCAGGTAAAGGTATTTCATAAACACCACATTTCTTTCCGCACCCAGCGTGCGTTCCAGGACCACCGCGTGTTTTACGTAGGTCCCGTATTTGTCGTCAAAGCCTTCAACTTTCGTCAGCATTTCCTGGATACTTGGATGCCGGGCTAAAGGGCTGCGTCCCAACAGGCGTTCAAAGGCCTGCTGGGCATTCTGGTCAATTCCTAACACCGAAAAAAATTCATCCACACTGCGCTTAAGCGAGTCGGTCGAATCTGCATTCTGACTGAAGCTCACCGTCGCCAGACCCGCCGCCACCGTGAGCACCAGGGGGATAACCCAAAATCGTAATTGCCACATGGCAGGGATCCTTTCAAAGAGAAAAGGCGCCAGCGAGCCGGCTGCGCAGTGGGCCCCCACGACGCGGTATTGCTACTGCTCGGTTGCTACTGCTCGATACAGTACAGGTACTTCTTAGTGCGCAGCAGGATCGCCTTGTCCGTAACGGCCGGCGAACTCATCATCCCTTCATCGAGATGGTTGACGGCCAACCGTTCAAACGTCTCTCCTGCTTTCAGCACCACACTCCGACCATCGCGGTCAAAGCAGTAGATACGGCCAGGTGCGTACAAAAGTGAGGCGGTGTATTTCCCTTCCAGCCGCTCTTGCCACTGGACTTCTCCTGTCCTGGCGTCCAGGCGCGTCGCCACGCCGTCATCATGCACCATATAAATCGCATCCCCTACGAGTAGCTGTGATGGCATCGAAGGAACGCGGCGGCGCACACTCCAGGCAACATGTGTCCCGGTAATGTCACCACGGCCGTCGGGACGAATCGCCAACAACTGGGCCGGGGCAAATCCGGTATTCAGATACAACAGCCCACCCCGAAACATGGGGCGAATGGCCACCGAATGCTGTGGGTAACGCAGCTTCCACAAGGCGGTTCCCGTATTCGGGTTGTATGCCAACGTGGCCTTCGCAGCCGGGCTGATTAACTGTAATTCGCCATTGACTTCAATCACGATCGGGGTGCCGTAGGCTTTCATAACATCCCCGTTGTCACTCCCATAATCGATATCGCGGTCCACTTTCCAGACAGTTTTCCCGGTGGTCTTGTTGAGCGCTACCACATACTGGTAATCAAATCCGTCGTAGTGCACGATCAGCAGATTCTGAAAGAGGATCGGAGATGATCCGGGACGGCGCCAATGATCGCAGGGCAAATCCCGCCGTGACCAGAGTGTGCGACAGTCCGCAGTGTCCAGGCAGGCAGTCCCGTAACTGCCAAAGTGCACATAAACCCGGCCCTCCTCAATGACGGGAGTCGGCGAAGCATACGAATTAAAGTCATTGCCAAAGCGTGGCTTTTCATTCTCGTAGAGCAGGCGATCATGCAGCATGCGCCCCGACTCGCGATCGATGCACAATACGGACATGCGCTTTCCATCAGCACTCGCGGTAGTCACCCAGATCTGGTTTCCCCAGACGACCGGGGAGGACCAGGCACGTCCGTGAATGGCTGTTTTCCACTTCACATTTTGTTTTTCGCTCCACGTCAGTGGTAACTGCGTGGATTCCGCATGGCTATTTGCCGAAGGGCCGTGTAACTGCGGCCAGTTTCGGGCGCCCCACACGGTCTGCGAAATCATGCATACCAGACTGCCAACCAATAGAATTCGCATCGAACGCTCCCGAAAGTATGCAGGTTTACAACGCGACCGCGTCAACACAACGTGATAAAACCACGATCAACATACCACAACCAGCATGAACTCGTGGCAATCTGGGGCCACAGGCTCTCGCGGGCGCGGCGGCGATAACAGCACCGAAAATCAGGATCGCTACTCACCAGCAGTCGTGACAGCGGGTTGTGTGGCGTCAGCAGTAGTAGCTTCGCGTGCCGCAGCGATCGCCAGGCGACGGCGACGGATAACCAGCATCAGCCCCCAGAACCCCAGAAATAGGGCCACGCACGCGGCAATCACAAGTCCCTTCCAAACACGCCAGTCAGGATCTCCGTTCGGGCCGAAAGCCGCACCCCACGTATGAAAACCACCCCAAAGCGTGATTCCCAACATGATGATCCACGTAAGACGGGAAGGTCGCAGACGATTCATAGCACTCACATCCGACAGGCGGGCAAAGGTTTTCCAGCGCGACGCGACAAAAACCAATCGTACCAGCACGGGCTGCTGGACCGGTCCTGTAAATCATTGCGTGAATAGAGAAACCGTGGCCGCGCCGCACCCCGGATCAGGAAGACTCTCCGGTTAGTTTCTTCAATTCGGTGAATTCATCGAGAGTCACAGTCGTTCGCGAACCATCTTCAGCGGACAACACAATCACATCACTAAACACCTTGTCATCTCGATTTCGGTCATGATGCAATCCGTGCCGACGACGTTCGGTACGGATCACCGTACCTTGCGTCACCGAAGTCCACTGGCGAAAACCGACTTTGACTTCGTGCGTCAATTCAACACGATCGCCGGGCTGCAACTGCTCAAAAATCTGCAAATTGTCGCGCGCTACCATAATCGAAACACAAGCTCGCCGAAGGAACGTAACTTTCCACCTGGAACACCGGGAAACTGCACACCGGCCACCCGACGACATAACGCGCGCCGAGCAGATCGACCGTTGACAGCGACCAGACGCCTCGATCAGCGCACTGGCATCGGTCACCCGTGACCTCTGAATCGTGCGCTAGGATCGACTTGGGATCAAGCTGGGATGCCGCGGAAACGGGTTTTTGGCCACCCGTAGCGGACTCCCACAACGCGAAAAACATGTTTCTGGCAATACTGCGAGGCACCGCTGGCATCAGCGGGCAACCTCGTGCACCGCCGTCACCGTGGTCGAAATCCCTCCCCGTGGCGTAAACGCAGCAATCACTCTCATGCTGCGGGGTGCCAGCAAATCGACCAATTCATCCAGAATACGGTTGGTGACGTGTTCGTAGAAGATCCCTTCATTGCGAAATGCCTGCAGATACAACTTCAAGCTTTTCAACTCCACACACAGCACGTCCGGCGTGTAGGCAATGGTCAAGGTCCCGAAGTCAGGCTGGCCCGTCTTGGGACAAACCGACGTAAACTCGGGGCAGACGATCTCAATCGTGTAATCACGATGTGGATGCTGGTTCTCAAAAACCTCAAGAACCGACGCGTTTGGCGGCTCCATCAATTACTCCTTAGAATGTCTCCTGTTCACCTCTGGGTGCATTCTGGCAAGATAACGGGGCGGGCAACAGTGGTTATCCCGGACCAACATCCGGCCCTACTCTGAAATTGTGCTGTGCGTATCGCCGAAATTTATAAATCGATTCAGGGTGAGGGGGTGCTGACTGGTACCACCAGTGGTTTCGTGCGCGTCACAGGGTGTAATCTCCGCTGTTGGTTTTGCGACACGCCGTACACTTCGTGGGACCCGCAAGGAGAAAACCTGGAAGTCCCGGAAGTCTTCCAGCGCGTGCAGGCACTGGACTGCCGCCATGTGGTGATTACCGGCGGCGAACCGATGATCTACGCGGACCTGGTGTTACTCTGCGAACGATTGCGGGCCACGGACCACCACATTACCGTGGAAACTGCGGGGACCCGATTTCTCCCGCTGCACTGCGATCTGATGTCCATCAGTCCGAAACTGGCGAACTCGATTCCCTCATTGGAACGCGCTGCAGAATGGCGTGATCGTCATGAACAACGGCGACATCGCCCCGCCGTGATGCGCCAATTGATCGATACGTACAGCACCTACCAAATCAAATTTGTGATCGACCAGCCAACCGACTGTGATGAAGTGGTTCGTTATCTTGCCAACTACCCACAAATTCCACGCAACCGGGTCTTCTTGATGCCCCAGGGAATCGACCAGCCAACCCTCCTCGCCAAACGCCAGTGGTTGGAACCGTGGTGCCAGCAACACGGCTATCGTTACTGCCCACGCAAACACATCGAATGGTTCGGAAAGATTCCTGCCAGCTAATGGGGAACGCTGCGGGAACGTTGTACCGACCGGTCCTGACAAGAAATATCTGCCGTCCTCCCGATTCACTCACACTGTCATCGCAGAACGCTATCACCAAAAAACCACTGTGACCGGACAAGACCATCCGACTCTGGCCACAGACCTTGCCCTCTTTCCAGCAACCAGACGTTTACCAGAAAACCTTTTGGGAATACTCGCATGACCAAAGTTGCCGTTACTGATTTTACGTTCCCCAACCTGGACCTCGAATCCGCAATCCTCGAACCCCTCGGTTGCCAACTGGCAGCCGGTCAATGCAAGGACGCTGCGTCGTTAATTGAACTCACTGCCGACGCGGACCACGTAATTACCCAATTCGCACCCCTCGACGCCGAGGTGATCGCTGCCATGCAGCGGGTAGGGGTCATCGTGCGTTATGGAATCGGGGTCGACAATGTCGACTTGGACGCCGCGCGGACGCGCGGCATTCCGGTCTGCAATGTGCCGGACTACTGCATCGAAGAAGTCTCCGATCAAACGCTGGCGTTCATTCTGGGCTGCACACGGCAATTGTCCGCCAACCATCAGAAAGTCGTCAGCGGAGACTGGGGATTGGGAGCGCCTCTGGAACAGATGCGCAGCCTCTGCGATCTGGCCGTTGGCGTCGTTGGCTTTGGCCGCATTGGCCGTGCCGTTGCCCGCCGACTGGTTGCATTCGGCTGCCGTGTGCAGGTGTTTGATCCCGTGGTCAAATCAAGTGACATCGAGAGTCTTGGTGCCGTGGCGTCCGACTGGGATACCCTCTTGGAAAGCAGCGATGTGCTGACGCTGCATTGTCCCTCAACCGACCAGACCCGCGGAATCATCAACCGTGAAACACTCAACCGGATGCCAGCCGGCGCCATCCTGATTAACGTAGCCCGCGGAGACCTGGTCGACACCACCGCACTGGTCACAGCACTCCAAAGTGGTCATTTGAGTGGCGCCGCCCTGGATGTGTTCGATCCAGAACCCCTGCCAGCGGATCATCCTTTGACCCAACTGGAAAATGTCCTGCTCTCCTCGCACATTGCATCTGCCAGTGTCAAAGCAGCGAGAAAACTCCGTGAAACGGTTGCCGGTATTGTCGCTGCACGCGTCCGCGGCGAACGTTTACCCAACATCGTCAACGGTGTCGATGCATAAGAGGGTGCTCGGATCGGGAGGCACGCCGACCCGCTAAGCCAGTTTCCAGACCTTGATCGAACGGTCAAAACTGGCGGTCGCCAGCCATTTGCCGTCAGTGGAAAACGCCACGCTGTAAACCGTGTTGCGGTGCGCACGAATCGTGCGCACCAACTGCGATGTATTCACATCCCACAACTGCACCACGGAATCATAGCCACCGGAAGCCAGCGTTTTTCCGTCCGGTGAAAACGCCAGTGACTTGACAAAACGCGTGTGTCCGGCCAGCGCCGTGAGCGGTTTTCCCGTGGTCGCATCCCAGAGTTTGACCAGGCGGTCTTCACCACCAGACGCCAACAGGGTACCGGTCGCTGGGAGGGCGACGCACTCGACAGATCCCTCGTGGGCGCGAATGGAGCGCAACGCTTTACCCGTCGGGACTTCCCACCATTTGAGGGTGCTGTCGTCGCTGCCGGAGACCAATATCTGGTCGTCACCAGAAAAAGCGACCGCTTTCACCGGACCCGTGTGCCCTGCGCCCGGGGCGCCCACAGTCCCGGCCAACACATCCCAAAACCGAACGAGATTGTCGAAACCACCCGAGGCGGCCAGCGGGGCCGATTTGGCAAGCGCCAGGCAGGTCACATGATTCTGATGGCCGCCAGTCAACGTGGCGATCAAAGACCCCGTTTGCGCATCCCAGACTTTCAGTGAACGGTCGATACTGGCGGAAACGACTTTGCTGCCATCGCTGGAAAACGCCGCGCTAGAAACACCATCCACATGGCCTGCCAGCCGATGCAGCAAGACACCCGACTCCAGGCTCCATAGCTTGAGCGTATTGTCCAGACTGGCCGTGACCAGGGTCTGACCGGCGGGGTCAAACGCCGCCCAGTACACGGCGTTATTGTGTCGGAAGTCAAACTGTGGTTGTTCCATGACAGGCAACGTTCCTTCTCCCAGCACCAGGACTCCCAACGCCAGCCCGCAGTCACCGCGGGAGAAACCGCTGACATCCGGTAACTGCTCCCGGCAACTTGAGGCACACCAGCGCTACCGGAGCCGAAAAACATCCGTAACGCAAACAAGCCAGAGAGCGACAGCAGCTGTTGACTGGAGTCGCTGAACAACCACCGGAAACTAAAACAGCTCGTGTATCGGTTGGTAGTGGCTATGGTCTACCAGGTACTGGGGACGACCATTGAGATCGTTAATGGTCGCCGTGTTGACATCGATTCCGAGGTTTCGGTAGAGCGTCGCAAACACATCCTGAAAGTGGACCGGACGATCCGTGGCGTATTCACCCAGTCGATTGGTGGCTCCGATCACCTGACCTGTCTGCATTCCGCCACCAGCGAGCATGGCGCAGGCGACGCGCGGCCAATGATCACGACCGCCGTTTTTGTTGATCCGCGGCGTGCGGCCAAACTCTCCCCATACCAGGACCGACACATCCTGATCCATGCCCCGTTGCTGAAGATCTTCGAGGAGTGCCGTCAAACCTTGATCCAGCATAGGCAGATGGTCGCGGGCATTTTCAAAATTCGTTCCGTGCGGACGCCCGTGCCAATCCCAACGACCGTAGGCCAATGTGACGACGCGAACCCCCGCTTCGACCAGTCTGCGGGCAGCCAGAAAATGCTGGTTATTCAAAGGTCCCGCGTCACCATAGCCGGCTGGTTCATCAGAACCATAACCATAACGATCACGGACGCGTCGGTCTTCATTTTCCAGATCCAGCGCGGCAGCCAACCGGTCGGAAGTCAGAATACCAAACGCCTGCTGGTAGAAAGCATCCAGCCCTTCGATTTCCCCGTTAGCATCGACTTCGCGACGGAGAAGATCGAGTTGAGTCACCAGTTGCTGGCGATCCCCCAATTGTTCCGAGGTAATTCCGTTGAGTTGCAAGCTGACGGTCCCGTCGCGATTCGGAGTGAACGGCGCATGCGCCAACCCGGCATAGCCAGCCTGCCCAGGATCGGACCAGGTGCCCGTCTTCATTTTCGGCGCGAGACTGATAAAGGGAGGCGTGCCGGCATCCACAGCACCCTGCAACTTGGAAACCGCAGAACCCAGCGCCGGCCATCCGCCCGGTGGTTGACGATTCACGTTGCGACCCGTCAGACACTGGAAAGCCGCATGGCGTCCCTCGCTACCGACGAGCGAACGGATTACCGAAATCCGGTCCATCATCTGCGACAGTCGGGGCAGATGCTCACAGATCTGCGTACCCGCGACATTGGTCGCGATCGGTTGAAATTCACCGCGAATCTCGGCCGGCGCATCCATCTTCAGATCCACCATGTCCTGATGGGGTGGGCCACCGGAAAGAAAGACCATGATCACCGACTTGTGGGAACGACCTGCTCCTGCGCGGGCCTCCGCCTCCAAAAGCTGTGGGAGCGACAAACCTCCCATTGCCAGGCCGCCAATTTTCAACAACGACCGTCGGGAAATCCGATCACAGAATGCCTGCCTGGCATCGACCACCTTGGGACCAAATACATCTAACACAGTGATTCGCTCCTTGGCGGCACCTAGCTGTGGTGCCGACCTGGTTGGAAATAGCAGCAAGGCTGGTTGAAAAATGGCAGCAAGCGAGGATCGCCAGATCCGCCCGCACGCTACCATACTAGCGGAAAAGAAAGACCGACGCCATAAAAGGTACTCGCGAACCCCGGCAGGACACCGAGATCCAGCAGGACCCCTGAAAACAAGTCTCCGGAACCGGTTGTTGGGTACAACGGGGAATCAGAACGACTAAAATACGCCAGCGATCCAGCCCGGCACTGCACTCGCTGGCCATTTTACTCTTATCGGAAGAAATCGATCATGTCCCGTAACCAACTCACCTGCTGTTTTCTGGGTTTGGGAGTCCTGTTCGCCATGTCTCCGTTCGCATCTGCCGAAGATTCCTGGGTAGTCTACGAAGGCAACAAAGGGCCGGGCCAGGGAAAACATATCGTCTTTGTCACCGGCGACGATGAATATCGTTCCGAAGAGGGCATGCCGATGCTGGCCAAAATTCTGGCCGTGCGGCATGGATTCAAATGCACGGTCCTGTTTGCCATCGATCCCCAGACCAAACAGATCACCCCCAGCTATCAAAACAACATCCCGGGGCTCCACCATCTCGATTCCGCAGACTTGATGGTTGTCTTTCTGCGCTTTCGCGAATTGCCCGATGCGCAGATGAAGCACTTCGTCAACTACACCAATTCGGGAAAACCAATCGTCGGGCTGCGGACCTCCACGCACGCATTCAATTACACCAAGAATCGAAAAAGTCCCTACGCAAACTACAGTTACAACAGTCAAGGCTGGACGGGCGGTTTTGGACAACAAGTCCTCGGAGACACTTGGATCAACCACCACGGACATCATGGTCGGGAAAGCACGCGGGGCATTCTGAACCCGAAATTCAAAACGCACGCTATCTTGACTGGCGTGCGGGACATTTGGGGACCGACCGACGTATACGGGGTCCGCAACCTGCCCAAGAACGCCCAGGTGCTGGTTCACGGACAGGTCGTGGCCGGCATGCAAGCAGACGATCCCCCAGTCAAAGGCGCCAAGAACAAGCCGATGATGCCACTCGTCTGGACCAAACTACACACCAGTGAGTCCGGCCAACAGGCGCGCATTGTCTGTACGACCATGGGAGCCTCGATGGATTTGCAAAGCGCTGGCCTGCGCCGTCTGCTGGTCAACGCCTGTTACTGGGGACTCCGCCTGGAAGACCAGATCACCCCCTCCAGTAACGTCGATTACGTGGGACCTTACAAGCCAACTCCGTTTGGCTTCGGTAGCTTTACCAAAGGGGTGCGACCGAGCGACCACGACCTGTAAACGTCCGCCGTGGCGGGTGCTGCAGATGCCCACATCAGCGTGTTCGCTTTTTTCCTTTGCGCCGTGATCGGGCACCCCGTGCTGGCTTGCCACCAGCGCGTGGACGGCCACCGCTTTTCGGACGCGGACGGCGCGGTGAGCCCCGCCGGCCGCCTCCTTCCGCCAGCCGAAAATCGAGTTCGCGGCGATCGACATCGACATGGACCACGGAGACCTCAATCCGGTCACCCAGTCGAAATGCATTGCCTTCCCGATAGCCAACCAGGCTGTAGGAGTCTGCATCAAAACGGTAGTGATCATCCGCCAGTGTGGCAATTGGAACCAGGCCTTCCGCAGGAAGTGTAAGCCCCTGGACAAACAACCCGACTTTCTCAACACCCGTAATCACGCCCGGCAGCGTGCTGCCAATCCGGTGACTCAAAAATTCCAGTAATTTGACTTTGGTGTGCTGTCGCTCAGCTGCTTCGGCACGTTGCTCACGATCGCTGCAATGGCCTCCCAGTTCGGCGAGCTGGGGGAATGTCTGATCCGGTGTCTGGCCAGCGGCCAGCGCGTCGAGCAGCCGGTGTACAACCAGGTCGGGATACCGCCGTATGGGGGAGGTGAAGTGGGTGTAGTGTCGACTATGTAGTGCGTAATGGCCTTCGTCCTGAGGTCCATACACCGCCTTTTGCATGCTGCGCAATACCGCCATATTGACCGGGTGCTGCGCCGGTTGCTGCTGGACACTGGCGATCACCCGCTTGATCTCAAAGCGACTTTCCAGGCTATCGCATTCAATTCCCAGAGACCGCACGAAGCGCGTCAAGCTATGCAGCTTGCGCGGCGTCGGCGGTGGATGAACCCGCCGCAGGAACAGCCGCTGGTCATCCGCGAGCTGTTCGGCAACGGCCTGATTGGCGACCAGCATGAACTCCTCAATCAGCTGGTGGCTTTCGGTCTGCCGTAACAGCCGCGCACCGGTCATCTTGCCTTGACGGTCCAGCTCGATCTTGATTTCCGGCAACGTCAACTCTATCGCACCTTGGTCCAGGCGACGGCGGCGCAACTGCATGCCCAGCTCATGCATCTCACCGAGCAAGCGGTGCACATCCGGCCGGAGGCGATTCGACCAGATCGCTCGGTCCGCCAGGAAATCATCGACTTCCTCGTAGGTAAACCGGCGATCACTGCAAATCGCAGATCGATGTACCTCACTGGCTAGGCGGACTCCCTCTGCATCCAGTTCCACAAACACCGTTCGCGCATAGCGGACGCGTTCTGGCTGCAAGCTGGCCAGATTGTTCGAAATGATCTCGGGCAGCATGGGGACAACACGATCCGTCAGATAGACGCTGGTCCCTCGCAATCGGGCTTCCTGATCCAGCGGCGAATCCACCGGCACAAAATGGGCCACATCCGCGATGTGAATTCCCAATCGCCAATTCCCACCCGGCAAACGCTCAAGCGAAATCGCATCATCGAAGTCACGGGCATCTGCTGGATCAATGGTCACTACGGTCAGCTGCGTCAAATCGAGGCGGTCTCCGATCGCCTCGTCAAACCGCTCGGCCTGCTCCCGTGCGGACTCCAGCACCGTTTCCGAAAAGGTTTCATCGAGACCAAATTCCCGCAAGATTGACAGCGTCTCGACACCCGGTGCGCCGCGGGGACCCAGAATTTCGACCACCACGCCCTCGCCCGGTTGCCAGTGGGAGGGAAAACGGACCATCTCGATCACCACTTTATCGCCACCTTGCGCCCCTTTGGCGCCCGGATCACCCACCGGGACAGGATCGGGAAACAGATTCCCATCCACCCGCACGTGTGCTGATCCCTGGCGTTCGCGGTAGACACCGACAAAGGTGTGGGTCTGGCGCTCCAGGACTTCCAGAATGCGCCCCGTTCTGCGCACCTCACCATGCTGGGTCCGCGTGGTCACCGCCACCCGCACCCGGTCGCCACTGGCGGCATCACCCGAACGCCGCAGGGGAACGAAGATATCTAACTCGCGGCCCACCTCCGGTTTGGCCGCTTGCGGACGGACAAATCCATAGCCCCCCGCGGCGCGGCGGAAAATACCTGTCACCGATGTGCTTTGTTGCGGCGCGGCCTGCACCGGCAACACCAGATGATCCGGACCGTAGGCGATTTGTCCCTGCTTGACCAGACGCTTGAGGACCCGCTTCAAATCGGCGCGGTGGTCCGCATGCAAACCGAGTTGCTTCAAGATCACACGCGGTTTGACCGGCCGATAATCGGTCGCCTGAACATGCGCCACCACGCGTTGCTGTAATTCGGCGCGAAATTCACCCCGGTCCATAAGCTCTCACGAATTGGTTCGTGCCGTTTCTAATGCCGTCAAACGTTACCAGATCACCACTGGATCCAGCGATTCCGGGCGTTCCTGTTTTCAGCCGGTGCCAGGAGAGATAAGCTCTATTATCCACACACTTGGACTCGCGACGAGGACCCGTTGATGTTTACAGGAAGCTTGCTCGCCATTGGCATCACCACCACGGGCAGTCAGCCCATGGAAGCCCGGCAGCGGGTCACAGCGATCACGGGCCAGGGACTGGAGGGTGATCGCTATGCGACCGGTCAAGGCACCTTTCAGAAAGGTCCTGCCAAACCACTAGAACAGGTCACCTTGATTGAACGCGAAGCGCTTCAATCCGCGGCGCGTGATTACTCGGTCAACATCACGCATCTCGATACGCGGCGGAATCTGTTGACAGCAGACGTACCGCTGAACCACCTCGTCGGCAAGGATTTTTGCGTCGGGGAAGTGATTCTGCGTGGTGTCGAATTATGCGAACCGTGTGGCCATCTGGAAAAACTGACATACCCGAACATCAAACAGTCACTGCTACACCGTGGGGGACTCCGCGCCGAAGTCGTCCAGGGTGGTCACCTCCAGGTAGGAGACGAGATTCAGCCGGCCCCCGCGAAGCAGGACTGATGCGCAGCCGGCGGCGGGCGACCTGACTTCAGGAACTGGCTGAAAAAGGTGGCGGCACGAGGTCAAAATGCTCGTGCTGTGACTTGCCACGGACCAGGATTGGCCGCCATTTCCAGTCGGTACCAAGAGGACCGGCACCCAGTGGCCGCACGTGCGCCGGAATATAGCGCACCGCCACACCACACCTCCGGCGCTGGGATCGATTAGGAAGCGACCCATGCACCACAGTTCCCTCGTGCAAGGAAATTTCACCCGCCCGCAATACGCAATCAATGGCTTGCGCTTCATCCTCCGGGGTAACCGCGACTGCTTGATTGACACTCAACAAGTTCCCCGCCTGGTCAGAACGCCCGTGCTCTAACAGCTGCTGTGGGTGCCGTCCCGGTATCACGCGCATGCAGCCATTTTCAAGGTCGCTATCGTCAATGGCATACCACGCGGTGACCTCCTCAAGGGGTTCCAGGCCCCAGTACGTCAGATCCTGATGCCAGGCCACGAAATGATCATTGGATCCGTACTTGCAAAACACATGCGTCGACAACACCAACAGGTGCTCGCCATAGAGTGCGGCCACACTATCCAGAATGGCCGGATGACTGGCAATCTCCCAGATAAAGGGCTGGTCGAAATGCCGGTCAAAAAGTTGGTTCTGCGCGCGCTGTACGCCCTCCTCGGACTCCAATCGGTCAAACTCGTTGCGGTAGTACTCGATCTCCTGGGACGAAGCGATCGCAATGGGTGTCGCCACACCCGTATCGTGATACTCGGTGACCTGGTCGGACGACAGTGGCATGACAACGGCCTTCACAACAGGAGCATCTGATCCACAGGCGGTATTCGGTGCACAGACAGGCTGCAGGCAACAAAAGCGTCAGGTCGATCCCGCCAATCGAAAACGTGTGCGGCCCGTATGCGCCGCATCGCACCCGCTGACCATGTCACACCAGCGCAACACAACATAGCAGTTTTTGCAACACCAGGCGGGCACGCGCCGGGTGCCACGGGGATCCCACACCAAAGCCGTGGACGCCTTGGGCACTAGGGATCAGACGTCTTCCAGGGTACCGGGTATTCCATATGGGTGGCCGTCTGTTCGGCCGCCTGGCGACCCAACCACTTCCGCACGCCGCAGAGCGACGCATCGAGCCCTGCCGCGATCCCTGCGCCAACGATGATCTTGCCATTGTCGATGAACCGCTCGCCCGCACAAAGAGTCGCTGCCGGTGCCAGCTGTCGGAGGGCTTCCAGTGACGCGTGATGTGTCGTAACGCGGAGACCGTCCAACACGCCCACCGCCGCTAACAACAACGATCCCGTACAAACCGAAATCACCAGTTCCGCGCTCTGGACCGCGGCGGGCAGCCAGGCCAACAGGTGCCGGTTTTCCAGTTGTTGTCGGGTTCCTCTGCCCCCAGGAATCACCAGGACTTGCGGGGACAGGCAATCTTCATATGGCAAGTCCGGTAGCACGCGCAGCCCATTGTGGGTCGTCACGACCTCACTGTGTTGGCTCACGGTCTGCACCCCAAACGAGGGCTCTACGTAGCGGGCGGCAACACTGAAGACCTCGATGGGACCCGCGAAATCGAGTAACTCGACTCCGTCAAACAACAACACAGAGACCCCACCGCGTGCAGACATGATCGGTTCTTCTCGATATTTTCAGCCGGGTCGGCGGCGCGACAGCGGCTGTCAACGCGCGGCTGCCGAACGGGTGGAGCAACCGGTTCGATCCGCTAGCACCTGCCGTGCCAGCATGCCACTGGCTGCCCGCTGGACCGAGGCTACCGCCCGGAACACGGCGGCGACCGCCAGCACAGGCCACCCGATATCCAATCTACCGAAGTACCAGAGGTGGGAATCGAACCCACACGCCCTTGCGGGCACGGGATTTTGAATCCCGCGCGTCTGCCAATTCCGCCACTCTGGCTTGGACTGGCCGCGACCTTCACGGTCATGGCGCCGCACACAGACAGGAACCTGCGGCGGCAGCGGCCCAGAGGCCGCACAGCACACAACTTCTGGCAAATCCGCTCCCTTGTCAACCGCCAGGATCAACCAATTCCGTGACAGCGACCGCTAAAGTTCTTCCCACTCTGGACCCGATGGAGTGGCGAGGGGCCGGTTCCCGATCGCGGCCTCCATTTCATCTCCTGAAACTGACACCTCGGTCCGTATGCCATCCACCCGCAAACCCAACTCTGTACCCAGCGTCGGATTCCTCACCGTCGTGGACAGCGGTGGCGGTTCGTTCCTGGGTGGCTATCTGGTTTTGAATGCCAGCGGACGGCCCTTGGAATTCCAATGTACTGCTCCGGTGAAAGCCAACCGGGCCCAGGAAATCCTCTATGGACCGACATTGCACCCCTACCTGTGGGGAGAACAAATCGGTGGCGCGCTGATCTCCAAGTCCCGCACGCGCCCCTTGTTTGTCTGCACCGATCAGTCCCACACGCTCGCCGTGCGCGCGGCCGTCGATCTTCCCGTGATTCAGGTTCTGCCAGCGGCCAAACCGTCCGGCGGCGCGCCCCCGAAACACAACATTACCGCCACATCGAGCGCCGAGCCTGCGGAGCGGTTGACTTTGGGCCGTTATTCCTGTGCCCTGTCGGGCAGCCACCTGACCGACAGGGCCACCGTCGAACGGGCCTGGAAAACACACCTGGACGATTTGCACCTGAGAGAACCTTTTGAGCGCATTCGAGAAGCCATTACCGAAGCTCAGCGAACCGCCGCCGGCCCCGCTTCCGGAGCTGCCGCCTAGGCCAGCAGCAGCAGCGCTGCCCGCCGCGGATGGGAACGCCCTGTTGGATGGGCTGCCCACTTGCCAGGCAATCAATCTGTCGCTGCCGGCTGAGTTGTTTCCCAGCGGCTGGCAAACGGCGCTGGCACGGGCGCCGCGGATCGTCCTGAAACCGCTGCCGGTGCAAAACCCGCCGCCAGCCACGATCAATGTCCCACTCCGACAGCCCGCAATCCGCACGTTTGGATTCACCTTCCCGGAACTTCCCGCAGCCGATCTGGGAGTGCTCGACACGCAACCCAAGCGACCTTCACAGCGTGCCGCAGTCGAGGAGAAGTCCAACAACGCCAAGCGAACAACCCGCATTAAGCCACCACAGGACATCATCAAGCTGCAGGATCGATTGTATTACGTCCTCCAGCCCCCACTGGAGGCCCTTACCGGCGAGCTCCGTTTCCCCTTTCAGCCGTTTCCCTACCAGCTCGAGGGCATCGCCTTCTTGTTTCCGCGGCACGCCGCCATTCTGGCCGATGAAATGGGACTGGGAAAGACGATGCAAGCAATCACCGCGATTCGCCTGCTACTCCACGCGCGCGAACTACGACGCGTCCTGCTGATTTGCCCCAAACCGCTGGTCACCAACTGGAAGCGCGAATTCCAACTCTGGGCGCCCGAAATTCCCGTCGGCGTTATTGAAGGGAATCAAGCGCGACGCAACTGGCAATGGCAACAACCGGCCACACCGGTACTGCTGGCAAACTACGAGTTGCTCGTCCGAGACTATCAAATTGCCGTCAACGAGGGGCTACATTTCGATCTCGTCCTGCTGGACGAAGCGCAGCGGATCAAGAACCGCCACAGCGCCACCAGCCAGGTGACCCGCTCCATTCGTCGCACTCGCAGTTGGGCACTTACCGGTACGCCGGTCGAGAACAGCCCCGAAGACCTGGTCGGTATTTTTGAGTTTCTCTCGCCCGGGCATCTCTCGAGCAATATGAAGGCACGGCGTATGGGCCTGGCTGCGCGCGACTATATCCTCCGCCGGCGGAAAGAGGAAGTCCTGACCGACCTGCCCCCCAAGATGTTCCGCGACGCTGAGCTGGACCTGACACCCGAACAATGGATTTCTTATCGTGAAGCAGAAGAACACGGCGTAGTACGTTTGACCCAAATGGGCGACGAACTGACGATTCAACACGTCTTCGAACTGGTGTTACGTCTGAAACAAATCTGTAACTTTGACCCCGCTGAGGGCAGCAGCAGCAAACTGGAAAGATTGCGCGCTGACCTCGAAGAAGTTATTGCCAGCGGTCAGAAGGCGATCGTATTCAGTCAATGGGTTGATTCCCTCAAACGAATCCGCACGGCGCTGCAACCGCTACCGGTCCTGGAGTACCACGGCAAGATTCCTGCCCGCAAGCGAGACCAGGTGATCGATCAGTTTCGCGACGACCCGTCCTGTCATCTGATGTTAATGAGCTACGGTGCCGGAAGTGTCGGTCTGAACCTGCAATTCTGTCGCTATGTGTTTCTGTTTGACCGCTGGTGGAATCCGGCCGTCGAAGATCAAGCAATCAACCGCGCCCATCGCATCGGTGCCAGCGGCCCGGTAACCGTCACTCGCATGATGACGATCAACACCATCGAAGAACACATCGATCAGGTGTTGCAGGAAAAGCGGGAGCTCTTTGAGACCATTTTCTCGGTCGCCGGAACCCCTGCTAGCGCGGGTCTTAACCAGGACGAAATCTTCGGCCTGTTCAATCTGCGGATGCCCCCGCGCAAGCCCCGCTCAGCAGCCTAGAAAATCGGTTCCAGCACGCCCGGCCTGGCAGTCCGTACCCGCTCTCTGCCACACTGTCTCCCGGCGGTTGCCGATCGCCTACAATGCAGGTTGTTGCTGAGCCGTCCCGAACCCGGTTCGACCGTTTGACCAGAAACCACTGGAGGTGATCTCGTGACCGATGAACGCGATGTTTCCCGGCGGCGCGTCCTGCAAGCTGGAGCAGGAACTGCAGTCGGCGGTTTACTCAGCACCTCAACCTCAGAGGCACAAGGGAAAGCGGACGTGCATAGCGACATTTACGCGGAATTGGGCGTCGAGACCCTGATCAACGCCGCCGGAACCATTACCACCATGGGCGGCTCTCTGATGCCACCCGAAGTGCAGGCCGCCTGGCAATCCGCTGCCCGGCATTTCGTCGATTTGCTGGCCTTGCAGGAGCGAGTGGGCCAGGAAATCGCCAAACTCCTGCAGGTGGAAAGCGCGCTGGTCACGACAGGTGCGGCAGGCGGCATTCTGGTCGGCACCGCGGCCGCCCTGACATGGAAAGACCCGGAACGTGTTGCGCAGCTACCCTTGCACCCCGATCAGGGCATCGAAGTCATCCGGCAAAAGAGTCATCGCGCCTGCTACGATCACCTGGTCGAGGCATGTGGAGTGCGACTGGTCGATGTCGAGTCCCGTGAAGATCTGGAACGGGCAATCAATGAACGCACCGCGCTGATGTTCTCCTACAACGTCAACGAAGAAGCGGGCCAAATTAGTCGGACCGAGTGGATCCAGGTCGCCCGCAGTCGGAACATTCCCACGCTACTCGACGCGGCGGCAGACACACCTCCCTTGGAGCGGCTTTCGGAATACAACCGTATGGGATTTGATCTGGTCGTCTTCAGCGGCGGCAAGGCGATTCGAGGACCCCAGGATGCCGGCCTGCTGCTCGGCCGGCGGGAACTGATCGACGCTGCCAAACGAAATACCGCCCCCTATTGCAGCAATATTGGCCGCGGCATGAAAGTCAGTAAAGAAGATATGGTCGCGATGTGGGCTGCCGTCAAACGGTTTGTCCAGCTCGACCACGACGCCGAGTGGAACTCCTGGCTGGCACGCATCGAGACGATCGCCGCCGCCATCCGCGATCTGCCGACCCTGACAACCAACACAATCGTCCCGCCGATTGCCAACGCGGTACCCCACCTGTTGATCGACTGGGATCGCGAGCAGATTGACGTGACTCCCGCGCAGGTCGGCCAGCGACTCGCCGCCGGCAAACCGCCCATCCGTACCGCCCGCGTTCATGGAACAGGTAGTGCAGGGTTCTTGATCTCGGTCTTCATGCTCGAACCGGGTGAAGATCAAATCGTAGCCCAGCGCCTGCGCGAGGCACTCACCACTCAGGCCGATGGAAGGTAACGCCCTCACAAACAGCCAGGCCAGTCGCCGATTGTAACCCGTATCCCACGTAGCCGTACGTGGCTTGAATTGAGTTCACCTCTCGATTGCGTGTACACTGGACACGGCGTAGCACGGAAACCCCGTGTAGAACGAATCCCCCAACCGCGGACGCCAGAGCTGGCCCCCTGGCGCGATCCGCGTCTCCTCTGTCCGGATGACCTGGCTCATGAAACACAGAAGTTCGATCCCTGCATGGTCCTGGAGTGTCGCACTCGCCGGGTGGCTCCTGCTCTGGCAAAGCGGTCACGGTCAGCTGCCGAACCCGGTACTCAACACCGTTGCTCCGGCCGGTGGTCGCGCAGGTAGCTCTCTGGAAATCACGGTCAAAGGAAGCGGTCTGGAAGGTCTTCGTGCGTTGCGTTGCACAGCCCCGGGCGTTCAATTCGAACCTCTGGGAGATGGCAAGTTCCGCGCTACGATTCCCGCCACAACACCTCCCGGTTTATACGACCTGCGAGCCGTGGGCCAGAACGGACTGAGTTCCGCACGCACTTTTCAAATCAGCCACCGGACTGAACAACACGAACTGGAACCCAACGACGCACTGACCATGGCCAGTGCGGTGGTGACCGGCAGTGTGGTCAATGGTGTCATCGCGGCCGGCGGGGACCAGGATTACTTCCAGTTTTCCGCAACCAAAGGCCAGCGGATTGTACTGGAATGCTGGGCGCAGAGAATCGATTCGACCTTGCACCCGGTCCTGGAACTGTTCGATGCCAGTGGTAAACAGCTGGTGGCCAGCCGCTCCCACGTCGGTATTGATACGGTCATGGACTTTCAGGTACCGCAGGATGGACGTTACGTAGCCCGTGTTCACGACGTCGTCTTCTCCGGTAGTGCCAACCACTTTTACCGATTGGACATCGATCACGGGCCGCGCGTCGCGGTGGCTGTGCCAGCGGTCATTGAAGCCGGTAAAGCTGCCTCCGTGCGCCTGCTGGGCTGGAACCTGAACGACGCGACCTCAACCGGCACCGAGGAGAACCAAGGCGCCAGCGCGGCGCTCGATCAACGGGTCGTCGAAATTTCGGCCGCACTGGCACAAAGTCAATGGCCGCTCCCACTCGGATTCACGGCGGCGCAAACGGGAGTCGAAGGATTTGCTTACCAGCTACCCGGCGCACACGCCCCCGTGTTGATCGGGATCAGCGACGTTCCGGTCATCGTCAGCCAGAGCACCAATCGCTCCGCGCAGGGCAGTCAGCCGATCGAGTATCCGTGTGAGGTCACAGGCCAGCTCTCCCGGGGAGACGAGCGACACTGGTATCGTTTCAATGCCCGCCGTGGCGAGGTCCTGTATTTTGAAGGCCTGGGGCAACGGATCGGCTCTCCGGTCGATTTGGCGATTGGTGTGCTGGACGCGGACAACCAGAATGTGTTGTTTCAATGCCACGACGAAAGCCGCAACGTCGGCGGCAAGACACTCCCAACCAGTCACCACGACCCCTCGGGACGCTGGGTCGTGCCGGCCGACGGACAGTTCCTGCTGATCGTACGCAATCTGACCGGCGGTGCCCGCGTCGATCCCCGCCGCGTCTACCGTGTAAGTATCCGCCGGGAAGAGCCGCGCCTGGATCTGGCGGTGATTCCCCACAATGGAGGTCCCGCCGGTTTGAATGTACACCGAGGAGGACGCTCCATGCTGGATATTGTCGCCTTCCGGCGGCGGGGGCTCACCGGTTCCATCCGCATCGCCGCGCGCGGTCTGCCGAGCGGTGTCTCCTGTCCCGATGTCTGGTTGGGCCCCGGCATGGAACGCGGCCAGGTGGTCGTCTCTGCCGATGAGACTGCCGAACCCTATATCGGTGCGCTACAACTGGAAGGATTTGAAGCCAGCGGCCCGCCGCGCCCAGCGCGCGGTGGCGTGGTCGTACGTGGGGGCACTCCCAATGGCTGGAGTCGCCTGACCGCTGAGCTTCCCCTGGCGGTCGTCGGTGAAGCGCCGCTGCGGATCACTGCCAACGGCCATGAACCCCGCAAACACCATCTTTACGGAGAGCTCAGTGTGCGGCATTCACCGGGCGGTATTCTCGATGTGGCAGTGCACGTGGAACGGCGAGATCCTAGCCACCGTGCCGATGTCCAATTGATCGGTGTCGGTGTCCCCGGCCAGATCGCCAACCAAACAGTCACCATTCCGGCCAATCGAGACAAAGGCTATCTCAGCTTTTATCTCCCGCCAACCCTGCCCGTGGGAAAATACACACTGGGAATTCAAGCCAGCACAACCATACCTACCGGTGAAGACAAGAAAACCCAGCCGATCACCGTCCACAGTAACGCAGTGAATTTCGAGGTCCATCCACCGGCGTTCCAAGTCGCTCTCGACCCCTACGCGCCGCGGGCAATCAAACGGGGTGAGGTGATCCAAGTCAAATACACCGTCCGACGTATTAACGGTTTCATCAACAAAATCCACACCGAACTGGCAACGGCCCGCGATGTCACCAGTGTGGGCGGCTTGCTCTGCCGTGGCGTCACATTTGTCGGCCAAACCGAATCGGGAGTGCTGCAGATTGTCGCCAACTCGGACGCGCCTCTGGGAGCGATCCCTTTCCTGCGCTGCTACGCAGTTGGTGTTGTGGAAGATGAGGCCATCTACCACGGCAGTTGTCTCCTGCCGTTGAAAGTCGTCGAGTGACCAATCAATTCCACCACTCCCTGTTTTCTCCAGTACAGACCATGTTGCGTAGCGCCACGGGCCCTCTGGGCAAGCTGGGGTTTCTGATCACATTGGGTTTTCTGATCACGCTGGACCGCGCCCCCACCACCGTGCGCGGCGACGATATCGTACCTTTGCCGGGAACCGCGCCGCTGATCGGGGCAACTGATCTGGCACTGGCAAATCTGCAGGCAGTCGACAGCTATCTCCTCAAGCTGATTCAGCAGTCACCCGTGACCCGCAAAACCCACTGGCACCACCAGTATGCCAGTCTGGCCGCCTACCGTGACTCGGTGGCTGCCAATCGCCAGCGACTGGCGCGGGCCATCGGTGCGGTCGATCCACGCGCAGCTCCGCAGGACCTCCAGCTCTATGGGTCCCTGCAGGAACCCGCCCTGCTCGCTGACAGCGATCAGGTTCGTATCTGGGCGGTGCGCTGGACCGTCTTCGCAGATGTCTCGATGGAAGGCCTGCTGCTCGAACCACGCCAGGCGCCCCGCGCTGAAATTGTGGCGGTCGCGGATGCCGACACCACACCCGAGACCTTGGCCGGACTCGATCCTCCGCAACACGGACAATTCGGGATCGCCCTGCAACTAGCCCAGCGTGGTTGTCGCGTCCTGATCCCCCGACTGGTCAACCGCGACCATCGCTGGTCGGGAAATCCCCGCGTGCGTATGCTCCGCCAGTCGCATCGCGAATTTATCTACCGTCAGGCCTTTGTCGCGGGACGTCATCTGATTGGTTTGGAGGTGCAAAGTCTGCTGGCCGCTGTCGATTACTTTGAACACGCCAACGCGCAACGGACCGAGCCACTGCCGATTGGTTGTCTGGGGTTCGGTGAAGGTGGATTACTGGCGCTGTATGCTGCAGCCCTGGATCGACGGATTGAGGGGACACTGGTGAGCGGCTATTTTCAGCCGCGTGAACGGGTGTTTGAAGAAACGGTCGACCGCAACATTTACGGGCAATTGCGGGAATTCGGCGACGCCGAAATCGCCAGTCTGATCGCCCCGCGCAGTCTGGTCATCGAAGCCTGTCGTGGACCCGAAGTCACCCAGGGCCAGGGCGACGCCGCCAGGGGAACCCTGCAAACTCCCTCGCTGGATGAAGTCCGCGCTGAATTCAGTAAAGCGGCCGGTTACTACCGACAGCTCCAGCGCGCCAATCAGCTCGCGCTCGTCGCCAGTGACCAGGGTGCTGGACCGGCCGGCTCCGCCGCGGCACTCGACCACTTTCTGCAGCGACTGGGAATTTCCCAGGCACGATCCAGCAAACCCAAGCCTCTCCGTGACCACCGTCGAGGCTATGATGCCCAAGAACGGCAGCGTCAGATGTTTCGCCAGTGGGTCACGCACGTACAGAAACATCTACGACAAAGTCGTTTTCGCCGCCGCGCTTTCTGGTCTGCAGCAGACGCCACTTCCATCAAGCAGTGGCAAGAGAGTACCAGGCGTTATCGCAAACTGTTCTGGGACGAAGTCATTGGCCGTCTGCCGCCCGCCAGCCTGCCCCCGGCAGCCCACACGCGGCGGATTTACCAGAACGACCGCTGGGATGGTTTCGAAGTCAAACTGGATGTCTACCCGGGCGTGTTTGCCTGCGGCGTATTGCTGCTTCCCCACGCCATCCCGCCCGGCGAGCGCCGCCCTGTGGTCGTCGTCCAGCACGGCCGTGGAGGGCGGCCCCAGGACATCTGTTCCCCCGAACAAGACAGCGCCCCGTACCATTCGCTCGGCGCGCGACTGGCGGACCGAGGTTACATCGTTTTTGCCCCGCAAAATCTCTATCTGGGCGAAGAAAAATACCGGACTTTGCAACGCAAAGCATTCGCCCTGGGAATGACCTTTTTTGCGCCGATGGTGCGACAGCATGAACAGATTCTGAAGTGGCTGTCCAGTTTACCCACCGTCGACGCACAACGGATCGGGTTTTATGGACTCTCCTATGGCGGCAAATCTGCCATGTTAATCCCGGCTGTCTTGCCCGGTTACGCGTTATCAATCTGCTCGGGAGACTTCAATGAAGAAGTCTGGAAACATACCAGTATCGACGATGGTTTCAGTTTCATGTTCACCCTGGAACACGAACACACCGAATTCGACTTCGCCGATCGGTTCAACTACGCCGAAATCGCCTGGTTGATCGCGCCACGGCCGTTTATGGTCGAACGCGGTCACCAGGACGGCGTCGGACTCGACGAATGGGTGGCTTACGAATACGCCCGCGTCCGCCGCCGCTACGTGGAACTGGGCCTTGCGGACCGGACACGGATCGAATTTTTCGACGGCCGCCACGAAATCCACGCTGTCGGCACGATCGAGTTTCTCGATGCCCACCTGCGGGCAACGCTCCAGTCCCCCCCCTGACCGGCCGTCGCGTCAACGCAGCGGTGACTTCCCCAGTTGGCGACGCAGCAAACCAATCTGGCCGGCGTGCAACATCTCGTGATGCGAGCAAAACCAGAGGGCCCCCCATTTATCGGCGGAAACCGCGTAGGGTTCGTCGATCGGTTCGGCGAGCATTTGTTCGGTGTACGCTGGCAACTCGGCGAGCGCTTGGGCATGGACGCGATGAAACACGTCGCGCACCTCCTGGACCGATGACTGGCCGTCCTGTGACGGTGTCGTGCCACGGCTAAAACGCTTGCGAAACCGCGATGACATCAGGTCTAAATCGACTTCCCGGCGGCCGCGAATACGAAACAAACACAGCCCGTACTGGGCCATGGCCAGGTGACCCACCTGCCAGGCAATGTGGCTGACAGCGCCGCTGGGTTGCCACAACCACTCCTCGTCGGTCAGGTCTACCAGCAGACTCTCTGTATACTGCCGGGCAAATTCGATCTGTCGAATTGCCATTTCCAGCCGGCTGCCTTGATCCATCCCCCCCTCCCGGTTGTCGGGTTGCCTGTTTCCCTCCATGATAGGAGCCAGTAGCCGTACGGGCTAGAACGACCTGGGAATCGCCCCGCGCCACCGCCAACGGTACAGCGCTCCTGCGACACCCTCCGGTTTCCGCGGCTCCTCGAATCTGCTGGCTCCCTGTTTCCCTGTTCGCAGCGGCGACCGTATGTCTGAATCACTGTTGAAAATCACTGGTGGCTATGTGTACGACCCGGCCAACGGCCTTGACGGTCAAGTGCACGATATCTGGATCCAGGACGGCAAGGTGATCGAGCCGCCCACCGATCCGCAGATCCGGCCCAGTCACAACTTGGATGCGGCTGGGCTGGTCGTCATGCCCGGTGGGATCGATATGCACTGCCATATCGCCGGCCCCAAAGTCAATGTGGCCCGAAAAATGCGACCCGAGGAAAAGCGGGTCGCCGAACCCATTCGGCGCACCGACATCACCCACAGTGGCACAATGGGGAGTGTGCCGAGTACGTTTGCCACGGGCTACAAATACGCAGGACTGGGGTACACCACCGCTTTCGATGCGGCGGTCCCGCCGCTTTCGGCACGGCACGCACACGAAGAGTTCGCCGACACCCCTTGCCTCGACAAGGGCTTCTACGTCCTGATGGGTAACAACCACTACGTGATGAAGGCGATCCAGGAGAACGAACCGGAGCGTCTCAAGGCGTTTGTCGGCTGGCTACTGGGTGCGGCCAAAGGCTATGCGACGAAGCTGGTCAATCCCGGTGGCGTTGAAGTCTGGAAGCAACAACAGGCGGGAAACGTCAATCGGATCGATCAGGTAGTCGACTTTTTTGACGTCACTCCGCGGCAAATCATTCGCGAAATGTCGCGTACCGTCGACGAACTCTGTCTGCCGCACTCCGTCCACATCCACGCCAACAACCTGGGACTACCCGGTAACTGGGAAACCACCCTGGAAACAATGAAAGCCCTGGAAGGGCATCGCGGCCACATCACCCACATCCAGTTCCACAGCTACGGTGGCGGCGAAGGGGACGAAACCACCTTCTGTTCCCGAGTCGAACCGCTCGCCGAATACGTCAATGCGCATCCCAATATTACGGTCGACGTCGGGCAGGTTCTGTTCGGGGAAACGACCAGCATGACGGGCGACGGCCCCCTCGGGTATTTCCTGCAGAACATCTACGGCACCAAGTGGTTCAGCTCCGACACGGAAATGGAATCCGGCTGCGGGATCGCCCCGATCAAATACCGCAACAAAAGCATGGTGCACGCACTGCAATGGGCTATCGGGTTGGAATGGTACTTGATGGTGGACGATCCCTGGCGCGTCGTGATGAGCACCGACCACCCCAACGGCGGGTCGTTCCTGGCCTATCCCCAGATTATCCGTTTGCTGATGGACCGCACCTATCGGCAGGACGTGATCAAAACGGTGCACCCGGCCGTTCGTCAGCATTCGCAACTGGCCGACCTGGACCGTGAGTACACGATGAACGAAATCGCCATCATCACCCGGGCCGGTCCCGCCCGCATTCTAGGGCTGACCCACAAGGGTCACCTGGGCCCCGGTGCAGATGCCGATGTGACCATCTACACTCCGCACGAAAACCAACAGGTGATGTTCGAATTGCCGCGCTACGTAATCAAGTCCGGACGCATCCTGGTGGAACAAGGTGACATCCGCGAAGACTTCCAGGGCAAGACCCTGCACGTGGCACCCGACTACGCCCGCGACATCGAAACCAATATTTCGGAGTGGTTCGAACAGTACTACTCAGTGCGGTTCCGCAATTACCCGGTCGACTACCACTACCTGCCCTTTGCCGAGCAAGTGCCCTGTAACCTCCGCGAACCGGATTGAGCCGGAACCGGCTGGCGTCTGCTACGACTGGGGATGCTCGAGTTCTTCGCGCAAACGCGTCCCCAGGGTCGCGGCCATCGTATCGTCCAGGCAAATCGGATGAATCACCAGTTTGCCATCGGCCAATTCACCGTGACTGACGTAGATCGGCGGTGCCCCGAGCCGCAAGCGGCGGCAGACTTCAAACGCATCCTGCCCGGTCTGCGTCAGGTCGACTTCCAGCAGCGGCGGACGCTCTGGTGAACCGGGCGTGCGCACGGTACAGACCGCAGCGGTGTCCGCGACCGCCCCGGCGATCTGCTCCAGCAGTTCACGCTGGTGGGTCAACTCGCCGAGATAATCCCCTGCAGCAAAGAGATCAAGCGCCACCAGCAGCGCCACGATCTCCTCTTTGGAGACTTTCAAGCCGCGGCCGATGCCATGCCGGGGAATGCCCGCCAGCTGGCTGCGGTCGATCAGTTCCGGAGGTGGATCCCAGAGCTGCTCGTGATCGTCCATATCCAGCATTTGCAGCGCCGCTGAGGTGATCCAGTGCCGACGGCCGCAGAGAATCCCGGTCGACTGGGGTCCACGAATCGATTTTCCACCGCTATAGGCAACCAGGTCGGCACCCGAAGTCTCCGCCAGCTTGAGATTGGCGCGGGGGGGAAGCTCCCCCGCGGCATCCACCAGGACGGGAAGCTGGTGCCGCTGCGCCCGCTGGACCACTTCGTTGAGTGTCGGCGCCGCCGCAGACGAAAAGACGTACAAGACACCCGCAGTCCGCTCCGAAAAGGCGGCTTCGTATTCCCAGCCTTCTGCCCGTCGCACTCCGGCGCCAGCGACCACTTCGTTGAAACCAACTTCCACCAGCCGCGCACCGGCGGCGCGGACCGCGTGGTCGTAACCGCTGCGATGTTCGCGGGCCACCACGATCTCATGGGGAAACCCGCGACAGTGAGGCAACCGCTCCATTCGTCCCAAATCGTGACCTGCCAGCAGCGCAGCGGTACCCAACGTGAGTGCCGCCGCGGAACCCGCCGTCACCAGCCCCGCCTCCGCTCCCGTCACGGCAGCAATCCGCCGCGATGCGGCAGCTTGCAACTGTTCCAAGGGAACCCACTGTTCGGCCGCAGCCGCCAAAGCGGCCACCACGGCAGGCGGCATGGGAGCGCCACCCAACCGTGTCACCGTTCCCGAAGCATTGATGATCGGCGCCAAACCCAGCTCTTCATAAACACCCATCACAGTACCCAGCTCGTCACGAGAAATAGCTTGTCCCGAAACCCAATCACCTGGCCCGGAGGTTTGTTTCACCCACCATCACGGCGGACACTACGTGGCTGAGACGGCCGCCACCTGGCCCGCGTGACCCGCCTGGCCGAAAGCCACCATCCGATCGACGCAGACTTGTTTCATCGCGGCCCGCGCCGGTTTGAGGTAGTCACGGGGGTCAAACTTGTCCGGGCTCTCCATCAAGACCTTACGGATCGCCCCGGTGATCGCCAGCCGATTGTCCGTGTCCACGTTGATCTTCCGCACCCCATGCTGGATACCGCGTTGGATCTCCGCCACCGGGACACCCCAGGTTTGCTTGATAGCACCTCCGTACTGGTTGATGATGTCCTGCAATTCCTGAGGCACCGATGAACTGCCATGCATTACCAGGTGCGTATTCGGCAAGCGCTGATGGATCTGTTCGATGCGGTCCATCGCCAACACATCGCCATCGGGCTGTCGCGTGAACTTGTAGGCGCCGTGACTGGTACCGATGGCCACCGCCAGCGCATCGACGCCGGTGGCGTCAACAAACTGGGCCGCTTCCTCCGGATCGGTCAATAACTGGTCATGCGAGAGCACGCCTTCGGCACCGTGACCGTCCTCCTTGTCGCCTTGACCGGTCTCCAGCGACCCCAGGCAACCCAATTCACCTTCCACCGAAACACCCCGGGCATGGGCCAGGTCAACCACTTCACGGGTAACCTGCGCATTGTATTCAAAGCTGGCCGGAGTCTTGCCATCAGCCTCCAGTGATCCGTCCATCATCACCGATGTAAAGCCGTTGTCCATCGCGCTGACGCAGGTCGCGGGGCTGTTGCCATGGTCCTGGTGCATCACCACTGGAATCTGCGGGTACAGCTCGACAGCAGCCAGCATCAGGTGCCGCAAGTAGGCGTCCTGGGAGTAAGCCCGCGCCCCGCGCGAAGCTTGCACGATCACAGGAGATTCCGTCTCTTCGGCCGCCTCCATGATGGACTGAATTTGCTCCATGTTGTTCACGTTAAAGGCGGCCACGCCGTAGTTGTTCTCCGCCGCATGATCCAGTACGACTCGTAGCGGAACCAATGTCATCAGACCATCTCCTCTGTGCTGGCATCTCTCGTCCACTACCACGCGACCCCGGCAACCGGCAGCGGGAATCATCACTTCCCGGCTGGGCACAAGCCGAGCCTGCTGTAGTAGCGCGCACCGGGAAACATCCCCGGATGACGAACAGCCTTCACCTTAGCGGACATCGGTCAAACACTGGAGGGGGGGGGATCCCACGCAATTCCCGGGAGCCGGGCCACCATGCACCGCAACGGGTCGCTTCATTCCGGGTGGCTGACCAGCGGTTCGACGATTTGTCGCTCACGAAAGACGCCGTCTAGCTGCGTTTGCGCCAGCCTGATCAGTAGCAGATTGCGTTTTTTTCCGTCGATCAGCGTGCGTGTAAAGAAGTGGTGCCCCAACTCCTCACCGGACCCGTCACAGCTGACCAGCAGCGTCTGGCCGGGGCCCAGAGTGGCCGACATCACCAGATCACGCAACACCTCCCGCTCCTGTTCACTGAGCCACTGCCAGCGCCCCTGCACGTGGTCACCACGCCAGCGCGGTCGCGCTGAACCATGCTGGATTTCCGGCGTCAATTCGATCCGCACAGCACCGTCGGGTTGCAAGTAACCGCGAATCGCCAGCAGGCCACGGGCCTGCTGCAGACTCAGCTGACGGGGAGGTTCTTCGTGCAGCTCCAACTGGAGCTCGGGCAGCGGGTCGCCTGGCATGACAATTTCGCGCCGCTGCTCATGCCGCAGTTGCATCCGTCTTTGCCGATGGACCAGGTTCTCAAACGGCACCACGGCGGAACCGGCCGGCACGTCCATCGACTGGCGGCTGCGCTGGTAAAGCGCGACCAGCGCCTCGGGAGGCCGCGCGCCAACCAGGCCGCAGCGCAGTCCGTGCAGCGCCAATTGACGCCGGCGGGCAGTCGGGATGATTTGCTCATCCGCCTGCTGCCACAACTCCTGCTCCAAGTCAGCTGCAGCGGGATCGATACTGACAAAGACGATTTCCACCACGACAGCACCAGGTGCCATCAGCGGCAGCGGCAGCTGATCGGGGGCGGCCGAGTCAGGCTGACGCAAGACGCAGCCGGCACAGACCAGACCCCACAGGACCGGCAGCAAAACGCGTGAGCGGGAACAGAAAGACCGGGAACAGGCAGACATAGATCCTCTCACCCGCTCCGCCAAGGACGGAGACAGGACCGACAACGAAACCGTGCGGACAGGACTGGTTCCCAGTGCGGGCCACTCGGGTAGCTTTCCAGTGCGGGCCTGGCGGCTACCACAGGGGGCTATAGTCGACCAGCCGCCGCAGCGTCAATGCGAACTTGCTTCGCTTGCGGTGCCCCACGCAGGCGGTCATACTTGCTCGGACTTCCCCAGAGAGGGCATGGCGGTGACGTCACCACAGGCGGTGGTTCCCTTTTTCACACCGGTTTCTCGGAGACTTCGCGATGCGTTTGGCTCGCACATTGCTAGCACTTTTCCTGTTGGGCACCGGTCCCGCTGGTTTACCAGCGCAGCAGCCGCAGGCCCGTCAGCTCACCGGCCGCAAATGGATCGACATGGAGTACGGTCCCTACATGACCCACTCCTTCCAGGCCAGTGTTCCGGAAGGCAACATCGCCTACAAGGGCATCCGCATCCAGCTGGGCGAAGAGGGAGAAGCGGTCCTGTTCGACAGCGACCTGTTACGTTTCGCGGCGGGTTGGACGCGCAGTCAGCTGGATTGGCGGAGCGTGGTCTACGACGGATCCCACGGCACACACCCACGGGTGCTGGGCGCTCCATTGTTCTCCAATCCACGGATTCCCGGCTGGGCACAAGACGAGTCGTTTGCCGATCCGCGCAGTTTGCCCTATGGACCCCTGCCGCGGAAATGGGCGCACTACAAAGGACTCTACCTGAACGGTGACCAGGTCATTCTCCAGTACACTGTGGCCGGGACCGAGATCCGCGAAACCCCTTCACTGGAATCCCGGCCCACACCTGCCGGACCAACCCGGGTCCTGGTTCGCACGCTCGAAATTGGCAAATCCACCGGCGACCTACTCCTGCAGGTCTGCAGTGACGCCGCGGGCGGCGCCACGCTGATCTCCGCCAACACACTCCAACCGGCGACCAACGACCCCCAAGGCCTGGCCGCCTTCGGTCTCCAGGCACCCGCGCCGGCCGCCGCAAACGCCGACGCACGTTTGCGGCAAGGACTGCAGGCACACTGGAAATTCAATGAACCCACAGGCCCCCTGGCGCAGAACACCCAGGGAAAACAATTCGTCGGTACGCTCCAGGGCGCCCGCCGTGCGGACGGACAGCAAGCCAGCGGACTCTCCTTTGACGGCAAAGCGTTCGTCTCAATCGCGGATTCCCCGGCCATCGATCTGGGCACTGCAGATTTCAGCGTCACCGCCTGGATCAAGACGCGCGGTGCTGGCACGATCTTGGCGCGCGGCCCCGCCCAAGGCAAATGGCAACCCAAAGGAAAGACGTTTTTTGTCCGCGAGGGGCGGGTGTGTTATGACGTCGGTTGGTTGGGCGTGGTCGAGTCCAAACGCCGCGTCAACGATGGGCGCTGGCATCATGTGGCCGTCACTTACGGTCACCGCGACGGGTTGACCCAGCTCTACATCGATGGCCAGCCGGACAACCGCCGACCGCTCAAATCGCCCGACGATCCGGCGCACGTGGTCCGGATCGGTTACACGGCAACCGACTTTGTGCCCCCCTTCTCTGGCCTGCTGGATGAAATCCGGTTGTACCGTCGCGCCCTACCAGGAGCGGAAGTCGCCTTCCTCGCCGGTCGCGCCGTGGCGCCACCGCAGGTGACCGCGGTCGCCTGCCGGCACGCTCCAGACACCGTACGTCTGGAACTCCGCGACGCCGAGCATATCCGCTTGCGGATCCCGGCAGCGGCGACACCGACCCGCTTCAAAGTGCTCTTGTGGAATGGCGATCGGACGCAACTGGGCGACTTTGCCGAGCTCGCCAAGACGACTCCGGCACCAACCCCGCTGGCTAACCGACTGCGAGGTGGCCAGAGCCGTTTTCCCGAACGGGTGACGACTCAGGGCGTCCTGGGAAAAGGCGACCAGCCGTTTCTCACCGATACCCTCACCTTGCCCGATGACAATCCCTGGCGCAGCTGGATGCGCCTGGGAGGATTCGATTTCTTCGCCGACGCGCGGCGAGCAGCAGTCTGCACCTGGAATGGCGATGTGTGGCTAGTAGAGGGCATCGAAGGAGATCTGTCCAAACTGACGTGGCAACGGATCGCGACAGGCCTCTTTCAGCCGCTGGGACTTCGGATCGTCGACGAACAGATCTACGTCTGTTGCCGCGATCAGATTACCCGGCTGCACGACTTCAACGGGGATGGTGAAACCGACTACTACGAAAGTTTTAACAACGACCACCAGGTGACCGAGCACTTCCACGAATTCGCCATGGACCTGCAGACCGACGAACAGGGCAACTTCTACTACGCCAAATCGGCGCGGCACGCGCTAGACTCGGTCGTCCCGCACCATGGTACCCTGATCAAGGTTTCCGCCGACGGCAGCCACTCGGAAATCGTCTGCAACGGATTTCGGGCCGCCAACGGCGTTGGCATCGGCCCCCAGGGAGAGCTGATCACCAGCGACCAGGAAGGGCACTGGACACCCGCCAATCGCATTAATCTGGTGAAACCGGGCGGTTTCTACGGCAACATGTACTCCTTTCATCGCGGCGACCGGCCCCAGACGTACGAACCGCCGCTGGTCTGGCTGCCCAAGAACGTCGACCGTTCACCGGCCGCCCAGCTGTGGGTCACAGGCTCAGGCTGGTCCCCGCTGCAAGGCCGCATCTTGTCGACTTCATACGGCACCGGCCAGATGTGGCTGGTACTCCGTCAGCAGGTGGGCAACGTGCAACAAGGGGGTGTCGTTCGCTTGCCGCTGCAATTTCCCACGGGTGTGATGCGCGGCCGTTTTCATCCCGACAATGGCCAGCTGTACGTCTGCGGGCTGGTCGGCTGGAGCAGCAACACCGCCACTGCGGGGGGGTTTTTCCGGGTCCGCTACACCGACCGGCCGCTGCACATGCCGGTCGCCATGCATGTCGGAGAATCCACCATTCAGCTCCAGTTCAGTGAACCACTGGACCGGGCCGCCGCAGAAGACATCGACAACTACAACGTCGAACAGTGGAACTACCGCTGGACTGCCAATTACGGCTCACCCCACTTCAGCGTGGCCAACCCCAAACGACGCGGCCAGGACGAGGTGGAAGTCCTGGAAGCCGTGCTATCGGCCGACGGCAAATCGCTGTCGCTGGAAATCGAAGACCTGCAGCCTGTCATGCAGATGCAGATCGGTTACACGCTCAAGTCGGCCGCCGGCCGCGCCTTCCGTGACAACCTCTGGCTGACCATCAACCAGCTAGGAGAAGATTGACCGCCCGCCGGGTCAAGGCGTCTGGGACGCGTCCTGCTGCGCCGCCACGATCTCGACATTGGTGGAAAAAAAGCTGGGTACCGCGTCGCCGTTGTAAAGGGCTTCACCAAACAGCGCCAGGTAGCCCTCGGCGGGGCGGGGTCGCTGGTACCGGTACGCATCCCCTGTGCGCTGCAGCGTGACCGACCGAAAGCGGGCTTCACGGAAATCGCGGGTGGGGGAGGTGGCCACCCAGGCCTGGACCTGGTCCGGCCGGATATCCGAACGCAGCTCCAGCTGCACCCCGCGGGCATCCGGCTCCAGCTTCCAGGTCAACTGCGGCAGTGGCTGCCCGTCGACCGCGTGCCGATGCAGGGCGCGCAGACTGCCAAACACGCGCCCCAGATCCTTCAGCCCATGGCGGTTATTGGGGACGTAGAGGATGTACTTCGGCCCCTGCAAATCCTGCCAGTAGAGGTTGAGGGCATCCAGTGGCCAGTAATGGTCATTGGTCCCGATGATGATCAACTTCGGCTGCTTCAGCCGCTGGCGATAACTGTACGGGTCGACGATACTCCGCAGCGCTTTGCCGGCGGGGCTCTCCAGCTGGGCGATCAGGTTGCGGTCGCTGTAGTCCGAAATCTTGTAGGACAGCTTGCCCCAGGCGCGGCGCTGGTGCTCCATCTGGGGGCTCATGTTAAGCACGTCGATGACCATCGGCGCCAGCGCGGTCACGCGGCGATCGACGGCCGCCGTCAGCCAGGTCGTCCAGCCGCGTTTGGAGGCACCCGTCACCGTGAAGGACTTTAACGACAACGACCATTCCTGGCCGCAGAATTCCTCGGTCGCGTCCATCCCGCGGACCGCACTTTTCACCATCGGCAACAACAGCGGCCACTGCGGGTCACCCGTTTTGAGGAACTGCTCGAATGTGTAGGAAATCGCCTGGTCTTCAAACTGACCGTCAAAGATTGGTTGATGGGGCACCTGCAGCAGCACGGCCACCGGCGTTTTCAACGTTTCCGCCAAATTCGCAAACAGGGTCGCATCGTCCGGCAGCCGTTCGTCCGCCGCAGCGGGCTGGGCGTACTCGTCTTTCCAGCTGCCGCCCACGATACAGAGCATGGCATGGGACGCGGTGGCCGGCATGGTGGACGGTTTGACCAGGAACAACTGGTGCTTCCAGGCGATATCGCGCCAGGTCTGTGAATGCAGTGTCAACTCGACGTATTCGCTGCGCGACACCTGGCCACGGCGACGCACCTGCCAGGCATAGCTGGCATCCGGCTGTGCCACGTAACGGGCCAGTGGTCCGGCCGGAGGCGGCGGCTCGGCCGCCGCAGCAATTCCGCGCTCGACGCACAGCCACACCAGGAACAACCACATCAGGTCTTGCCAACGGATACCTTGCACAGCCCAGATCCCCTGTTCAATGCGCGCCCACAGAGAATGAATCAGTGCTGGCCCCGCGGGCAGGCAGGCCGACAGCACCATCCAGACAACACCCTGATTGTACGATCCGCCGCCCGGTTTCGATAGAAAACCGCGCTGATAAAGATCACCGCTCAAGGCGGGTCGGTGGCACAGCCGGCCGATCGTGGCGGGGGTAAAACTGGGCCAGCCGCGCCGGCGAGACGCCCAGACGAAAAGCGGCCAACAGCAGCCAGTTACGCAGGGTCTGGCGAACCAGGCCTGCCTGTTGCCAGCGTCGCGCATCGACCTCGAGCGGTCCGGGCAGAAATGCCAAACGGCCCTGCCGCCGCAACGCACGCATCAATACCACATCCTCCATCAATGGAACCGGCGCGAAGCCCCCCACCGCATCAAACACGCTGCGGCGGACAAACAGGCCCTGGTCACCGTACGGCATCCCCAGCCAGCGGGCCCGCCACCCGTTCCCCCACTCCAACAGGCGAAAGCGGGCACCCCGAGCGGAGATCGCCTGGCGGAAGGAACCACCAACCGTGGTCGGATCTTGCAGGGCCTCACAAATCTGGGCCAGCCCCGTCTCCGGCAGGCAGTTGTCCGCATGCAAAAAGAGCAGGACATCACCCGTAGCCACCGCGGCACCCGCGTTCTGCTGGTGCGCTCGGCCGGCGGCCGCCGTCACCAGGCGGCACTGCAGCGCTGCGGCAATCCGGGGCGTCTCGTCCTGGCTGCCCCCATCCGCCACGATGACCTCGGTCGCGGTCGCCTGCCAGGCACTGGCAATGGCTCGGCCCAGGACGGCCTGTTCGTTGATCGCGGGAATGACGACACTGACGTTCACAACAGGCATGCTACGGCACTCGGCCAGCGCTCCGCGACCCCCTCCATCGAGGGGCACACAAGCCGATACCCGCCCCAGAAAAACCGAGGAAAACTTGCCCTGTTCGTCGATGTATTTTATGATCAGCGGTGACTCTCTATTTTGTGTGACAGCTCTCGTCATTCGCAACGGAAGGAAGTCTGCTATGGCCACCCGATCACGTCGTCGTTCGTTGGGTATCGAATCGCTGGAAACGCGGATCGTGTTAGACGGTGCCGGTTGGTTGACCTGGGACGGCAGTCCCTGGCAGAACTCGTTCAATCCGTTCGATGCCAACGGTGATGGATCCGTGTCGGCGGGTGACGCCATCGTCATTCAAAACGCCATCAACTCGATGTCGCCCGGCAACCTGGCTGGTATGGTGGCCCCCCCGTCACTGCAAGGTCTGGTTGGCAGTGAAGCCGCCAGCGCCTTCCTGGATACCAACGGCGACGGTGCCCTCTCGGCCGTGGACGCAATTTCCATTGTCAATCACATGAACACGGGCCGCATGCCCAGCGACCTGTTTCCACCCGAAGCCATCCAGCAGGGCATGATCAACATGGGTGACATCGGCGCGGAGCTGCCCGAATTCGGGACGGGCGGTTTCGGTTCGGTGATTGGTAGCCTGGACCAACCGGGCGATACCGACAGCATCCAGATCGTCGCCAGTCATGATCGACTTTCCATTACGGGCCTGAACCTGGGTGACGTCGATGTGGCCATCCAGGTCTACAACGATCAGCTGGAACTGGTCGCCGACACCAACACCGACGCATTTGATTTTCCCATCAACGGAAACACTTCGGCCTGGCAGGACCGCCTGGACTTGCCTGTCGAACCGGGTCAACAGTACTCGGTCGTGATTCAGAGCGGTGACCAGAGCGATACCGGCGAGTATGTCCTCGACCTGCTGAATTACGACTTCGACCAGTGGTCGGATGCAGACGCACCGCAACCGGGCAGCCAAGCGGCCATCGATCCGAGTGCCGGTGCGCCCGACGGAATTAACACGGGTGATCTCGACGACACCCATCTGACCGACGCTGGCGATCCCACGCCCACCTTTGATGGTGGCATCGACGACACTCATCTGACCGACGCTGGCGATCCCACGCCCACCTTTGATGGTGGCATCGACGACACTCATCTGACCGACGCTG
>PBOG01000145.1 GCA_002724245.1 Planctomycetaceae bacterium
AGCGCGCCTACCAGATCAGCCAGGAGTTGATCGAGAAGCTGGTCGTCAACCAGCAGTTGTCCGCGGCCGCCGCCGCAGATCACCTGAGCGGTTTGCAGGATCGTTTTGTGAACCACAGGGATTCTCGCGAGGCGTTCGATGAGAACGACCCCGCGGCGCGTCGGGTCGCCTTTGCCAGGGCCGCCCAGGAGGTTCAGGAGCAGCTTGCCACTGGTGAGCTCACCCGGCGACAGGCGGGGCGACGCATCGACGCTTTGAAAAAGAAAATGCTTGATCAGGTGGAAAAGCGCGGTGACGACCGCCTCAACCTTTTCAACCGGGCCAAAGCTGAGCTCCAGGAGCTGGTTGGTGTGGGCAAACTGAAGAAGGAGCAGGCGGACCAGGAGTTGGGTGAGCTGAAAAAGCGGCTGTGGGCTGAGAAGGCGAAACCGGGGTGGGGGGACAAACAGGGTCCCCGCGGCTTTGATCCCCAGTGGCCCAAGCGTCTCGCCTCCGCCCGACTGGCGGTGCACACGGCCCAGCTGGGGCCACTCGATGACCGGGTGGCTCGACGGCTGGCACTGGCCTCCAAGGGGGTGCTGCAGCAACGGTTTGAGACAGGGGTGGAGTCAGCAGATCAGGCACCGACAACGGTGCGGCGCCAGCCGGATGACGAGGACCGATCCAGGGGTCGCGCGGCTGCAGTCAGCGATGATGTGCTTCAGCATCCGCTTTACCAGCGGACGCTGCGGCGGTTCCTCTCGGCAGAGGTGCTGGCCCGCCAGCAGGCGCGCCGCGAGTCTCGGAAATCGTATCAAATCCAGGCGCTACGGCAGCTGGCGGTGGCGGCACTGGACGCCCATTTGTTATGCGATGAGTCGCAGCTTCAACAGCTTGAGGTGGCCGCCGCCGAGTTGACCCTGCCCAACCGCCAGGGGGCGGTACCTGCCGCCGCGCGCATGCTTGCCCAGCTTTCTCGGCGGTTGGAACGCGCGTCGCTGCGACCTGAGCAACAGCAGCGTTTGACGGCTCTTTGCCGCTGGCTGGAGATCAATGATGTTGACTTCGAAGACGATGAAAAGTGAGCTGCTCGCCAGGCCCCAGGAAATGCGAACGATGACAAACGCTGTGTCACCAAACACCCGGGTTTCCGATCGCCAGGCGGTGCGGCCCGTGCCGCCTGGTGTTTTCCTGGGCAGAGTTGCCTGGGGCAGTGTGGTTCTAATCGTGTGGGCGGTTTGTGGCGCAGTGTGGCCGGCGGCGGCGCAAGGGCCCGGTATTCGCTATGGGCGTGGTGTCCCTTCGGCGGTGCGGGTGATCAATGAACGGAGTTTGCGGTATCTGGCCAATACACAGCGGGAGGATGGTACCTGGTCGGGAGCCCAGAGTGGCCCTGGAGTGACCGCGATTTGTGTGATGGCGTTCATGGCCAGTGGCGAAGATCCAGACTTCGGTCCGTACGCGGAGAACCTTCGCCGGGCCGTGCGCAGTATTCTTTCCAATCAAGATGAAGGCACTGGCCATGTCAGTGGACCCGGACACGGGCCGATGTACCACCATGGCCTGGTCACCCTGGCGCTGTCGGAGGCTTATGGCGCTGTGGATGATCGCCGGTTGTGGGCTCAGACGGACGTGCCACCGGCGCGGCGGCGGACGATTGGCCAGGCGTTGGAGCTGGCCGTACGTTGTACCCTGACGGCCCAGGAAAAGAACCAGTGGGGTGCCTGGCGTTACTCTCCGGAGTCGTCGGACGCGGACACGACCGTTTCGGGCACCGTGTTGATGGGCCTGTTGGGTGCCCGCAACGCCGGGATCGAGGTACCCAACCAGGCAATCGACAAGGCGCTTGATTTTTTCCGTACCAACACCATGCGCGATGGCACGGTCTCCTACCAGCCTCTGCAAAATCATGGTGATGGGATGACCCGAGCGGCCATCGGAACACTCGTGTACGCAATTGCGAAACGAAAAGACTGGCCTGAATACGAGGCGACGTCACAGTTTATCCAACGACGGATTGACCGTGATACGAATGAGCACCCTTTCTACCACCGCTATTACATGGCGCAGGCCTTGTTTCACAGTGACCTGGAGACATGGCAGGCCTGGAACCGGCGGACCGTCGAACGTTTGCGTGAGATGCAGCGTGAGGATGGCAGCTTCACCAGCTCGCATGGCCAGGTTTACGGAACCGGTATGTCGGTGCTGGCGCTGGCGCTCAACTATCGCCTGTTACCTGTTTACGAGCGCTGAAATTGAGGGACACCATGGGTTGTGATTTCCAGCGAATGACGATTGCTTTGATCTGCCTGGTGGCAGGCCCGGCGCTCTCTGGCTGGGCCCAACAGGCTGCCGTGGCACCCGGTACTGCACCGGTTGATGCAGCCCAGGCCAGGGCGTCGCAGTCCCCGGAGCCGGCGGCGTTTTTGCGCTGGAAGAACGGAGATGCGCTACCAGGTACACTCCTGGAAAGCCAGCCCGGTCAGATCCACTGGTCGTCTCCCTTGTTTGCTGATGACCTGGTGATTGATGTAAAAGCGCTCGATTCGATTTTTTTTCCCGAACGTCTGCTGCCACCCAGTGAAGCGTTTCGCGTGGGGACGGTCTCGGGAGATGTCTGGGTGGCCGATCTGATTGGCGCGGACCAGGAGACTTTCTTGTTTTCCAGTAAGCGGCATGGCCAGGTACGGGTCCGCCGGGACGCCGTGCACACGTTAGATCGTCAGCAACACGCCAACCTGATTTTCGAAGGGTCGCAGCTGGCGCAGTGGAATTTGGACCAGGATGGGCCGATAAAACGCATGACCTACAAGGTGTATCAGGGAGAGTGGTCGCGGGTCAAATTTCCCGATTTCACCCGGCTGGTGCCGGTTGCCGAAGGTGCCCAGGCCGCGGGCTGGTTGGACTTGCAGCTGGCCAGGAAAGAAGACAACTTTGGTATGGTGTTTGAGGGGCAACTGGAAACCGAGTCTGCCGGAGACTACACATTCGAGTTGAGCTCGGACGACAACGCGAGGCTCCTGGTCGATGGTCGTCTGCTGGCCGAAACTTCGCCGGCCCGACCGGCAGAAACACGCCTAGCCTTGACCGCTGGCTCGCATACATTGCGGGTCGAGTTTGTCGAGTTGCAGGGGACGCAGCGATTATCTGCCTGGTGGAGTGGTCCCACGTTCCAGCGTCGGCCTTTGTTTGGCAACAGTTTGACGGCTGCCTGGCGACGTGCGCCGGGAGGGCATCCGCAGACCGAGCGTGACCGTGCCAGGCTTGCTCGGGACATTGAGTTGCCAGTGCGTGTGGAAGTCGATTTAGAGTTTACCTCGAGCGAACAGCCACGCTTTGTCTTGATTCTTGGTCGAAAGCGCCAGCAAGCGGTTCGACTGGAGACCTGGCAAGATGAACTGGTGCTTGTGCAGGGCGATCTGTTTGAACCCGTGCTCACGCTGGCAGAGGGCCAACGTGATGTGCAGTTGCGATTCTCGTTGGATTCAGCGGCCGGTGAGATCAATGTGAATGATGCTACGGGGGAGTTGCTGGCAAAGATCGAAGAAGTGCAACCACTGGAGGCGTCGTCGTCGATTGCGGTCCACAATCGGGGCGCCGATTTGACGCTCCGGCGTTTGCGATTGAGTCGTGGCACTTCGAACGCAGGCCAACCGCCGCTCGATCCGTCGAAAGAGCGTGTACACCTGATCGAGGGACAGGTACTGTACGGGACGTTACTGGTCGATGAAGCGGGGGCATACATCCTGGGTGCCGATCAGCAGAGGCAATCGGTCGACCTGGCGCAGGTCGCTCGTATTGTCCGCCCGGGTGGCCGTCTCACCGAGCGCTCCGAGGGAGGTGAGTTGTCCTATGCTGACGGGGTGGTGCTGCGTGGCCGTGTAGAGCAGTTGACCGCAGAGCATGTCGTTTTGCGTACGGCGTTTGCCGAGCAGCCGCTGCGCTGTGCCCTGGCCGGCGCCGCGGCGCTGCAACTGGCCACAGCGGGGTCCTCGAAACGGCCTGGCCGCAGCCTCGACCAGCTGTTCTGTAAAGCGGGACGCGTCCATGGACGATTGGCTTTCGCTGCCGATGGATCTCCCTTCCGCTGGTATCCCGAAGGGGCCCAGGCATCAGTACGGTTGGCGGGGCAGGGCGGTGCGCGCCTGGAACGGAGCCGCAGTCATGTTTCTACCAAGAAGGCGTTTGATACCGAGGCATTTCCACACGTGGTCTACCTCCAGAACGGCGAGGTGTTGCCGTGTCTGATTCAGGCGTACGATGCGCAGACTCTCACGTTTCACTCGCCGTTTGTGCGCGGCCGCTCGATCGCTGCGGAGCATGTCAAAGGTATTGAGTTTTCCAGGATTACAGAAAGACTTCGCACGGCGGTGAGTGGCATCCTGGCAAAGATGTTTTCAGAAGGCAACGACCGGGAAAAGAACGAAAAATTAGCACGCGCACTTACGGTGCCGCGGTTCAGCCGGGAAAATCCACCGAGTCATATGCTGGTGGCCAAGACGGGTGATCTGAAGCGGGGGACGTTGCTCGGCATCCAGGGGCAAACGTTGCGGTTTGAATCCAAGTTGCGCGAGCTGTCGGTTCCCCTAGAGCGACTCGCGCGAGTGATCCGGATCAGCCCGCTGACGGGTGGAGAGAACGACCCCGGCGGCGTTGCAGACACGGCTCAGTCGATGGTTCGTGCGACGCTGGCGGATGGTTCGATGTTCCTCTTTGAAGTGGTCCAGTCACAGGCCGAACAGCTACAGGGGCGTTCGCCACTCTACGGTGCGCTGACCCTCCCCTGGCCTCAGGTGAAGCGTCTGAACTTTGCCGAGTTTGAGGTCAATCAACGGAAATTCGCTTTTCGGGACTGGGTCGTTCAGCCGGCGCAGGAGCCCGAGTTTGAGGAACCGACTGGTCCCTAGGTGTGCCGCAGTCTGTTGCCTGTCTGAGTCGGCTACGGACGGACTGCTGGACATGGCAATGCAGCCCGGTCTACCAGCGGTAGCGGATGCCCGGCACGGATTTCTGGTCAACCGCTTGCAAGAACGCCTGGGCCCGGTCTTCCTGGCCTGGAAGCTTTCCCGCTGCGAGCATGCTGCGGACCGATTCTGCACCGCTGCTGGCACGCACTCCAAGTTGGCTCAGGCAGATGAGCACCTGTTGCCTGGTGGCGTCGTGGGAACGGGCGGGGTTGAGCAGCTGCAAGAGCGCTGCCAGGTCCGCCTCCGCGCCCCGCACCCAGCACAAAGCGTGGAGAGCTTCGATACGGTCTGAGCCGTTGTGCAGCCGGGCGTATTGTTCCAGGGCGTCGATCGCTCCATGGGCCGCGGGGCCGATGGCGGCCAGGGCACGCAAGTGACGGGCATCCCAGCTGTTCTGGAGTTCGAGCAGCGTGGGGACCGCGGTGCGCGCCTGTGGCCCCAGGTCGGTGATCAGACCAAGTCCCGCAGCGCGGCGGGTAGGATCCGTATCCCGGAGTAGGGCGATGGCTTTGGGAACAGCGATTTGGGCGCGTGTTCCGAGGGCTGCCAGTAGTTCGGCCGCCATGTGTACGAGGCTGGCACGCTCATCGGACAAGGCGACTGCCAGTGGCGCCACCACCTGAGCAGCGGACTGTGAAGGTATCCGCAGACCACTGCGGGTGCGCGGACGCAAAGGACAGCCGATTTCCCCGAGCGACAGAATGGCACCGATGCGCAGATAAAAATCGGGATGCTTCAGTAGGGCTGCGATTTTCGGAACCGCGGGCGCTGCGGCGGGACCAATGGCTTCCAGTGCGCGCAGTGCGGGGACGCGCAGATCCGGGTCCTCCAGTGCCTGGGCCAATGGTTCGGTAGCGGCGGCAGCCTGGGGTCCCCATTCAAAGAGCGCCCAGGCCGCTGCCCGGCGCTGTTCCAGCTGGCCAGCCGCCAGACCTGCGATACAGTGGGCCACGGATTTGCCGCGATAAGGGGCCGCCTCGTCCCGAGCGTGCCTCTGTGGTGGACGGGTTGTGCTGTCGGCTGGACCCAATGTGCGGACATAATGTGCGGCTCGAGAACGAATTCGATCGAATTCTTCGATCGCCAGTGGACGACCTGCCTCTACCTGGTGTGGTAGCGTTGCAATCAGGCGCTGTCGCAGAGATGCCAGCCAGGCCGCCGCTACCTGAGCCTCCGATTGATTGGGATCCCGGGCAATCGCGTCTTCCAGCATTTGCAGATAACGGTAGTCATCAATGCCTTCCCGGCGCGCTTCATAGCCCGTAACGGGGTGAGGCCGCGGATCTTGTGGCGCGAACCACGCATGACGGTGATGTGCATGGTGATACGCCCAGACCCAATTGCCGCCCAATCGATGTGTCCAAGTGTAGAACCCGGCGTAAAATCGCTGGCGCAACGGACTGAGATCCTTACGCCAGATGCGGTAGGAATACGTCCAGATGCGGGTACCGCGGCGCTGCGCTTCACGTTGCATTTCCGCAGAGAGCTCTCCGTCCATCACGGTGAGAACGTCGCACAGGTCGCCATAGCCGTAGGCAGCGGTCGCATCAAGATCCACGTTTACGCGCAGCGGCAGCCCTCGCAGCTGTTGCAACTGTTTTCTGACAATCGCGGCATCGCGGGGATAGGCGGGTTCATCGGTGCCGAAGACAACCAACTCGGGCCAACCCTGTTCCTGACGTTTGTGATTCAACCAGCGTCCGGCGGCGCGCAATTGTGGGGCATCCAAATCGCCTGGGATACCGCCGCAGATCATGCTAGGAATCGCGGGATCCAGTAGACCGGCTGCTTGTGCCAGTGGCAGCAATTTCTCCAGGGCCGGGCTATTGGTTGGTGGCAAGTTGGCAAACGTGGCAGCCGGATAGAACCAGCCGGCGTTATGTCCGTGTTCTGCCATGTCTCGGTACATGGCCAATACCAGCTTGTGGGGTGTGTCTAATCCACCGAAGCGGCGAGGTAACATGTCTTCGCGAAAAAACATGCCGAAGGCTGCCCGGGGACGTTGCAGCTGGAAATCTCGCACTCGGATTTCCAGAGGTAGTTTTGTTGCAGCTTGATCTGCGGGGGTGATCCGAATCAAGCCAGGGTGTATCCCCGGCCGCGTCTTTGAGTCGGCGTGAAAGGTAATCCAGAAGTTGACGCTTTGACCTGCAGCTAGCGCCGGAAAGACGTCTCCGCGCTGCAAGTGCACCTGGCTGGGCATCCAGCGTGCAATGCCGTCACCCTGTTCGTAGAGCTCGACCAGTTGGTCCTTGATGTCCGGGAGTACACGGTGGTAGATGGTGGCTTGCAGGTCGCATTCCACCGTGATCCGGATCTGTTTGATTTCAGTGGTAGTCGCGTGCACACCAATCTGAACGGACTCGTATTCGTCTTGAGCCAGTGTACAAGAGATATTCTGCAGCTGGTCGGCTGCCGCCGGAATGTGGGCTGGCGTCAAGTTCTGCAGAGTGCTGTGGCGGAAAATAAGGTAACTCGTGTTCCCAGCATCTGGCGTCTGTTGCCCGCTGGCTGGTTCGAGCGACGCGACAGACAACCAAATCATCCCAGTCGAGAGCAGCACGCGGAAGCAGCGATGGTCGTGATTGATGGCAGGCTCCTCGGCGCAAGTTTGCTCGTCGACTGCGTTTCGCAATAGCTGTCGTTATGTCACACCAGCGAGAAGATGTAAACGTCCAACGGGTTCTCATTTTGCGTCAGCGAGTCCCCTGACCTGGTTTGCAATGGATCGGGCGGCTTTGGTGTTTTCGGGACCGCTCAAGACATAGAATGAACTAGTCCTGTGCGATGGTGACCCGATTTGAGAAACGGTGGGCAGTTGCGATGCAACAAGGCGATGACAACATTGTGGTTTTGTTCCAGGGTGGTCGATTACCCAGTTGGGGGCAGTTGAGCGTTGAGGACCAGAATCGGTTTTCTCAAACCCACGTTGATCTGATGTTGGCGGTGGCCCAGAAGCACCAGATGACGCGGTTAGAAGGATTTCGTTTGATTGGACCGCAAGACGTCTGGCAGCGTTTCTGGTTGATCGAATTTCCCTCGCTGGCAGGGGCTGAGAACTGGATCCAGGCGGAGATGGCGCCGCCGTATGGACGCTACGGTTATTACCAGTATTACCTCTCCAGGAAGTTGGAACCGGAACGGTTTTCTGCCTGGGTCACCGACCCCGCGCCACCCGTGGTGCCATTGTCAGATGACCCCCACACGATTCCTGAACTGAAGGTCGATACGGGTAGTGTTGTCGTGTTGATGTTTGCGCGTTATCGAGCGGGAGCAGAATCACTGACACCGCAAGAGCGGGGTGATGAACAGCACGTCGCATTGATGACTTCCCTGGCGCGCCAGTATGGCTTGATGCGGCTGGAGGCGTTTCAATTGATCACACCGCAGGAGGAGTGGCACCGAGCCTGGGTCATTGAGTTGCCGACACTGGAAGCTGCTGAAGCGTGGATTGCCGGTGAAGAAACGCCGCCACACGGCGCGCATGCCCGCCGGACGTATCAGCTCGCGCGACGTTGGGCCCCAGAGTATTGTGCCAGCTGGGCACCAACTGCGTGAGGGTGCAAGGGATTGGATTCGACGGTGGAGTACCACGTTGACAAGACCGAATGTTGACAAGAACGAACGATGACAAAAGCGATCGTTGAGGGGAACGCAGCAATGAACAAACGCAATCGGCTGGTGACGTGGATTATGGTTCTCAGCGCCTCCGCGGTTTGCTGCCCCATGCAGGCCGTCGAGCCGGTTGCCTGGCCGTCTGCCGAGATGTTGCCGCAGGTACCCGAAGGTTTTTCGATCTCGATTTTTGCGGCTGAGCCTCTGCTCTATAAGCCGACGGCGGTCTGTTTCGATGCACAGGGCCGCCTGTTGGTAGGGCAGGGACCGCAGTACCATCTCTCCAAATCGATTGAGAAATCTGATAGCGTAATCTTGCTGCTCGATACCGATCACGACGGCATCGCGGATAAACGCAAGGTGTTTGCCACAGGTCTCAACAGCATCCAGGGGATGGCCTGGAAAGGTCGCGATCTCTACATTGCAAATGCCCCCGAGTTGACCGTCGTGCGCGATCTCGATGGTGACGACGTGGCTGACCAATACGTGGTGGTGTACACCGATCTGGGGAACCACGAGCACGCCTTGCACGGCCTGGTCTGGGGTCCCGACGGCCGCCTGTATATGTCCAAGGGGAATTCGAAAGGGCACAACCAGCCGGAAAAGTACGGGCGTGTGGCGCCGCGGGCGTTCCGTGAACTTTGGGACGTTGCCCATCCAGCTGGCGTACCTGACATTCCCCCGCCTCAGACATTTACGGCGGAGACGTACCGCAAAACGTACCACAACCCGATTGACGATTGGGGTCGGCAAGGGGGTGTGCTGCGCTGCGGACCGATGGGATCCCAGCTGGAAATCGTTGCCCGCGGTATGCGCAATCCGTGGGATATTGCCATGGATAGTGAATTCAACTGGTTGGGAACAGACAATGATCAAACCCAGGGCGATCGCATTATTATGCCCTTTTACGGTGCGCACTTTGGTTGGGGGCATCGTTACAGTAGCCATTGGACCGGTGCCGGAAACCTGCCCACGGTGCCAGTGAGCGGCCCGCTGACTTCGGGTTCGTGGGTTGGGATCACTTATTACCAGCACGCACAATTTCTACCACGTTATCGCGACGTGTTTTTCATCAACGACTGGCTGTTTGGCACCTACGTCTATCGGCCGGGATGGAACGGCGCGCTGCGCGACGCGGCGGACGGAACACTGGAGCCGTTTATCCAGCGCCGTCCAGACGGGATGCTCTATCGACCAACCGATCTCGCGGTCGGACCAGGCGGTGACCTGTATATACTTGGCTGGGGCGGGAACTATCACTATGAAAAAGGGCAGGAGGGAAGTTGGGTATTTCGTGTCTCCTGTCCGGCCGGCGTGCGCCCCGTAGTGGCCCAACGCACGCCACTTGGCCGGCGAAGCGTTGCGCAATTGATTACCGACCTGGGGCCGCAGAGCGTACCAGCTCGGCGCGTCAACGCTCAGGATGAACTGGTGCGACGAGGCACCGCGATCTGCGACCAACTGGTGGAAGCGATTTCCACCGGCGAACTTAGCCGCGGACAACAGACCTGGGCTGTCTGGGCCCTGGGACGAATGGGCCGCCAGGATCCAAAGCACGCCGAATGGTTGCGAAAGTGGGCGCTGCCTGTAGCAGGCAGAGGTGCATTACGGATTGCTCGTAATCTGCGGATTCAAGCGATTCGCATTCTCGCCTCACCAGCACAGCGCTTTGGGAATCCCGAATCGTTACTGGCTGTGGTTGATGCCGCGTTGTCCGATCCCGATCCGCGGATCCGTTTCGCCGGTATGCAGGCCGTTCACGAGATGCGTCTGGCGGGTGCGGTGCACAGAGTGATCGAGCAACTTGCCAGCGAAGAGGATCGGGTGGTGTTTTACGCGGGCTGGCAGGCCTTGCGTGCGACGGCTACCGTAGCGGCGCGGCGCGTCTTGCTCGATCACGAATATCCCCGCGTTCGCCTGGCAGCCTTGCTGGGTTTGCAAGAGGACTACAAACTGACCCGCGAGGATGTGATGGCCCTGGTCGACCGGGAACGTTCTCCCGAAGTACAGAGCTGGGCGCTGACCTTTGCCCTCAATCCGCTGCCCGTCGCCAAGCTATCTAACGATCGCTTGCGGATCGAGATGGAGCAGATTGCACCTGTGGGGGAGATGATCGACCGCGCCCAGGCGGCCCGTACGAATCCCAAACTATGGCAGATCTATTTACGGATGCTGGCCCGCGCATCGGTTCGCGAGGGTGCTCAACAGCAGGAACTCTTGATGTTTTATCGGACACTCGAAGCGGTGGAGGAACGCGCTTTGATTTTGCCTGCGGCGGCGACCACGCTGGAGGCGTTTCCCGATTTGTGGACCGCGCTCGGCAGTGCTGCGCCGCTCCAGCAAGCTGCTGTCGCAGGGATTTCCAGCCTGGTCAAATTTCGTGTCAAGTCACTGCGGTCGGCCGAAGCGAATGTCCGTTCTGCAGAACGGAGCCTGTCTTCGGTAGGCACTTTTTCCACACTCCTGACGGACCGCCTTTTCAAGAAGTTGCAAGAGGTTGATCCGCAGGACTCGTCAGTTGCCCCGGCGTTGCGGGCCATCGTTGCCTTACCTCTGCCTGCGAACTGGTCTCTTGACCAGCAGTCATTGAACACATTGCTTCGTATTCTGGAGATGCGAACCGAGCCTGTCGTTCGCCGCCGTGCGCTGCGGCTGATCGCAAAAATCGATGCAAATCGTGTGGCAGGCAGGGAACCACTGGTCAGATCGATCCGACGATTGTGCCGGGTTCCGGACGCACAGCTGTACCGGGAATTACTGGCAGTGAAGGCGCATCTGCAGCTGGAAATCGAAGTGCCCATTCCTCCCGAGGTCACCGTCGCCGAGGTGTTGGCTCGGTTGGGAGAGGCGGATGCCACGCGCGGCCAGCAGGTCTTCTTTGATCGGATTTCCGGTGCAGGTTGTGTGACCTGTCACCGGGTGCAGGGGCGGGGCAGCCCCTGGGCCCCCGATTTATCGGGGGTCGGTGTCCGGCTGACACCGGAGAATCTGGTCAAGGCGATTATCGATCCCAATGCGGCGATCACCGAAGGTTACGCGGTGCAGCTGGTGGTGACCGCCGATGGCCGGACCTATCGCGGGGCCGTGATCCAAGAGACGGGATCCGCGTTGACCCTATTGCAGGGCGAGGGCACTCAAGTCACCGTTGAGACACGTACGATTGAGCGCCGTCAACAGCTCAAGCAATCGGTGATGCCGACCGGTTACGGACGATTCGATGTCCAGCAGTTGGCTGACCTGACCGCCTGGTTATCAAGCTTGCGGACCGTGGCCGCACCCGTCGCGGCTGATGCAGATTAGAGCTGCTGCGTGACGGTGACCGGCAGTAAGTGCAACTGCTGGTTTCTCGTGCCCACGCCGTCGCCGTGCCACGTGTTTAATTGTCCGTTTTGATTCTGGCGCCAGGCTGCGTCATGCGCACACTGTAAAGCGAAGTGCGGGCGGTAATGAACAAGGTCTTGAAATCGTTGTCTCCAAAACAGACATTGGCAGGCCCTTCAGGCACATCGATCTGCTCCAGGTGTTTACCGTTCGCATCGTAGATGTGTACGTTGCCACTGTGCGTGGTGTACAGATTGCCCTGGACGTCGACTGCCATGCCATCGCTACCCGCTTCGATGTGAAACAGCTTTTTGCCCAGGCCACCTTTCCTGGTGATCTCATGGCACTGAATGCTGGGAGGGAGGTCATGGTATTTGGGATCCGGGTGTCGCTCGTGTCCACCGGTATCGGCGATGTAAATGCGACTCTCGTCGGGTGAAAACACGATTCCGTTGGGCATCGCCAGAGTTTTCAAGACGACGTCAACTTTGTTGGTCTTGGGATCGAGCTTGTAGACCCAGTGCCCTGGAATTTCATGCGCTCCGGTCAATCCCCATGGTGGGTCCGTGAACCACAGGCTACCGCTTGAGTGGATGGCCGCATCGTTGGGAGAATTGAATCGTTTTCCGTTGAACTTGTCTGCCAGTACCGTCGTTTTTCCAGTCGATTCGATGCGAATCAGATTGCGCGCACCGTGTTGACAGGAAATGATGCGCCCTTGCAGGTCGAGAATGTTGCCGTTCGCGTTCTCGCTTTGGCGAAAAACAGAGAGCCCATCCTGTTTGCTCCACTGCATCAGTTTGCTGTTGGGGATGTCTGAAAAGACCAGCTTCTTTTCTGTCGGTAGCCAGACAGGACCCTCGGTGAATTGCATGCCGCCAGCGAGTTTCGTCACTTTAGCGTCTGGGGCGACGAGCGATTTGCGATCATCCGCAGGACTGACAATGGTCCCGGCAAGGACCAGTAAATGGGCGACAAAGCAGGTGTATGTGCGAGACATCGCGTCAGCTCCAAAGGGGATTTGCGAAGTGGGGGATGCTGTCCACAGGGTGACAGATAGCCTATGCGGTACATTTACCTGAGGATAGTCCCCTCGCCGCCTGCACTGCTGCGGCTGGCGATTACCCCGCGCGGTGCCAGTTCCTCCTCAGGGTGCTGCTCCGGACTGCGGCAATCATGTTTGACTGTGGGCGGGTACTGAGTTTCTGGACCGGTGAGTTTCTGGACCGGTGAGGACTGCAACCTGTGATTCTGGTTCCGTGGCCGCCATGGCTGCGATCGCAGCGCAATAACAAATCGGTATTACTGGATCACGAATGAAAATAACCGCGCCTGCTGCAGGTGAATTCGCAGGCGTATGGTTTGGCCTCGCAGCTCAGCAAAAGATGCGCCTGCCCACGTGACCTGGCTGTGCAGCATGTCGCTTTCGAGTGCAATGGCGCGGTCCATGCCGAATTTGGCGAGCGGTTTCTGGCGGTCATCGAGGATGCTGACACGGATTTGTCCTCCGGTGGCATCGGCGTTCAAAAACAAGTTGTCACCATCGGCGATAAAAGGTTTGGTGACCAGCCAGCCAGGTTCTTGCATCGCTTCGAGTGAAACGAATCGATCCCGCGGTAAGGTTGCCAGTCCGAGGGATGCTTTGTTCCTGGTAAATGCATGGTCTTTTTCAAACCCACAGTAGTAAAAGTGCAACGTGTCTCTGACCGGTACCTCGGGCATCAGGTAGTTCATTTTGGCATCCCAGGCTCCCTGGCCACCCAGTGGCAGAAAACGCCGTTTTGGGTCCGCTCGTGTCCAGTGAATCGTGTCGCGACTGTACATCAATGACGTTGCCACGGTTCCGGCAAGCCGTACACCGTCGTCACGGACCTTGCGGGAAGTATCGGTGTGGAACAGGTAGAGATAGCCGAAATGAATTCCATGGTAGGACTGGGTACCGATGAAATGTGCTGCGGCGTGGTAGAACTCAAGATCCGGATCATCGTCGGCGCGTCGATCGACAACAATTCTGCCGCCGGTCCAGTGAAGCAGATCCTGGCTTTCCGTGCGCCAAATACACCGGTAGCGATGACCGTCATGGGAATCTCGGCCCCACTGTTGCTCGATCAGGAAGAACGGCGGGTTTTTCGTCACATTGCCACCGCGGACATTGCGTAAATCGCCGATTTTTTTCTCGGTCTTCCAATGCAGTCCGTCTGGCGATGACGCCACGAATTCGGTGAGGCCCGGTACATTATCAATGTAGAGTGCCAGATACCGTCGCGCCCGGTCTGTCGTATCCGGGTTCAATACGACGTAGCGGGTACGAGCGACCTGGCCTTCGCCGCGCAGGACGATGTTGTTACGGGTTGTGCCATCCGGGCCCTTGTGTAACCCGAGCAAGGGTTTGATCCAATGAATGGCATCGTGGGAAGTGGCGTAGCAGGTGTAAATGGTTTCCGAGTTGTAGACGGCCCAATAGTACATACGAAAGAGCTTGAGATGAGGGTCCCAGAACACGGTGGGCATTTCGAGGACGGAACCCTCCCAGGCGTGTTCGGCTGCGATGAGGGGATTTTGTGGATGCGGTTTCGGTTGCTGAACCACGCGCGTCAACCGTTCGCGGGATTCAATCACATGGTCGTCGACCAGTAGTTGCACCCGCTGGTCTGCGACCAAGGGATGTGACAGAAGTGCGCTGATACAGCCTACAGTCGTGAGGAAACAGGATTGAGAAGGCACCATGGGCGGGCTCGAGGTGAAGAGGACGCGGGGCGGGCAGCAAAACGCTGCAATTGCTCCTGCCAGCATAGCAGGTATAGAGGCAACATTTTGGTGTGATTGCGAACCGGTGACGCAGGACGCTACGGCTGATGCCACCTCGGCGATACGCCAACTGCACGATACAATCACGGCCAAGAGATTTAGAGGGGCCTTTTCCATTTGGAGTTAAGGAAGCAAACGATGAGTGAACGGATTGTGATGCGAACTGGTGAGGCTCTGGTGGCGGGTGGACCGCCGTTTACCGCGGCGGAACCAGAAGTGGTGATTGGGGAATTAGATGGTCCCGTCGGCGTGGCGATTGCGACCTTGACCGGTGATCAATCAGCGGGGCATTCCAAAGTGTTTGCTATCCTGAATACGGATGTCCAGGTACGTCCGGTCACATTGATGGTCAGTAAAGTGACCGTCAAAAGTACCGCTTACACCAACATCTTGATGGGAACCGTCCAGGCAGCGATTGCCAACGGCGTGCTGGATGCGGTGCGTGCGGGTGATATTCCCAAAGAAAAGGCGAATGATCTGGGGATTGTCTGCTCTGTGTGGCTCAATCCAGGTGCTGCGACAGACGAAAATCTGGATCATAAAGCGCTCTTTGAAATCCACCGTAAAGCGACGGCACTCTCGATCCACAAAGCGATGCACAACGAGCCTGACATAGACTGGTTGCTTGAACACCAGGAAGAGATTGTGCACAAGTACTACCAAAAAGGTCTCGAGGGGACACTCTAACGGGAGCGGGTAGGTCAGGGACGACTGAATCGATCGAGTTGGAATCGCTGTACGGGATATGGAGTCGACCCGATGGTGGCCAGTTGTGCCAGCATGAGTCCGATCAGAGTCGAGAATTTGAATCCGTGTCCCGAAAATCCCGCCCCGACAATAATGCCGGGCTGACGCGGGTGGCGACCGATCAGAAAATCCTGGTCAGGTGTTTCCGTGTACATACACGTGGACCCTGATAGCAACTTGAATGTCCGTTGCGGCAGCAGGCTGGCGAGCCAGTTTCCCAGCCGCTCGCCTTCTTGATGATCAATCCTGCGGTCGATCCGGTCAGGATCGGTTTCAGCGCCACGCGTATCGTCGGCCACTTTGACGCCAGGTCCATGTAGCGGAAAACCGTAATAGCGTGTGTCATAGTCGGCGTAGACGGGCAGAGAGGTCGGCTCGAGCGCCCCTGGTGAGGAGGGCTGGAAATAGAATTTCTGTTGCCGCGTTACGGTCAATGGGAGCGTCAGTTCCGGCAGGCACTGACGGGTCCACGGACCGGCAGTCATGACCAGGCGGTTGGCTCGGAAGTCGCCAGCGCTAGTTCGAACGATCGTGTGGCCGCGCCCTAACTCGATGTGTTCCACGGTGACTTGTCCATGAATGCTGGCTCCCAGTCGCCTGGCTTCAGCGAGATGGGTCGCAACACAGCGGTCTGCGTCAAGAAAACCGGCCTGGGGCGTGAAGCATACCCGACTCCTGGCAGGTATTTGCAGGGCCGGAAAACGGCTGGTGACCTCTGCAGGTGTCAGTAGCTCAAATGGGGCTTCGCTTTGCCGAATCGCGGTTAGATGGTCTTCCATCATCCGATTGTCAGGGGTAGCAAATGCCAGGAACCCGCAGAGATGAATTAACGGGATCCTGGAGGTTGCCTGTAATTCTTGCCAGTGTGGCAAAGCCGCCTGGGCCAGTTCCGTGTAGAGGGGGTCGCGATAAAAGACTCGGAATGCGCGCGAGTGCCCATGCGAGCTGCCCCACACGTGACCTGGTTCGAACTGATCGATACCCACTGCATCGTGTCCCTGGCGGGCAAGGTGGTAGAGGGTCGCACTTCCCATGGCTCCCAGGCCGAGCACCAGGCAATCACAGTTTTCCATCGCGGGCTGCTTTGTGAAGAGTTGCTGACAAGGCGATTGTTATCCGCCGCCTCGATAAATTCAACGCGGTGGAGATGCGCGGTTGTTGATACTTGCCGGCACATTGACGCGAGGGTCTTTCGCAGTGGCCAATTTGCCAGTTCAGACCATCTCAATCAGGCGGTGGGTTTTTGTTTTGTGCCCAGCCGACAAGGTAACCAGCCGACAAGGTAACCAGCCGACAAGGTAACCAGCCGACAAGGTACCGGCAGGGAGCCAGCCACTGCGACGCTGGCTGGTCCAAGGTCTTTTCCGGCAGTCTGCAGAGGGGCGTCTGGTGAAGACGGCATTGGAGAACGGGGTCACAATCGCTATAGTCGCCAGCCCATTGGTTTTCTGCGGGACCCATTAGCAGCACTGCCGGTCACCACATCAAATTCTTCCAGCAGGCCGATTCTTGGGTGAGCCACCAAACCGAGTCCCTGCGAAAAAGTGAGCTGGTGAAGATGGATATTGCGGTCGCGATTTGCACCTGGAATCGAGCGGATCTGCTCAACGCTACTTTGACGTCACTGGCGGAAATGACGATTCCTCCCGGTGTGCGCTGGCGCGTGATTGTCGCCGACAACAACTCTACCGATCATACGCAACAGATCCTTGACCAGCACCAGCAGACGTTACCCTTGAAACGGGTGTTTGTGCGCGAGCAGGGAAAATCGTACGCCCTCAATCGAGTTGTCCGTGAACTAGAGGGTGATTTGGTCTTGTGGGCAGATGATGACGTACTAGTCCATAAGAATTGGCTCGAAGCTTACGTTCACGCTGCGCAGCGCTGGCCCGACGCCGCTTTTTTTGGTGGTCAGATTGTGCCGCGGTTTCTGGGTCCTGAGCCCGCTTGGCTGCGCCCTGCCTGGCGTACGATTGCCAGTGTGTACGCAACACGGGAACTGGGGGATGAACCTTTTTCGTTTGATCGCAAGGAGCTTCCCTTTGGCGCCAATATGGCGTGTCGTGTCGCGGTGCAGAAACAATATCAGTACGACCCTGACCTTGGCGTCTGCGGCGAAGAGATAGTGCTTGGTGAAGAAACCGCCTTGATGCGGCAGTGGCTCGCAGACGGATATCAAGGTATGTGGATTCCACAATCCCGTGTCGAGCATTTGATCACTCCGAATCGTATGGAATTGATTCATATTCAGCGGTACTTTTATGGACTCGCTCAGATCAAACAACGACGCGGCTGGCGGAACTGGACTGCCGTGCGATTCGCGTGGGGTTTATGGCATTTGCAGTGCGCATTGAGAGCCGAGATGTGTTGTTCCTGGAATCAAGTCAATGCTAATCCTGCAGCCTGGATCAAGTATTTGGCCCGCGCCAGTCACACCTGGGGACGGCTGGAGGCAGAGTGGTTTGATGTTCCCGATTGGGCCAAACCACGGGCGTTGCGTGCATTGAAGCGTCAGCGGACCCAGCCGCGTTATCAGACTCCCATTACGCTGGAAGGAATACGCAGAGAGTTGGCTTCCAGCGAGTCCCGTGTCACGTCGTCGTGTCCTGTCCGCAAAGTAGCCTAGCGCTCGTCAGCCCGAGGATGCTGGGCTGTTGCCCGCTGTTGTCGCGGATCTGCAGGATCGTGGTGCACCGTCCTGATGGCGTGTAGCACGTCATTGCGCCAACCGGCATAATCGCAGACACGGCGTTCAGTGCGTCCTGTGTGGGCGTGCGTCAGTGGCACAGCGGTGTGGATTGGGTTCGTTTCTTGGTTGCGATGAGGGAAGCAGTGATGGCGAACTGGCAGCGTGCGTGTTGGGTGCTTGTGATGCTCGTCCTGACTATGGGCAACCTTCGCGTCGTGCAAGTCGAGACGTCAGGTCGAGCCTCGGCGCAGACGCGCGCGAATCCTGTTGACACGGTCGCTCAATCGCCGCTGAGCTATCGCATTGACACGCTTGCCGGTAATGGGCAACCGGGTGATACACCGGGGGCAGTGAAAAATGCGCGGGAGATTCCCGTTGATTTACCGTTTGGCGTCGAGCAAGGACCCGATAACGCCATTTACATCACGACCGTTGGTAGTCATCGAGTGCTCCGTTATGACCTCCGCAGCGCGAAGATCAGCAGTGTGGCAGGCAATGGCCGCGCCGGCTATGCCGGGGATGGTGATCAGGCGACTGAGGCGATGTTGAACCAACCGTACGAAGTGCGGTTCGACTCAGGCGGCAATATGCTAATCGTCGAAATGCAGAATCACCTGATTCGTCGTGTCGCAGCAGAGAGTGGAGTGATTACCACGATTGCCGGTGATGGCGTTGCCGGTAATCGTGGGGATGGTGGATCCGCGCGGCGCGCCCGGTTTCGGTATCCACATAGCATCACACTGGATGACCAGGACAACATTTACGTCTCGGACATTGCCAATCACCGTGTCCGGCGGATTGATGCTCGCTCGGGTCGCATCACTACCGTGGCTGGAAATGGAAAGCCGGGGATGCCCAGGGAACAGGGCCAGGCGACAGAGCAACCACTACTCAGTCCACAGGGGATTGCCATTCACGGCGGCGGATTGTGGATTGCTTCGTTCCGTGGGCATGTTGTCTGGCGGCTGGACTTGAAAACGGGTCGGATTCGCCGCGTCGCCGGGACGGGCGTCCAGGGTTACAGCGGCGACGGTGGCCGCCCACTGGAGGCCAGATTTGACGGTCCACGCGGCATCCTGATGTCAGCGACGGGCGTGCTCTACGTGGTCGAGGGTGAGAACAACATTATTCGTTCGATCGACACAACACGTGATGCTATCCGTACGATTGCCGGCGCGGGCCCCCAACGGCATCGCTATGCAGGTGACGGCGGGGCTGCGGTCGACGCACCGCTGTGGCAGCCGCACGGTATCTGTTTGCTCAAGAATGGAACGTTCGTGCTCAGTGATACCAAGAACCACCGCGTGCGGCATTTGTTGCCTGTGGTTCCAGTCACTCCTGCAGATCCGGATTGATCGTATGGGATGCGGGATAGAGCGCGCGGCAGTTGCGGTCCAGCAAAGGCAGGGTTGCGTCGTCCACTCTGCCGAACTTGCCTCCTATTTGCAGCGTGCTGTTCCGGTGGTTCGCTCCCGCAAACCACCGCGGCCGTTGCCGCGGTGTCTGTTTGTGGTTGGTTCGGCAGCAGACAGCTCGCTGGCAGCTGATCTGGATGACCGCGGCCTGCGAATTTCGGATCGTAACGCGACTGCTTGATTGGGTTCGTGGTGTCGCTTGTAGAGTTCGCTGGCCCGGGTGGATCCCGGTGTAGCCGCACGCACTCACCTTTGCATGCATCACCAATGCTGGTGCTGCGGCAACGCTTTCAGTAAACGGATTGGCTACAATAGAAATCGTCGAAAGTACCGGTCAGCGGTATTTCCAGGCTTAATGAGCAATCGCATGTACAGAATGAATCGGCGGCAGCTGGTGCACGCAGGTACAGCTGGTGCATTGGGAATCGGCCTGCCAAGGCTGGAGGCTCTCCGCGCAGCAGCCACCCGTCAGCAGTATGCGCCCGCGAAATCAGTGATTTTTATTTATGCGGTGGGAGGCATGTCGCAGTTGGAGACGTTTGACATGAAACCCAGTGCACCGGCTGAGACGCGAGGGGAATTTCAACCGATTCAGACGGTGACCACAGGGATCGAGATCTGCGAACATCTCCCCTTGCTTGCCAGACAGAGTCACCTCTATTCACTCGTGCGATCGGTTTCCCATCCGTATACAGGTCACGGTCAAGGCCACATGGTGATGCAGAGTGGTCGGACAGCATTGCCGATCGGATTTACGTCACGCGCCAAGCGTACCGATTGGCCGTCGATTGCAGCGAAAGCCGGATACGCGACGAAGTCCCGCAACAACCTGCCACAAGCGCTAGTGTTGCCTGAATTGTGTGATAACGAAGGCCTGGTATCCGGCCAAACGGCAGGGCGAATGGGGCCGCGTTATGATCCGTGGTTAGTCAAGGCTTCCGGGACCTCGAAAGAGTTTGAATGGGGCCCTTGCCCGGATTGTTTCCACTATGACGACAAGGGGTTCCAAAGGCACCAGTGCGCCGCCAATCCTGTGTTCGAGACACCCAAGCTCGGTTTACCCAACGATGTGAGCGGACAACGGTTGTCCAGTCGTTTTGACCTCGTGGGAAAAATCAGTCGCGGGCAGCGGCAACTCGAAAAAAATGAAGCGACGGTTGGTTTTGATCGCTATCGACAGCGCGCGATCGCGTTACTCACACGTGGCAAAACGCGACAGGCTTTCGATGTCCGTAATGCGGCGGATCCGGTTCAAGATCGTTATGGACGGAACAAATTTGGCTGGTCGCTGTTGATGGCGCGGCGGCTGGTGGATGTGGGCGTCAATATTATCCAGGTGAATTTGGGGCACACAGGTACCTGGGATACCCACCAACAACAGTTTCCGGTGCTCCAACAGCGTCTGCTCCCGCCCACCGATCAGGCAGTGTCGGCGCTGTTGGAGGATCTTCACCAGAGTGGTCAGCTCGACGAGGTGCTGGTCGTGCTCGCCTCGGAATTCGGGCGAACGCCGCGGATTTTTGTACCCACCGGTGCTAAGACCGGATTGCCAGGCCGTGACCATTGGGGGCCTGTGCAAACCGTGCTGTTTGCCGGTGGAGGGGTCCAGGGTGGTCGTGTGATTGGCAAGACCGATCGACAGGGTGCCTATCCAGTGGCAGCAAAGAAAACGCCCGAAGATTTTGCAGCCACCATCTATCAGGCAATGGGGATTCCGGCGACCGCCTCCTGGTACGATGAAACGGATCGGCCGACCCACCTCTATGGTGGCAAACCAATTGCCGAGTTGTTTTAGGTGGCCCGTGCTCGATTCGATCCCGCTGTACCAAGGACATCCCGTGAAAACGAGTACGCTTGTGTTGACCGGCTGGCTGTTGGCGGGCATCGTGACTGGCCTAGCACGGACGCCTAGTTGGGGCTGTGCACCCGCGCCGCCACCCGGCTACCACGTTTCGATTCTGAAGGAATTTGCCCTGATCGTCTGGGATCCGGCTGCCAAGATCGAACATTTCATTCGCGTCGCCGATTTTCACACCGACGCGCCTGAGATGGGGTTTCTGGTGCCAACACCGACGGTTCCTGAGCTGTTTGAAGTCGATGCCGATGCGATCGCGGCGCAACTGCGACAGACGACCGCGGCGCGACGCGTGGTCAAACTGTCGATTCTGACTAAATTTGGACTCGGTCCCTGGGAGAGCGTCGGCACGATCTTCACTGACACCGCCGCGACCCCGCTGCCTGGTGGCGTGGATGTGCTTGCCCAATATGAGGTTGCTGGCTATGAGGCGAGCGTGCTGCGCGCCGACGATCCACAACGGCTGAAGACCTGGTTGACGGATCATGGTTACACCACCAGCAACGCGATCGAGTCCTGGTTGAAGGTCTATACGGACCAAAAGTGGATCATTACGGCGTTCAAGGTTTCGGAATCGGCGGAGATCGGCACATTAAAGACCCACGCGGTCCGTATGACCTTTGCCTCCGAACAACCGTTCTATCCCTATCGCGAACCGCCGCCAGAGGAGCTTGCCGCAGAACGAGCGAAGCTACCTTCAGATACACGCCGAAGTCGGTTGTTACGGGTGTTTTTGCTGGCGGACCAGCGTTATGAAGCGACGATCGGGCGCGAGCAGAAGTGGCATGCCAAGACGGTCTTCTCCAATTCGGTTCAGTCTTACGTGGCCCAATCGGTCGCGCGTAGTCTGTCCTTACAGAAGGTCCCTGCGTATTTGACCGAGTTTGAGGACCAGGCTGCCCCACGTCCCGGTTTTGATGAACTCTATTTCCATGTTGCAGAACAGCAAGGTACCGTCGAGCGTCCCCCCATCATCGTGCGCCGCACGCAGATTGAGTATTACCCTGGCTGGCGTGGTGCCTTCTGGCTGGCTGGCCTGCTATTGCCCTTGTCTGTGGTCGTCGGCGGTGGCTGGTACTGGTTTCGGCAGCGGCCGGGTAACGGACCGGTTTGATGCCGCGATTGCTTCGTGTAAATGTTGCTTCGTGTAAATACAGACTGCCGGGACGGATGATTGTTCGTTTTCTCTTGCAACTGCTGGCATTTTGTCGGGGTGCCGCCGCGGCCGGTGCTGCTCCGTGCCCAGTCAATCGAGGTGTCTGAAGCAGCGCGCGGCGGGCCCACCATGGGTCCGGGAATCTTTATGTTCCCGGGTTTTGTTGTGGCGGTTCTGGGCGAGGTGTTCGCCTTCGCGCTGGCCACGACACTTCTTTGGCTTTACATCTGGTGGGGTCGTTCCAGGCGGAAGTGTTCCTGAAGTGGGGCTGGCGTTGTGGGAACGCTCTAGACGGCGTTTCGAAAACCGGTATTGCGACTGGTCCGTGTGCCCGTCGATTGCGGTACCAGCCGCTCCTGGTACGACGGCAACACGACCGACAAGAGCGACATTTGGCTGGCCCGCATCGGCATTGTGTAGGCGATTCTGAGGCGGCCGATGCTCGCCCGGCGCTACAGCCAGGCGAATCCGCTAGAATGACGCTGACACCATTGAGGGAAATCGGTCTTTGGAGAAATCCGGAATGAACGTGCGCCCAGGCCACTACCGCCACTACAAAGGCAACGATTATCTGGTCGTCGGTGTGGCCCGACACAGCGAATCCAGCGAACCCCTGGTGGTCTATCGGCAGGAGTATGGTGAACGCAGTCTTTGGGTGCGCCCCTTGGCAATGTTCCAGGAAGTGGTAACCGTCGGCGAACAGTCTGTACCACGATTCCGCTTTTTGCGACCGGCAGAGAACAACCATGAGTCACAGTGATCAGCAGGTCGTGCCCGGCATCTCCATTTCTGCTGCCGGCCAGGCAACCGTGGATCCGTCGATGACGGAGGTTTTGTTCGAACTGGCACTCCAACTCGAAGACCCCAGTGGCCATCCGGTCGATGTGCAACATGTACTGGCCGCGATTGTCATGGCGGCGCGATGCGGTGAGCTGGATCCCGCAGTACGGCTCTCCGCCGATAATCCGTCATTGGTGCTGCTGCTGGTTCCTCATGTCAAAACGGTGTTCGCGCAGTATGGTGGTGCCGTCGGTCAGGATGATTGAAACGGGCACCCCGGTTCGTTTTCTGACAATTCCAGAGATGACAAGAGGATTGTGATGGCCTGCGTTCCCACAGCTGCTGGGTTCGGTGCGTCATGTGGTGCGCAACTTTGCCTTCGCTTCCTCGCGTCAATTCCTCTGGGACACGCAGGGGGTGACACTTGGCGGAAAGCGAATCATGGCCGTGTCCTACTGGCCTAAAGAGGGACAACCGTTATGGGGGCAGTACTCGACGGCTGCGGTCGCCCACACAATTCGCGTCTACTCTCGATTCACGTTTGACGATCCCTATCCGGTCATCATCTCCGTCAACGGTCCCATCGGGGCATGGAGTATCCGATGATCACGTTTCAAAGCCCACGACCGGAAAAGGGCGGCACCTGCAGCGAGCGGACAAAACACGGCCTGATCAGCATGGTCATCCATGAGGTGGGCCACAGCTGGTTCCCCATGATCGTGAACTCCGACGAGCAGCGTTGGCGATGGATGAACGAAGGCCTGAACTCATTTGTGCAGTTTCTCGCGGAGCGGGAATGGGCAGAGGCCTGTCCGAGCAGGCTGCAGCAATCGAATGGCAAACGTAACATGTTCACCTACATGAAGCGAAATGATATCCGACCGATCATGTTCGCGGCAGACAACTTGATCAGCGGCAGTCACAACGCCTACGGAAAGCCAACCCTGGCTCTCACTATTCTCCAAGAGTCCATCCTTGGCCGGGAGCAGTTTGACTTCGCCTTCAAACAATACGCCAATCGTTGGAAGTTCAAACGCCCAACGCCCTTCGACTTCTTCCGCACCATGGCGATGTCGCCGGTTGAGGGTAACAGTCGCAAACGCCCCGAATCCGACCATGGTTGTCGCAAGAGGGTTCTTCGGTAACGCGGCCTTCTATAGACTCGACCGCGCCACGGTCAATCGACTATTCACTTGCCCTGAGACGTCGTTTCAGTTTGTCCCGTGCTGCGGCTACTGCCGCCTGGATCGAACTTTGGAAGGCCGGTGCCGCGGTCGCTGTCGCAAAGTCGTCAAAACGGTCCAGCATCACCAGACCTTCCTCGACAGATCGTCTCACGAGCGGGCCACGGCCGCCCACGGTGACATAGATCGGACTCGAGTGCGCGAAACGGAGTCGTGAGCGCGCCACACCGAACGGATCGCGGGTACCGCGGCCATCGTACGGAGTGAGTTCCTTGTCCGTCAGCCAGCCGTCGCGGGCGGTGCAACGAGCGACGATCCATGAACCGGATTCCACGGTGACTTTTCTGGTCACTTCCACACGCTTCGGATCCTTGATGTCAAACGACTCAATCACCTCTCCGTTGACCACTAATTGAACCGTTTGCAGTGGTTGATCGGAAACGACCTCCAACCGCACATCAATGGTTCCCCCCGACGGAGAGAGCTTGATCGTGTCGCCCGGACGCCGGTTGGAAGCAGTACTCAGTTGCAGGATTGGCCCGTTCGTGACAAAGTTGGAACCCCGCTTCCACGCCCGGTAAAACTCCTCAATCGAGGCGTCTTCCGCGACACGCACGTAGGCGCGGTTGTAGCCGACGGGCGCTGCCTTCACTCCCGTGGCGGAACCCGCTCCTGCTGCCAATCGCAAACCGCAGTTCAACAATCGATAGTAAGTTGCCGTGTTCATTTTCAGCATTCCAACGTCCGTATCCGGATAGGTTGGAAATCCTTCCACGTTGAGCAAGTTTGAATACCGACTGCGTGGCTGGAAACGGTGCAAGGCGAAATTGTTGTTGCAGACATTCACTGTGTGAACACATCCTAACAGGGCGTCCAGCAGCACCTCCCGGGACCAACCGCCCTGGTAATGCACAATGGCACCCCGCTTCACGGCATGTTTGAGGTAGTCCAAATTCGGACGACCTGGCTCGGCCTTCAGTGGCAAAGGCGCGGGAAGATTCTGGATGTATGCCGCACCCCATGCGTATTCCAATTCCGCATCGTAAATACTCGTGGGCGTGGTGTGGCCGGCGAACGTGAGTCGCCGACTCTTTCCGGAACCTGGCGGAATGGGTCGCCTCGCGTCTGGTCCGCGCCACCATGTGAGCGAAGTTCCAAAGTCGAGTCCCTCGGCAGCCAACATGGGAGCGAGCTGTTTCGAATCGATGTGCAGGTGATTCTCACCCGTTAGGTAGCCGCGTTCTTTCATATGGACCCAACGCCGCAGATGAACGGTCTTCGTGGCCCCGGACTCCGTAACATCGATCCAACCTTTGAAGCGAACGAACTCAAGACCACGCTCCACCCGCAGCAGCACTCGACCGCTGGTGACATCGACTTTCGTTTGCCCTGAAGAAACAAACCACAGATCCCTTCCTGTTTGTAGCGTCGTTGCGGCTTGCGGTACGAAACAGGTACCATCTTCCGCCTTGACCAAAACGCGACACGGAAGCCGTTTTCCGGATCGGTCAACAATCGAAAGCTTGAACGGCGCGGCCTGGGCCAACAACGTCGCACTCGCCAACGACACACCGACAAGCATCGAACAAACGAGTCGGTTCGTGAGAGAGCGTCCGGCACGAAGGCTTACGGCTTGCTCACCAGATCGATTCACTTGGGTCACAGTCTCTCCAGTTTCGCTGTCGGTTCATCAACTGCCACCGAAAGCGAACACGTATTTCATTACAAGCGGCGATCCGGCACGGCGTCCGGCGCGCTCAGAACAGGAAGCTCGCTTCTTTGTTCAGCTTACTCCGCCGCATACGATCCACAAGCACCCGGCAACCTCTCAACCGAGCAGGTCGCACCTTGGTGCATTCGACCACGCGGTGCATTCCACTTTTCTTGCGCTAGATCAATTCCGGAATCGGCTCGCGGCGGTCGAGTAAGTATTGGGGACGGCCATTGGGATCCATCAACGTGGTGGCGGCATCGATCCCCAGTTGCCGGTAAACGGCTGCAAAAACGTGCTGCAAATCCATCTTGCGTTCGGTTGCTTCCTGTGCCAGGCGATCCGTCTCACCGATCACTTGGCCAGTCTTCAAACCGCCACCGGCCATCAGAACACGCATGACGTTGGGCCAGTGCTCAGGCTTCCACAAAATGTGGGGCACATCTGTCGCACCATGGCTCTGAGCCGGATTCAGTCGCGACGGAATGAAGAATGCCCATCCAGCACACCGGACATTCTTCGTAGTCACCAGACAACACTCTGAATGATTCGTGTCCAAGCCAATCACTGGCTAAATCATCATCCATACTGGTAACTGCTCCATTGAAAATGCGGTTTTGGAGCGTAAATGAAAAAAGCCCTGCTAAAACAGGGCTGATAATGCAATTCAAGTATCCCCGAGAGGATTCGAACCTCTAACCTTCGGCTCCGGAGGCCGACGCTCTATCCAGTTGAGCTACGGGGACAGCACGTTCAAACGATTATGGGCAGTGATCCAGGAGAGCGTCAAGGATCGCCAGGCTGACAGGAATCACAAGACGGCTGATTCTTCCTGTTGACATTTGGCACAGGATAGGGTCGTCAGCCGTTTGACAGAATGCCCGGGCACCGCAAAGATGAAAAATGGCGGGGAGGTGTGGCCGTCCCTTGCCGACCTGCATCGCCCCCTGGGCGCGGAACTTTTTGTGGTGGTTTGACGTCCTAAACAGGGAGCGGATGTGCACCACGATTCTCAACTCATCGATCAGACGTTGCAGGGCGACGATGGGGCCTTTGCGACACTTGTCGCCAGGTACCAGTCACGCTTGTTCAATACGCTGTTTCATGTGACGGGAAGTCGCGAGGATGCCGAAGATGTGGGGCAAGAAGCTCTGGTACAGGCGTATGTCAAGCTTTCTTCTTTCCAGCAGAAGAGCACGTTTTATACCTGGCTTTACCGTATTGCATTTAATTTGTGGGTAAGCCACCGTCGCAAGCGCAGGATTGAGAATGTACTGACGCGGGCTCGGGAGGATCAAGGCAATCAAGCGTTAGATCCTGGTGAGAGTCCTGCCGAGCGGGTTTTGCGGGAAGAAAGGGCAGTGGCGGTTTACACGGCATTGGAGACGTTGCCGCCTGACTATCGATCGATTCTTGTATTGCGAGAAATGGAGGGTTGCCGTTACGAACGGATTGCGGAGATCCTTGAGTTGCCCATGGGGACAGTCCGCAGTCGCTTGCATCGCGCCCGGGTTCAATTGAGCGAGCAACTGAAAGAAATCCACCAGGCGAGTCCAGCCGAATCCTGAGACAGTATCGCCCCGGTAATTGCACTACCTGTGGGCAAAGCGTAGCAGTAAAGAAAGTACCGCAGACAGCAGATAGCCAGTACAGTCATGAACGCGATCCTTGAAGAAATACTCAGTGACTATCTCGATGAACGATTGTCGCCGGAGGAATGCACGGAGCTCGAGCAGCGCTTGGCGCGCGAGCCAGAACTCCAGGCGGCTTACGATTCGTTAAGAACGGTTCGAGATGCGTTACAGCGTTTGCCCCCGGTGTCTCCCGCGAGTGACTGGTCAGAGAGCGTACTAGGACGAGCCAAAGAGCTTGAGTCGGGCACTGCGGCAGGTGAGTCGGTTCAACTACCGCAGCACGCTTCGTCTGAATCATCTGGTCCGCGGCGTTTGGGACCCGCCAGCTATCTGCGGTTCTGGCCCGTCGTTGTCACCGCTGGCCTGTTGTTAATCGGTTTTTTCTGGCAGCGGAACAGCTTTGTAGGACAACAGTTGGCTGAAAAGGCGCCAGCGTCGGCTTCTTCCTCTGCCCCAGCGCTGCGATCGCCCGAAACGAGTGATTCGTCGGTGAGGGCACTCGACCTGGCCGATTCCATGGAATCAGTGAGCCTGGCAGAAGAAGCCGTATTGCAGGACGCTCCGGCAGCCCCACTTGCCTTCAGGCCTGCGCCTGTCGCGCAGCCAGCTGCAGGTATGGGGGATGCTGGCTCCAGTGCGGGCTTGCTCCAGCCTGAAATCCTGCAGGCGGAGACGGTGTCGGTTCGTGTTGATTTGCCGAAGAACTTGTTTCATGTCGTATTGGCAAACCATGATATCGCACCCCAGGTTGCGGATTCGTCAGCGGCGAATCAGTTGCGTGCCGGTCGCGCCTCAGCTTCCAGAGTTCCCCGCGAACCGGGTGAAGAGTCGGAACGCCAGGAGGGGTACGTTGTCGAAGCGACTTTGGGTCAGCTGAATGCGGCTCTACAGGAATTGGCGGCGCAGGGATCGGTTGAGGTGTTAGATGAATCAGTTATCCGCAAGAGAAAGGAATCTGCGGAGCAGTTAACGCAATCCAAGGCAGCGCGTCTCGAGACGCCGGCTGACGGCCAGCGTGCGCGCCGCGCGACGGAAGCAGAAAAGAGTCGCGTTCGTTCTACGAACAAGCCTTCCGCAAAAGTCAGACGCCCAGCTGGGAAAACGGCGCCGCGTTATCGGATTTTGTTTTTGCTCAATCCGCATTCGACGGGCAAATGAGAAAACCGTTACGTGTTGGTGCGCTTTGGCCTCTGGGGCGCCGCGGGGGGGTACCCGATGTCGTAAAGGAGCAACTGATGTCGTCAAGTTATATTCGTGTACGCGATCATGGTCCTTTGGTGATCGAGGGAGACATTTCCATTCTCGACGCTGAAGGCAATCGGTTTCAGTGCGCTAACCGCAAGGACAAGGTTGCCCTCTGCCGTTGTGGCCAAACGCGGCAAAGGCCTTTTTGTGATGGCCGCCATCGTGAAATTGCGTTTTCTGCCGCAGAGCGCGCTCCGACCAGCAAATGAGTTGTTTGCCAGCTGTTTCCTGATACCTTCGGGCGGCCCGATAGCCTGCAAGATAGCGTCTGGCAGCGCGATTCTGAGCTCCTTTCGTGCGCTTCTCTCGACGGGTATAGTAGTTGTTTGTGGAAAAGCTCTGGCAATTGGCACACTAAGGGAAGTTCGGGGTATGAGTGATCGGGAAACAGGTAGTCACTGGAGTTCGTTGGGAAGTGAATTGGGCGCTACGCCATCACCCGAATCCGCTCAGCAGGCAGCTCCTGCCAAGGTAGACGCGGAAGCTAGTGCCCCCAACGTGGCACCACCGCGTGCGTCCTCAACGCCTGCCACGACGCCGGAGGACCAGCCGGCGTTGGTGAGTAGTCAGTCAAGCGTAGATTCGGGATCCCCCAGTGATTGGTCTGCGTTGGCTTCCGAGCTGGGTGTTGTTCAGACGAAGCCGCCAGTAGCTCAGCCTGCACCAGCCCCTGCGCCGATCGCCGCCGAAGCGACGACCAGTCGCAGCCCAGTGGAATCAGCGCCGGCCGCTCCCGCAGCAGCATCCTCCGCCGATAGCGATTGGTCTGCCTTGGCCTCCGATTTGGGTATTGAAGTAGAGACACCACCTGTGGAAGTTGCCTCCCAGTCTTCAGCGCCGGCGGTGCCAGTTTCCGATGCGAGTCCGGTGTCTACTCCAGTGGATGACGCCGATGCTGAAAACACAAAGACGATCAAGGATGCCCCAGACGGTGCGACACAGGTAGCAAAGTCTGAAGGTGCTGGTGGCGATCGCCCTGCCAGACGTCGTCGGCGAGGAGGCAGAGGCGGGTCTCGTCGACGGGCGCCTAATCAGGACGGAGAACAGCAGCAGGACGGAGAACAGCAGCAGGACGGAGAACAGCAGCAGGACGGAGCTGCGGCGACCGATACAACGAGGGACGTTGCCCCAGCGAAGGATGGTGAGTCGAGTGGCGAGCCGCGCCGCCGCCGCCGCCGTCGGCGACGAACCCGTGGAGCAGATCAGGACCGCAACGCGGACGCAGGTGCCAGGGAATCATCTTCCCGCGATGCGTCAGCGGATGATCTTGATACGGATGGCGAGGAAAGTGGCGACGGCCGCGAGACAAGTGAGACGCCTCAACAAAAACACCGCAAGATTCCCAGTTGGGAAGATGCGGTCGGTCTGGTTGTCAACGCAAACCTGGAAGCCCGTACGAAATCACCTGGTGGTGAAAAGAAAGGTGGCCGTGGGCGGGGTCGCGGTCGGTCTCGCAAATCGGGATCTTGAGACGGGTTCGGGAGGCGGTCCAGCCGGCTTGGTTTTCGGTCGCGGGTCTGTCCCATCGTTCGACCGGTGGGCTAGAGAAAGACACCTCCCTGTGTCTTTCCTGCCCGGCAACTGGGGTGTTACCAGCTTTTACACCGGTCGGCTTGCACGATCAGGGATTCTCCTGAGCCGGCGGCTTTGGTGAAGGCTTCTGTGGACCACCCTGCGCGGACCGGCGGTGCTTTCGTCGTGCTGCGGCTGCGGCACGTAATGTCTGAACTTGCTGCAGCTGGTCCGGGCTGAGTACCAGATCGATTTCCTGGTCCCGTTGCCGCAGTAGCTCTGACAGCTGGTCTTGCAAGCGTTCGACTTGCTTGCGATAGCCGGCTTGGATTGCATAGATCTGTTGGCGTTGTTTGGCGTTGACCACTTTAGAGAAATAGGCTGGTAACCGTTGCCTTACCGGTTTGGTTGCCTTCGAGGTAACCTTGGAGTCAGCCGCTGTGCTGCGTTTGGCAGGGCCGGTTCGGGTAGCACTGGCACTGGCGTTGCCGAGTATCGCTCCCAGCAGGATTGCTGCTGTCACACTACGCCATCTCTGGATTGACCACCGCGTACTTGACCTTCTCATGCGAATCTCCAGGTCTAGTGTTTTAGGGTTATTCGATAACCCCCTGATGTAACTAGGTCATGGTAGCGCGCTGGTCAGCAAAGTCAAATCAGCAAACTATTTTTCCGAATTGGTTTACCCCCTGCGAAACCAATTGCCGTTAGGGTTTTGTGCCTCGGATAGAGCGGTATCACACTCTGGGTGTTCGCAGAGCGCGGCACCCGCATGCGATCGCCGCAGATCCCAGCGCGGGTGCGCTGCTATCCCTCCAGGGGTTGGAATCGGCTACAACAGAACGCGCGATGGGATCCGCTGTCCAGTGAGGGTCACGCCGCCGAGAGGTAATCCAGGCTAGGGCGTACCGAAGCAAATCAGTTTGGATCGCGTCCGGACCAGCAACCGACCGTCTGCAATGGCAGGTGTGGCGACGATGCTATCCTCGAGCCGGTTTTTGGCCAGAATCTTGAGCTCTTCGTCGGCAGCCAGAACAATTACCGTGCCATTTTCGCCAGCGACATAGATTTTGCCGTCGCCACAGATCGGTGAAGCAAAGTATTCACCGATGTTCTGGATGCGTCTCAAGTGCCAGAACGGTTCTCCATCGGTGGTATTGAAGCAGCTGGAGATGCCGCCACCTTTGACGACAAACATCCGATTTTCCAGTACCAGTGGTGAAACGATGTGGTCTGGTGTCCGGTCGGCGATGTTCCACAGTACATGTGACTCGGTTACGTCTCCCTCACCTCCACCGCGAATTGCCTGGATGAAACGCTGAGAGGGATTGACGGCGTCGAACGACGCCCCGGCAAAATTGTCACTCGGTAGAAATGCTCGATCCAGTTCGACTCCTTCGAGAAGTCCATCCTTGTTCGCGTCGCCACGGTCGAAGGTCTTTTTGAAGAACGCCGGTGGGATTGTGATGTCGCCAACAAACGCCTGCATCTCAGCCTTGCTCAACTTGCCATCGCTATTGCCGGTATCCGCACGATCGGCGGTGGCCAGCCATTGGTTCGCAATCCCGCCGCTCTCCAGCGAGATATAAATGACTCCGTCCTGTACCGAAGGGGTGGTCTTGATGTTGCGGAGCAGAGTGCGTGCGTGCCACTTACGGGCACCGGATTCGAGATCATAGCCGATCAACTTTCCGGTTCCGGCGACGACCAGTTCTGGCCCGCTGGGAGTGTTGCAGATCACAGGATGTGAATAGTTGACCGCCATGTCACTACGGTCATCCTTCCAGAGGATTTTTCCGGTAGTTTTTTCAAAGGCATAAAGCGCAGGGTAGAGATCGTCGTCCTGAACGAAAATCAATTTGTCTTTGTACAGGACGGGAGACATTCCCGGACCCCATTTGAAGACAAAGTACGGGACCGGGAGTTTTTGGTGCCAGACATCGGCACCTGTGCGGGCATCTACGGCAACCATGCCGAGCGTGGAGGAGTAGAAATAGACACGTTCCGCATCAGCGGCCGGTGTCGTTGAGGCATGACTATTGGTTTCGTGGACGTCCAGCAGCGATCCGGCTGGCCAACTGCGCACCCATAATTGGCGCCCAGATCTGGCATCAAAGCAGTACAACCCGATTTTCTCTTTGTCGACCATTGCGGAGACAAAAACGCGTCCTGCTGCGACGACTGGGCAGCCGATCCCGTCACCCAGTTGGGCGGTCCAGGCCATGTTTTCCGTCGTGGAGAATTTGACCGGGAGGGCCTGGGAAGAGGTCGATATCCCGCTGCAATTGGGTCCGCGAAATTGCGGCCAGTCCTCGGCTTTGAGGGGATGGGGGAAAACAGCCAGTAACGAAACCAGCAGATGTGCCGCAGGAAAAACAAGTTTCATGACCACTCCTCGTTGGAACGGGCGAAGGAGAAATGTAAAACGGATGCGCTTTGGTGTTGTCTACCTGGCCAGGTAGACCGGGCCAGCAGACGGTATCACAGTCCGCGGGGCAATCCCGCTACAGGGGACTGGCAGCCACGACAGGTATTTTCCAGCGGGAGCGGACGTTACCATCCTCGCGGTCAGACGACCGAGTCCTTTTCGTCCGGTCGGTGTTCTACCGCTACCAGTATCCTCCCAAACTGCGCCCTGAGTGTACCTGTGGGAGATTTGTTTCACACCTTGGGGGGGTGAAAATACATAAAAAAAGCGGGCCCCCCATTCGGGAGCCCGCTGATGTGATCGATCGATGGCAAGAGCCGCTAGGCCTGGAATGAGGAGCCACAACCGCAGGATTTGACGACATTGGGATTGTCGAATGTAAAGCCACGACGGTCGAGTCCGTCATGCCAGTCGAGTGTTGTTCCTTCCAGATACAAAGCACTCTTTTTGTCGACGACCACACTGACACCGTGGCAATCAATCTTGCTATCGGACGTGTCGTCAAATTGATTGTCTGGTTTGAGCGAGTAGCTGAAACCGCTGCAGCCACCGGCTGCGATGCCGATGCGCAGAAACATGGACTCATCAAATTTCTGATCTTGCCAAACGCGGCGAACTTCGTCTGCCGCTTTTTCGGTAACAGTAATAGACACTGGACGGACTCCTCCGAGAATGGCGGTGGTAATCACCTTCTTCTGCAAACTCTTCAGGCGCTGAATTTTCAGGGCCTGAGCGATGTCGACTGGGGACACGCGGTTCCCTGGTCGGCCTGGGTACCTGACTTTACTCATCGTCATCCCGGGTACCCTACTTCACCGATCCTACCCCATTAAGTCCGCAGAAACAAGTGAAGCGCTGGGGTGCCCAGATGGGACAATTGGCTAATCTTCGTCGGCCATGCGAGTCCGTCCCATGGCAATGTCAAACTCAAACAGCGCAGGGACCAGCATGGCCAATGTGGAAAAACCATAGGCGACTGAAATGACCAGAATGATGGTCAGTTCTCGATCTCCGAGAACAAAGCTGGTAATTGCGAAAAAGGTAGCAAAAGGAAGAATCATCGATGACCAGAGAATCGCGTTGGAACCATTGCGTGACCCGAGCGCGACATACAGACCCACGCCGCCTCCCAATACCATGGCCAGAAATGGCGGCAGCTGTGTTTGAAACGAACCGCTGAAGGACACCATGATCACAATGCACGTGGTGACCCCCAGAAACAAGAAAAAGACGGTACCCAGACTCATACCAATGGCCCGCCGCGAGTTTGCGTAAATCATACCGCAGTGGATACCGAGCATGGCCACAAAGAGTACCAATAGTGCTAGCCCGCATAGCACGAAAACGAGGTTCTCACCTCCTTTCCAGCCCTGGCCTAGTCCTCCATTCCACCAAAGAAACCCCGTCAGAATGAGCGGGAACAAAATCATCTCGCGGGTAACCCAGAGTACACCACCCAGTTTACCGAACACGAATTCCCGCGAGGAAATGTCGGTGGCCAGTAGCAGGTCGAGAGCCAGGCCGTCTCTTTCGTTGGTGACTGAAGTCACACCCAAAGAGTTGATTAGTACGAGGCTGACGAGGAAAAAAGGTGCCAATGGCCGAGCGGCTGCTGGAATGACAGAGTTGTCTTGTGAAATGGTTGTGTTGGAGAGACTTTCCTGTAAACCAAACATCGTGGCGAGTCCGAGCAACAGGTACACGCACTTGATCACGAGAATTTTTCGGCCGTAAGCGCGGGTTCGTACTTCCCGCCAGAGGACTGGATTATTCCAGACGCGCTTCGATCGACTTGACTTTTTTCGAGTTCGGCTGACGGCATCCACATGACCGGCGCGGGCTGTTTCTGCGCTGGCCGGCTGGCTGGTGGTTGTGTCGTCGAGCGAAGCAAGGTCTTTGCTCCAGATGTTTTCCGTTTCCGTGTCTTCCTTTTGAAGTCGACGGATTTCACGAGAGGGATTCCAACGCCGTACGCGCAGGATGGCTAACCCGTTGAGTCCGAGGGTCGCCAGCACAGAGATCGTCAGGTATGTCCACGTGTCTTCGATAGAGCCTCTACTGGAGGCCAGGATCGCACGGACCGGACTGATTCCAGTCAACAGTTGGTTAATGAGCCAGTCTGGTATTGACTTGCTCTCTGTGGTGAAACTGGCTGCAACTTCTCCTAACCCAATCCACAACAGCAGAATGAGAGTGGCAATTGCCAGGGCCTGAAAGGTCTTTTCCCGCCATAGTGCGATCGTCGACCCAATGCTACCGGCGACCAGGACTGTGGCGAGCGTTACAGCGAATACCGCGCCGATCTGATGGAACGAGATACCACCAAACAGTGTCATTAACAGGAACACAGGCAGTCCCGCAGTGAGCATCACCAGCACATTCAACAGACTGGCCAGTAGTTTGCCCAGGACGAGCTCGCTGTTAGTGAGCCGTGACATCAGCAGCAGGATCAAGGTTCTGCGGTCTTTTTCCTGGGCGACGCCGCTAACTGCACCGAGAGTCGCCAAAAATACGACCAGGCCCAATTGCAGCGGGCATAAAACCTGAAACAAGACTCGCCCGAACCTCGCCATGTCACCCAGGTTGCGGATTTCTTGCGTCCCGATCATGACTAACCAGGCGGTACTCATCAGCAGTAACAGCACACCAATGTAGATCGTACGATAGACCAGGAAGTGCTGGAATCGCCGCGGCGTAACGACGAGTTCGCGGGAAAAGACAGGGCCGATCAACGTAAACTCCCAGTGGAAAATCGCGTCGGGCGACGTAGTGGGAAACCGAAATTATAGTAGAAACTGGTTCCGTTTGAGCATTTGGTCCGATCGTTCATCGCATCATAAGTGCCAGTCAAATTAAAAGTTAGGGATTATGGTGAAGTTTCCGCTGGAATGCCAAGATGGAAATGGCCTGAGAGAGTTCCAGCGAAATTCGCAAAATCAGCGTTCGGTGCACGAAACTCCTGGATAGGGGCAGGGTTAACTAGCTAGAATTTGTGCAAGAGCCGTCGTTCTTGCCGCTGTGCAGCCCTTTCTGCCGTGTTGTCAAAACGGAAGGGGCGAGTTGGTGTGGTCAGGGGAATAGCACGGTCGCCGCCGGCCCCCCTGGTGATTAGGAGTCGAATATGCGTTTGGTCCGTTTGAGAATCCTGGCAGCGCTCTACCTGGCCGGTCTTTGCGGTACCTGGCAAGTGGTCACTGCCGCAGAGGTTGTCGGTGAAGTCCTGGAGCCAGTGAGCGCCCGTTTTCGTTCTGCGTCGGTTGACCAGACGCCCGACTTTCGCCGCCACGTTGTTCCCCTTTTTGGACGCCTGGGATGCAACGGCCGCGCTTGCCATGGTTCGTTTCAAGGCCGCGGTGGATTCCAGCTCTCCTTGTTTGGCTACGATTTTCAAGCCGACCACGCTGCATTATTGGACTCGGAGAGTCCGCGCGTTGATCCACAAAAAGTCGGCGAAAGCCTGATCCTCAACAAGCCGACGAGTGCGGAGGAACACGAAGGAGGGAAACGTTACGAACGGGAGAGTTGGCATTACCACTTGTTGCGACGCTGGATTGAACTGGGTGCGAACTACAAACCGAATCCCCAAGAGCGACTTCAGGCACTGGAAGTCACCCCGTCAGAAATCCTGTTTTCGGGTTCTGGCGAAAAAATCGAATTGCGCGCCGTGGCGGTCTGGGAAGATGGCACGCGTGAAGATGTTACACCGCTCTGTCGTTTCCGAACGAATGACGACTCGATTGCCACTGTTGGCGAAGATGGTCATGTCCACGCGGGAGAGGCTGGCGATACCCATGTTGTTGTATTTTATGACAACGGTGTTGTGCCTGTTCCTGTCTTGCGCCCAGTGACTGATCTGGTGGAGGACCGCTATCCGGATATTGCCACACATACCCGTGTCGATGAACTGGTTGTGACCAAACTCAGGAAACTGGGTATTGTCCCCTCGGAATTGTCTAGCGATGTGGATTTCCTGCGCCGCGTTCATCTGGATCTAACCGGTACCTTGCCGACGGTCCGAGAAGTGAAGACGTTTCTGGCCGACACGTCTTCGGAGAAACGATCGCGCACGATTGAGGCGTTACTTGAAAGTCCCGGTTACGTTGCCTGGTGGACGACCCTGCTCTGTGATTTTACCGGCAACAACGATCAGCAACTTAACAACGTCTTGCCCCCCATGCAGGGAAAGCGAAACGTTGCCAGCCAGGCCTGGTTTGATTGGATTTTCAAGCGAGTTTCCGACAACACGCCTTACGACGAACTGGTCGCTGGAGTGGTGACTGCAAAGAGCCGCCGGGAAGGACAGAGCTATCGCGAATTTTGTGACGAAATGAGCGCGGCCATGCGGGGTGACGACGGGAAGTCGATGGCTGATATGGACTCTATGCCTTTCTATTGGGCCCGGCGTGACTTCCGAGCTCCGGAGCCGCGGGCGATCAATTTTGCCTATGCATTTCTGGGGATCCGCATCCAATGCGCCCAATGTCACAAGCATCCATTTGACCAATGGTCGAAACAGGATTTCCAACAATTTACCGCGATTTTCAACCAGCCGACTTCCAGTAATGTCAACAATCTCGCACAGATTGCTCGCCAGCGACCACAAATCAAGAGTGACCTGGAGCAGATCATGGGCGAGCTGTCAATCGACCAGAGTCTACGAGGCGGAAAGTTGCGCAAGGAGTTGGGGAATCAACTTGCAGAGGGCAAGACCATTCCGTTTCCAGAGGTGTTCGTGAATGCCCGGGGTAAAGGCAGGCGACGAGGAAAAGGTCGCAAGCGAAAGGCGGCGCCTGTGGTCGCACGAATTCTGGGCGAGGAGCGACTCGATACAAAAACCCATACGGATTTGCGGGTTCCATTAATGGAGTGGCTCCGCAGCTCTGACAATCGTTACTTCGCCAGCGCCTTTGTCAATCGAGTCTGGGCTAATTACTTCAATGTCGGGATTGTTGACCCGCCGGATGACATGAGTCGCGCCAATCCTCCCAGCAATCGCCAGCTGCTCGAGTTCTTGTCTCGGGGGTTTATTGACAGTGGTTTCGATATGAAGTGGGTCCACAGAACGATTCTGAATAGCCAGACTTATCAGCGAAGCTGGCAACCCAACGAAACGAATGCCGGGGACGAACGCAATTTCAGCAAAGCGATTTTGCGTCGTTTGCCGGCGGAAGTCGCCTACGACGCCCTGGTCATGGCGACGGCATCTGATGAGCAGGCGGAGTCGATCAGCAAGAATCTTGACGGTCGCGCGATCGCAATTGCAGCGTCCAGCGGTCGTTATGCAAATCGTAACCCTGCAGGCTTTGCTCTGCGCGTTTTCGGCAGGTCCGTACGTGAGAGTAACTGTGATTGTGATCGGGCTGACGATCCGAGCTTATTGCAGACGGTGTTTTTGCGGAATGACCGGGATGTCCTGGCGATGATTGATCGCCGTGATGAAGGCTGGCTGGATCAGGTAGCGCAGGCCTATGAGCTCAGTCGACCGACTCCGCGTTTTTCACAGTCCCAGACGAAGCAGCGAAGGTCTTTGGGCAGGCAGATTCGGAAACTGCAAAAACAGATCAAGAACCAGAAAGAGGTTAACCAGTCCGCGGAGTTGGCGAAGTCGCAGAAACGCCTGGCGAACCTGAGGGCACGTTTGCGACGGTTGAACAAGGCGGGGGCTGCTACTGGACCGGTGGTCCAGAAAGAAGTGGCGACTTCAGAAATCGTGCAGGAAGTCTATTTGCGGACCTTAAGTCGCTACCCAACAGGACACGAATTGGAGCGATGTCAGACATATATCCGTGACGCAGAAGATACGCTGAATGGTATTCGTGGTGTTTTGTGGGCAGTATTGAACACCAAGGAGTTCATTGTCAATCATTGAGTTTTTCGTTTGCCAGATCTCTGTTTGGCTGGTGCCTGCTTTTGTTGCGAAAGTTTTTTTGTTCTAGCGCAGCGTTCAGTGTTTGATATCACCTGTGCCGATTGAAGAAGGAATCCTCGGATGGCCGTGCATTTAACCTGTGATGGAGTCAAGCGGCGAGATGTTCTCAAAGTGGGAATAGCGGGTGCTGCCGGTATGACTCTGGCAAATTACTTGCAGTTGGCCGACGCAGGGGAATTGGCCACAGCGAAAGCCCAGTCTGCGATTTTCATTAATCTGCAGGGCGGTCCTTCGCATTTGGAGACATTTGATCTCAAGCCACAAGCCCCCTCTGAATTCCGTGGCACCTTTCAACCCGTGTCAAGCAATGTGCCCGGTATTGCGGTTAGTGAGCATCTGCCAAAACTATCTCAATGTGCTGATCAGTACGCCATTCTTCGTGGTGTGACCCACACGTTGGCAGCACACCGCCTGGGTCAGGAGTACGTCAACACAGGTTCACGTCCGCTCCCAGCGCTCGAATACCCGGGATACGGTTCGGTGGTAACCAAAGAGTTGCCGGCCCCCGCCGATCTGCCCCCTTTCGTCGCCATTCCCAATAC
>PBOG01000146.1 GCA_002724245.1 Planctomycetaceae bacterium
CTCCCTCAACAGCAACTCCCTCAACAGCAACTCCCTCAACAGCAACTCCCTCAACAGCAACTCCCTCAACAGCAACTCCTCCAGCAGCAACTGCCCCAACAGCTGAACCGGGTCCCGTAATGCTTCAGGACGTGAATCAACCTCTCTATACACCTCTTGCCAAACCGACTTCGCCCTCGATTAATCCGTCGCTATCCAAGATCACCTGGCTGATGGCGCTCGCCGCCTTCGTACTCGTCTCGGCGGCAATCGTGCCCATGCTGGTCCAACGTGTCAGCTATTCGTGGAATCTGGGAAAGGAAAAAGCCCAATACGAAGTTGCCGCTGAGACACTCAAGAATGTCCGACTCAATGAACTGTCAGCCCAGGTGTCCAAAAGGGCGGGACCGAGCGTGGTGCACATCAACGTACTTGGCAAGCAAAGGTCACGCGGCAACTGGTTACGAGGTGGACTGAGCGAAGGTCAGGGATCCGGAGTCGTCGTCGATGCAGCAGGTTATGTGCTGACAAATGCCCACGTCGTAAAAGGCGCTGATGGCATTCAGGTTTCGATCGGTCGCGGGCGTGTGGTACCCGCGACGATGGTCGGCAGCGACGAACTGACGGATCTAGCTGTCCTCAAAATTCAACCTGACGGACTGATGCCGATCACCTGGGGTGACAGTGACGAATTGGACACGGGTGCCATGGTCTGGGCACTTGGTAGTCCGTTTGGCTTGGACCGCAGTATTACTTTTGGAATCGTGAGTGCAAAACATCGCTGGCTAGGCCCGGCAGATCGGCCACACAAGGACTACCTGCAAACTGATGCGGCAGTAAATCCGGGGAACAGTGGAGGCCCACTGGTCGATGCGAGAGGAGAACTGGTAGGCATTACCACTGCCATCGTCGGCGAATCCTATCAAGGAATCAGTTTCGCAGTGCCAAGCAACGTAGCACGTGTGGTCTTTGAAAGAATCCGCAAACACGGAAAATTTGAACGTGGGTTTCTAGGCATTGAACCTCGCTCGCTCACCGAGGAACTCGGTAAGGAAATCGGTCTGCCGCTCAACGAAGATATGACCACATACCAACTCGACGGTGCCTACGTGTTTCGTGTAACGGAAAATTCTCCTGCGGCAGCAGCTGGAATTCAATCCGGTGACGTGATTCTGAATTGGGGCGGGAAAGCAGTTCGAGATGCAAGTGAGCTGTATAACCTGATCGGCAATACGGAAATCGGGGCAGAAGCAACAGTCCGCATCTTCCGCGACGGTAAGACGCGCGAGCTGACCGCCGTTCTGGAAGGCTTTGATGAATGGCAACGGAAGTTGCGGCAGTAGGAAATGCCGCATGACCCCGTCACATACTTGTGAAAAGAGTCGCACTGGGTAACGGTTTTAACTGGGATCAGCCCGCGTAGTCCCAGTCCCGAACATCCACAAAATGGCCGCGTACGGCAGCGGCGGCGGCCATCGCTGGCGATACCAGATGGGTGCGGCCACCCTTCCCCTGCCGACCCTCGAAGTTCCGGTTACTGGTTGATGCACAGCGTTGTCCAGGATCAAGTTTGTCTGGGTTCATTGCCAAACACATGCTGCAACCAGCTTCTCGCCAATCAAAACCAGCTTGTTGGAATATTTCAGCAAGCCCCTCGTGTTCCGCCTGCTCCTTGATCGCTCCACTACCAGGAACCACCATGGCACCCACATTTGCCGCCACTTGATGACCTTTCGCTACGGCCGCGGCGGCGCGTAGATCTTCAATCCGGGAGTTTGTACAGGACCCGATAAACACGCGATCCACCCCAACATCCGTAAGCGGCTTCCCCGCTTCAAGCCCCATATATTTCAGTGCCTCTTCCGCCGCGCGTTGCTCGGCCTGATTTCCGAGTGCAGATGGATCGGGAACAGTTTCCTCAACCGAAATCACCTGTCCCGGATTGGTTCCCCACGTAACCTGTGGTGCCACGTCTGCCCCATCGAACAGATATGTCTGGTCGTATTGGGCACCTTCATCAGCACCCAGCATGCGCCAGCGTTCAACGGCAGCATCCCAATCTTCTGGAACGTGCTCTCGGCCACGTAAGTAATCAAATGTCTTTTGATCCGGCGCAATCATGCCAGCACGGGCGCCTGCCTCGATAGACATGTTACAGACCGTCATCCGCTCTTCCATGCTGAGTGATTCAATCACGCTTCCGCTATATTCCACCACGTACCCAGTTCCGCCAGCGGTGGTTAACTGGCCAATGAGATACAAGATCAGATCCTTCGCCGTCACACCACGATTAAGATCTCCGTCGATTTGAAGATTCATTGTCTTAGGCTCGTACTGAAGCAACGTCTGAGTTGCCAGCACATGCTCTACTTCACTGGTACCAATCCCAAATGCCAGTGCTCCAAATGCTCCATGCGTCGCGGTGTGACTGTCACCACAGACGATGGTCATCCCGGGCTGCGTATAGCCCAACTCTGGCCCGATAACATGCACAATCCCTTGCTGGGGATCATCCAAGTCATACAGCCGAATCCCAAAATCCTGGCAATTCTGGCGTAACGTTTCCACTTGCTTTAACGATATCGGATCCGTAATTGGCAGCGCGCGATCTGTCGTCGGCACGTTGTGGTCTTGAGTCGCGATCGTCTTGCCTGGTCGCCGCACCTGGCGACCGGCAATTCTCATGCCTTCAAAAGCCTGAGGACTCGTAACTTCATGAACCAAATGCAAATCGACATACAAAATGGTCTGCTTACCTGACTCAGTATGCACCACATGGCTATCCCAGATTTTCTGGAACATGGTACGTGGACCGGAGGTCGAAGAACTCATTCGGTAATCTCAATCAAGATCAGGTCACTGAAACAGCCACCCCAACTGGGCAACGCACTATTAGATAGCGATTATACGGCCCTTGCCAGGGCGGCGTATAGCCGGACGCAACCGATGGCCAGACTTCGACGCGTTTCTTCGATATCCAGGCACTAGATATGAGTTGCCGGCAGTCTCGGTACTCTTAATGGCCCCCTCGACTCACACCATCCCCCGGTGGCACAATCACGTAACAGTCAGCCTCTCCACTCTCATTGCGGGCATTCTTCCTGCCAGAACAACTATGCTCTACACGGTGACTTGGCTCACGGACTTCGCTGCGTTTCTGTTAATTTTCTCAGTCCAGCGCCAGGTCGCAGAAACCAATTCCGATCCACTACTATTGGGGGCACTGGGCGCGGTGTTTTCGCTAGCCAGCGCTATAACCAACACGCTGGGAGGACAGGGATCCGATCGCTTTGGCAAAAAACAGGTTGCCCTCTGTGGAACGATTGCGGTGCTCATCAGTTTGGTGAGCGTCGTGGCGTTTTCATCCAACCGCACAGTTCTCTTTCTCGCCTATATCATGAGTGGCGCAGCATTAGGCACCATCTATCCATCGTTAATCGCCTGGATTGGTCAGGGCCGTACTGATCGCCAGGAAAGTCTCGCCTATCTGCGATTTTGCGTTTCCTGGAATCTTGGTCTCGTATGCGGGCAATGGATCGGCGGATGGTTTTTCGGCTACTGGGGCATCACAGGCCCTCTGTACCTGGCAATGCTCCTTACAGTGATCAGCTGTACCTGCCTGCTCCTGGCAAAAGAGACGCCTTTGGAAATTACTGATTGCAAAACCGACCGGAAAACCGTCAGTCCAAACCAACCTGCTCAACAATTTGCCCGCCTGGCCTGGATTGCGAACTTCGGCGGTACCTTCTCGGGAAGCATCCTCTTTTTCCTGGCACCTCATGTGATCGTTGAACTGGAAATACCGGCCGGTAAACATGGACTGATGCTGGCGGCAGGTCGCCTGGTAGTCATCGCCACCATCTTTCTCATGCACGTACAACCAGCCTGGAAATACCGTTTCAAAGTTTCCGCCAGCGCACAAATCATCGGAATCGTTTCTCTCATCGGCTTGTGGATGGCAACTTCCGAGATTGTTTTCGCAGTCATGATCGCACTCCTGTCTGTCATGCAAGGATTCAACTATTTTGCGAGCTTGACCTACAGTACAACAGCAAGCTCCGACTCTCAAAAAGGCGCAGCCAGTGGATGGAACGAGGCGACTCTCGCGATGGGTTTATCGGGTGGAGCCCTGTTTGGCGGTCTGATCGGACGCAGCTTGGGACCGCGTACGCCATTTCTGCTGGCTGCGGGAGTAATCGGCCTGCTATTGGTGGTCCAGCTGGTGCTCCAGTTGGTTCGCGAACAGGCAAGCAAGCGATCCCAGCAAGCCCAATGACCATCCCCAGCTGATGATCAACCACGCTGACAACTAACCTACAGGAATGATTCAGCAAGACCAGGTCGGCGGCCATTCGTTTTCAGTCGACCGAGCGTTCGCAGAACTCTCAGGAGCTGACCCCCATTCAATCGACATAAATAAATCCATTGAGGTTGAACAGCGCGATCGCAAACTCTTTCAGCGATCCCTGGCCGAGAAATCGTTCTGCTGCTCGTTGCTCATCCGTGTCGGGCGCGCGACCTAGTGCAAGCAGAAAAGCGCAGCGAACTTGTTGGGCGCGAGACGAACCAGACTCCGCAATAATGCGCAACGCAAAAGCCTCTGCCAGAGTATTCGTCAAACGCCCATTCAACATCTCCAAGACTTGTGGAGCATGTGTACTCGCTTCACGTCTTGCACAAGTCGTCTGCAGATCAGGCTGGTCAAATACTTCCATGAACGGCAATCTCAAATTACGTTTGGCAATCAGATAAATAGACCTGCGGGCCTGATCACCTGGGTGCTTGGAAACAGCCCATTGAGTCGGCTTGTAGAGCAGTTCAACGAGCTCCTGATCCACTTCCGCGATGACACTTGGACCTCCTCCAACGTGATGCAACTGACCACTTACTGAAAGCATTGCGTCGCGCAATTCCTCCGCTTGCAAACGCCGCCTTGAGTACCTCGCCAACCATCGATTAGCAGGATCCAACCTGCGTGATTCTTGTGTTTCTGAAACCCGTGACGACTGGCGAAAAACACGGCTCGATACCAACATCCGGTGGAGCTGCTTTAGTTCCCAGCCACGGCGCACAAGCTCGTTAGCCAAGAAGTCCAAGAGCTGTGGATGACTCGGTTTATCCCCATTGGCACCGAAGTCATTCGCGGTCCGAACCAACCCTTGACCAAAATGGTACTGCCACAAGCGATTTGTTATCACACGCGCCGTGAGTGGATGGTCCGGATCGATGATCCAATGCGCCAATTGCGTCTTGGGCTGGCGCGTATCGGGAGCTAGCGACGGCGCCTGGTCAGGCAGAAATACCGCCAAGACCCTCATCCCCACGGCCTCTCCCGGCTTGTCTTCCAATCCACGATCAAGGACATGAATAGGAGAGCGTTTTTCCATGTCGTTGTGCATACTTGAAATCAGCGGCAACGGCCCTGGCAACCGCTCCTTCAGTCTTTCCAGCACACCCTGCAGATCCTTCTTCTTTTCCACATCAGCATCGGCAAGTTGCTTATTCAGAAGTGCGATCTGCTCTTGGATCTCGGTCGTTAGTCGCTGGTGATTGCCACGCTCTTCCTGAGTTGCCAGAACCACATCATGCTCATGCGTAGCTGCCAGAAATGCCTGCAATTGGTAATAATCACGTTGACGTATCGGATCAAACATGTGGTCGTGGCAGCGGGCACAACCGACAGTTAAGCCTAAAAAGCTTGCCCCGATAATGTCCGTCATCTCGGTCAAGACTTCATTGCGGCTAAACGCCACTTCTGGATTACCCGCATTTCTGCGAATCGGCCCAAGACGGTGAAAGCCCGCAGCAACCTGATAACGCCGACGGTCGCGATCGTTTTCTGCAGACAACTCGTCTCCCGCCAACTGTTCCAAACTGAAAACATCAAAAGGCTTGTCTTCGTTAAATGAACGGATCACATAATCACGAAACCGCCAGGCGCCCGACCGGTATCGGTCGTACTCAAACCCTTCGGTTTCTGCGAATCGTATAACGTCCAGCCAATGCTGCGCCCAACGTTCGCCATACCGCGGACTGGCCAACAAACGATCTGTCAGACGGTCATAACAATCAGGAGTCAGATCCCCCTGGACGCGTCGCAAATCATCCTGACTCGGCGGCAGTCCTGTCAGCTGAAAAAAAAGTCGCCGTGTCAGCACGGCGGAAGAGGCGGCCGGAGCCGGGACGAGTTTTCGCGCAGCAAAACGATTGGCGACAAAAGCATCGATTGGCGTGCGCACCCAACTCTGCTCGATTGACCTGTCGACGACAGGCACATCGACTTGCATTCGAGGTCGGAAGGACCAGTGAGCTCGCTCTTCGTCCGTGTACCGACCTTCATCCGCCAGGGAATTCCCGGAATATACGCCGGCCAACAGGACGAGCACCAACAACAAACGCGGCCAGATGAAATACACGTCGTTCCCTTTCAGCCACAATCCTTGCGCAATCGTTTAAAACCTGACAGCCGTTGTTTTCGGTACGGCCTGCCGAGCTTCCACCTGTCAGCCTTCAATATGCCTGATGTTTGAGTCTAAAACCAAAACGCGCTCACTTCAACTCGTCAATGTAGACTGACGCTTCACACTAGCTGGCCTGAACTCACCTACGGCTGCCCCCGGATCAACTCAACCAATTCCAACATACCAACCGATAACGAACCAGGAGTTCTCGTCAGTCGTTGCCTTTATCGAGAGTCGCTGCCCAATCCACTTTTTCTGGTAGCCATCATGCCACTTGAATCCCTGCAGCTCCCGCCGTTCGCCCAAGCCTGGGCGAACGACATTCTTGTCTACGTCGGTTTCGGAACTCTTGTCGGACTGGCTGCGAAGGGTGTCATGCCTGGCCGTGATCCAGGTGGTTCGGTAGCCACGCTGGTGATGGGAATTGTTGGAACCTTGATGGGCTGCGGCCTGCTCTCTTATTACTACGGTGAACGGGTTTCTGTAATAGGGCCCGTCGGTTTCGTGGTAGGCACTCTCGGGGCTTTCACCATTCTTGCGCTCTATCGACTGCTGGGTGGATACTGGTTCATTGAAGGGGGACGGCCACTCCGCCGCTTCCACTCGTCCTACCGACGCCGACGCTATTACGACTCGGCGTATTACGATTGAATAATCTTCTGCAGGACATTGCAAACATCTACTTGTCTGGGTGACATGGGATGTCCTGTTTCACCGGCACATCTACCGCGTGCCTCGGCGGCAGAAGACATTACAGGCGAAACATTTCAATCAACGACTGGGCTACCATGCCTGGATTCGAGAATGTCAAGAAACCAACCAGCAACGCCATAAGTAATCCAAAACTCAACGGGAATATGGCATAGGGGTTTGGCGAATTGGTGGTCCGCCGCAAGGCCTGCGTCAAAGCTACCTCTAGCGCGCGCCACCCACTGTAATTCTGATTCGGCCCACTTGAAATTAGTTCCGCGTTACGGGTCGCACTAACCGGCTCGACGTGCAGCTGAACACCGAGATTTGGCAAGACCAGGCTTTCTCCCGCCCAGCGTGCATCGCGATCCAGTTCCGCCACAACACTCGCCAAAGCTGGCCGCAGCTGATCCGCCGTCACGTTGTAGATGACGAGGCGAGGACGCAACAAAAGCACGCCCAGAGTCAGCAGCAGTCCATAAAATGCCCCCATCATCACCCAGGCTATCCAACCCAGCTCCACAATCGCCGCGTCAGGCAAAAACAGTCCCGCGGGGCCAATGAAAACAAGGCCGATGACGGCCAATCCTAGCGCGGCCACATCGCGTGCACCTGTTGTCACCAGGGGACGTCGTGAGAGGTTGAGCAAGCCCAACAGAACAAAGTATGCGGCCAAAGGCCCCAAAGCAATAATCACGTGCAACGGGTCAAGTTGCATGGACCACAGACCTTCATTGTCAGTTAGCGCTGAGTACGAATGAGAACGCCATCGTAGTGCCCAGCCCTTGACAGGTCAAACAACATCAACGTCTGGAAGTCCTGCCACGAGTGGCACAAAGCGACATGCACAGATTTCGTGAGTTTGTTGCGTGCCGCCGACTTTGCGGATCGCACACAGCGTTTGCCGCGCAGGTGCGCCAAGCGGCGCAACCAGAACCCCACCTTCTTTCAATTGCTGCCAGAGCGGATCCGGACAGTGTTCCGTCGCAGCAGCCACCAGAATCCTGTCGAAGGGCGCCGCGGCAGGCCAGCCTTGCTTGCCATCGACGACATGAATCATACAGCGGTCGTACCCCAAACGCGACAGATTATTTTGCGCGGATCGTGCCAGTACTTGATGACGCTCAAGGCTTATGACTTCGACTCCCATCTCAAGCAAGACAGCAGTCTGGTAACCGGAACCGGTACCAACCTCCAGCACTGTTTCGCAACCATCGAGCACCAACGACTCTGTCATTAACGCAACCATATAAGGCTGGCTAATCGTTTGCTCGCATTCGATCGGTAAAGCCCGGTCCGCATAGGCATCGCGACGCGACTGGAGATCGAGAAACTCCTCGCGTGGCACTCGGCCAATCGCAGCTAGAACCCGAGAGCAACGAATCCCTCTCCCGACTAATTGCCTGGCGACCATGTCACGGCGTTGCCCCTCCAACAAGCTTGCCTCCTGAGCATTACGAAAACACCCGGCATCGCATCGATACCGGGTGCTATCAAGTTGTCTGCGACAACGTCTAACCAATCACTACTCACCGCCACTCTCAGCCGGCTTGTCTTCACCACCAGCGCCGGCAGCAATCGCAAACAAGTGGGTCTTGTTGGCAATATAGAGCACATTGTTTGCGACGATAGGTGTGCTGTACACCGAATTCCCCATATTGACCACATCGCCATTTTCATCGGCATTAATGGGCACCGGGTCGCCATCAAGGTCCTTCATCGCTTGTTTGGGGTCTGCCGACAACTTGAAAACAGAGACATCGCCATCCTCGTCACCGATGAAAACCTTATCCTCAACGATCAGCGGCGATCCCCAGGCAGCAGCCAGCATGTCGTAAGTCCAATTCAACTCGCCGGTCAGTGCATTCAGGCAATGAAACAGTCCACTGAAGTCAGAAATAAAGAGCAGATCATTCTTGATCGCTACAGTTCCACAACTTCGGTGCATTTCTTCTTCAAAGGCAATTTCGCCATCACCATCCAAATCGTGCCCTGAATAGTGCCAAACGACTGCCGAGTCAGGATTATCAACACTCACTTCACCTTCCTCAGCAATTACCGCTTGCAGGCGCCGGTGGTCAAGCGGAGTTCGCTTGTCACCCTCTACCTTCATCGCCAGCTGCGTGCTGACATCGCTTCCGTCCATCTTTTTGGTGGGATCAAGACACCACAGATGGCCGGGTCCCTCACCATGCTCGGGGTCCTGTCCAACTGCCACGTAGACAAAGTTCTTGTAGATCACAGGGGTTGCAATAATGTTGTTTCGAGTTCCCCGTCCCCCCAAGATCCACTTCGACTCTTTGGGGTTGGCGTCGAACTTCCACAACAACGTGGGCTTCCCGTCCTGCCCCTGGTCAGCCTTGAAACTGTAAACCCAACCATCGCCACCAGGAAAAATCACCTGGTCGACACCGCCCAATTTTGCAATTGCTGGTGAGGCCCACTGTCCATGCAGGATATTGGCACCCGGTGATTTATCTGTCCAATACACTTCACCGGTGTGTTTATTCATCGCAATAAAGCTAGGGGCCCCTGGCGCCGGCAGATTGATGTGCGACTCGTCCAAGCCATTGGATGTCGCAACAAACAGGATATCGCCAAGCGAGGTCACCGAGCAGCTACACATATTGTGCTGAGAGACTCCCAACTCCCGCATCATGTCATAGACCCAAATCACATCGGCTTCTTGTTTATCTGCCGTGGCAATCACCTTGAATCCAGACAGCGTGGGCCCTTTAACCGCCAACTGAAAGACCCGATCATGCCCACCGACTTTCGCCGTAATCATCCAGGAATTGGGCTTCTCACCTGCCGCCAATTTGGCGTCGGCGGGCAATTCTGCTCCCGCCTTGGCAAACAGTTGCAAAATGGAATCCGGCAACTTGCCGCCAGCTAATGCGGCAAGCGCTGGGGCAACCTGATCCGTGTCCGGGTTTTCACTTTTTCGCAAACCAAAAAGTTTCGCCAACCCACCTGTAACCGGACCATCGTCTTCATCATCGTAGAATCCTTCGGCATCGACACACCGCACCTCACCGCGACTGGTAACAAACCAAACACGATCACCTTCGATCAGTGGTGCACAGCAGATGCCCTGAAGTGGCCAATCATGCACACGGCCAGTCGAGAGCTTCTCACTTGAATGCTGCCAAAGAAATTTACCCGTCTTTTCGTCAAAACAAAGCAAACACCCCAGATCTACATTCGCCGGATAACGCTTCATGTATCCTGCGCTGTTGTTCGTTCCAACGTAGACGCGACCACCCGCTACGACCGGGTTGCCATAGGTTTGGCTACCAACACGGGAAACCCATTTGACATCTACAGCTTCGTCCTTGATCCATTCATTCGTCTGGCGGTCGATTTCACCCACGTTCCACGTCGTTGGAATGTTCTTTCCAACAGGAACGTTATTACGTATCGCAGTGCCACCCCACTGTGGCCAGTCACGGGTAATTTGATCTTCCGGTGGATTATTGTCGGCGGTCGATACCCCGTCGGCGGCCGGTTTCTCTTCTGCCGGTGCGTCAGCGGCCGGTTTCTCTTCTGCCGGTGCGTCAGCGGCCGGTTTCTCTTCTGCTGGTGCGTC
>PBOG01000147.1 GCA_002724245.1 Planctomycetaceae bacterium
ATCTTACTGGTCTGGGCAATGTCGGGCAGCCATTGCAGTAGATGATCAACCAGGTCCAGTGCACGGTGCGCTTTGGCCGGCGTCCCACTGGTAGTTTCCAACTCAATCGTGGCCGCAAATTCCTGGATGCGTTCGAGGGCCGCAGCCCACCTTACCGTCTCGTTTCGAAGTTGGTTGATTTCCCCATCCGTCAGGGGAGTGTCGTGTGGATCTGCTGGTGCCGTGGCTGCCACGTCCGCTTGGTCAACCGCCGCACCCGCATCGGCAGGTTGTTTCGCACCGCAACCGCCACTGCACAGGCAACACAACAGGAAAGCAGAAGCAATAAACCGCGTCGTCATTACAATTCCCCCTTTCGGCACTTGGCAAATCCGCTGTCGTATTCACTCCGCATCCATCCAAACGGATGTTCGTCACTGCACTGCAACTGGCAAGAACAGAGAAAAGCGACGTATTAGAGCAGTTGCACACCGGAACGCTCTCGGCGCGCAACATCACACAGAAGAACTGCCACATCGGGTGGCGCGGTGAGTTGCCGCAGCGACACCGCACTTCTTGTCAGAGGACCGCACCACTCTGCAGGTGAAGGCAATTCCGTTCGCTCCGCTTCAGAGCGAGGCGATAACACCGAGTCATCCACGCATCTGCGGAAACCAGAAAACCGGTCCTCGACAATCTCCGCCTCGTCGTGGATTGGCCAACTGAACTCGAAAGGCCCTACCAAAAGATGGATGTGGTTCACAGTGGCCAGGCGGACGCCAGCTCTCGCTACATCAAAGTGGTGACTGGCATGATGATGGTCGTGGAAGTGACCATGCGAATGTGAATGGCCCGCATCGCACACCTCCTCTTCACTGGCATGCGCATGAATGCGACCAGGGGGCACAACAGCCACAAGCAGCATGGCTGCCGCCAGCAGGCTCCCCGTCGTTGTTTGCAGATCAAATCTTCTCACAACCCGGAACACTCCCCTCGCACAGAACCTCACATAGAAGTCAATCATACGCACCGACCTGCAAACCGGTCAACGTGAATGGAATGGTAAAAGCCATCGATCGCAATCACACCTCGCTTTGTTCGATTCACTTGCCAACGTTAGCGCCCTCTGAAGACGGGTTCTGGACAGGAACTTGTGAGCAATAATTTCGCACGATCGGTTACAACACCTCACCTGCTCTGCTCCGTTACGCCGTCCACGGGGATTGCCAGACCATCTGTCAACAAGAGCCCGTCGATTTCCAGCCTGGCAGACCACCAGTCTCGCAACGCACCAAGGTAGTCCATTTGCGCTTGAAAGTTCGTTTTCTGGGCGATCAACAACCTGACAAAATCGATCCGCCCTTCAGTCCGATAGATCTTACTGAGCAGTTCCAACGATTCTTTGGCGGCGGGAAGAATCGATCCTTGATAGCGATCGACTTGTATGGTTGCATTTGCATATCGTTCGAATGTCAGTGCAAATCGCCTGCGCAGATCAAGCTCAACCCGCTCGACTTCACGCTGGGCAGAAATAAATGCCGCCTGTGCTTTCATCACATTGCCCTGATTGAAATTGCGCACAGCCCAGGGCATCTCTATCTGAACATTAGCAATCGTATTACTGGTACTGTAGTCGTACTGGACACCGGTCTGTACGTCGACGTCGGGAATGGGCTCAACGCGCATTCGCTCTACCGCGATTCGCGCCCGATCAACCTGGTAATGGGCCGCGGTGAGCTCGGGACTGGTCATTAAGATGTCCTGCAGGACTCGTTCACGATCAAGCTGTTTGTCCTGGATCACCAGTGATCCCACGAGTTTTGTCGGCATGAGGTCTGGCATGCCAATCACCGACACCATCCGCTCCCAATCCGCCTGATATCGATTGCGCGCCTGCTCGACGACAATTTCTGCATGGTATTTTTCCACACGTGCTTGCAGTAAATCCACCCGTGTCGCTTGACCACCACTCAGCAGCGCCCCGGTGGTCTCAATACCTTGCTGACTCATCCGCAACAGTTCCTCTGCCAAGGCAATGGTCTGTTGGGCAATCAAGACGTCATAAAACGCCGTTCGAACAGCCGTTTTGACTCGGTACCGCTGGGCCGATTTCCGGTACTCTGCAGCCTGCACTGCATGTGCTGCGGCCCGTTGCTCTAACTCCCGCTTGCCACCACGTATGAACTCTTGGGCGACATACACTCCCTGCTGGCCACCGCGGCCATTATTACCAGCTTCATTGTGTTGATAGCCGAGCCTCGGATTGGGACGAAGTCCTGCCTGTATACGTGTACCTTTGTGCACATCGATACGCGCCTGTGCCTGCAGCAACGTAGGGTTGTTTGCCAAGGCAAGCTTCTCGATATCTTCCAGGGTCAATACGTTGGCTGCACCAACCAAAGCCAACAGCGTCTCGGCAGCTGGAAGATCAGCAGCACTCTCCGCGACGTTGGCATCTGCCGGCGGAACAGGTGGAGCGAACGCCTCTGCAGCCACCTCCTTCGATGGCTTGCGCGGTGGTCTGGCAGGGCCAGGGTCAAATACCGGCCTGGTGCGCGCGCAGGCTGAAAACGCCAACAACGCCAGCTCTATCATCAGGCATGTAATCGCCAGGCGATTCATGATTTGCACCTACAACGAGCGCCTCCCCACAACGTACCCGCCTTGTGTCGCAGAGGATCTACAGGGATTCTGCCTGCAGTAGCGGAGGGTGTGGTTGTATCGACTGCATCGGCAACGCGATGGATCGTCCATCAAGTCCGGCGGCGATGTTGGTATTGTGACGATCAGTAGCCGGAAGCTAGTCCGGTCAGGTCAAGTTTACGGGCTCGGGAAGACGATCAGACCCTCCAATTGCTCCGCCACTGCGCGCACGATAGAGTAGCGACAGTTCGTCGCCTCACCACTGCGTCCCAACCAGGCGATCCCGGAAGTAATCTCCATCCACAGCAAGTACGCGAACATGCCGCCGTTGCTCCTCCTGTGGCCCTGTCAACCTCTACCGGCAAGCACGTCTGACAAGCTGGCCTCAGATTACGTTTCGCGGCTCGAGCAGAACCAACCTTGACACTGCTGAGTGGAACATGAAACACCTGGTTGCAAGCATTCTGTTACTGACGGGGATTGGGTGTCGCGACCCCCACGTTGCAGCATTGCAGCAATTAGGCGCCAACATCAAACACAATGCGCAAGGAGAAGTCGAGTTTGTCGATCTCAGCGGTCGGGTGAGTCTGGACGCGCAGGGTGCCTTGTCACGATCCGACTCGAGTGTCACCGACGCTGCGTTAATCCATCTCGCCAGCTTGCCCCACCTGGAAGTACTCTGGCTGCAAAAAACACGAATCACCGACGATGGGCTCGCGCACCTTGCGCAACTGACCAGCCTCAAGGAACTCTGGATCCAGGAAACCCGCATCACTGACAATGGCGCAGCGCAGCTGGCAGGACTCACCAGTCTCGAAGAGTTGTTGCTCCAAAAAACAAACATCAGCGATGACGGTCTGGCCCAACTGCATGCCCTCACTGAAATGAAATCACTCGGTCTTGCCGGTACCCGCATCACCGATGCGGGCCTGGAACATCTGGCCGGCATGGACAAGCTGATCAAACTCGAACTCGACAGTACGTCTATCTCCGGCGAGGGACTCGCACACCTCCGCAACTTGAACGGACTGGAAACTCTTCTATTACACAACACCAAACTTTCTGACTCCGGAATGGTACACCTGGCAAGACTTGCCAGTCTGCGCAAACTCGAACTCAATAGTACCCGGATCAGCAGTGCCGGACTTGTCCACCTCAAGCCATTAACCCGCTTGGAAACGCTGAACCTTGGAGATACCAATCTCACCGATGCGGGTCTGGAACATCTGGCTGAAATGGACCGACTGGGAACACTATTTCTCAGCAAGACGCAGATCACCGATCTCGGTCTGCAACATCTGTCAGCGCTGCCAAAGCTGTTCTGGTTGTTCTTGAGTAATACGCCGATAACCGATGACGGCCTGGTCCATCTACAAAGCATGGCCAATTTGAAATTCCTGCACCTCAACAACACCGAGATTAGTGATGCGGGATTGAAACACCTCGCAGAAGCCCGCAAACTACTGGAACTTCGAGTCTCAGGAACCCGCGTCAGCGACGCAGGTATGGCCCGGCTCAAACAAGCCTTGCCGAAATGTAAGATCTACCGCTAGGCGACCCGCCCTGGTACCTCAGCAACGTTGGCATGCGTCGCTGCGTTTAGTTGGTGACTGTCCCCAGGCCATGGGGACGCAGCACAGGCCTGGAACCGTGCTGCTGGCAGGCTGGTATCCTGTGGTTTGAAATATGGTACGGTTTCGGTTTCCTCGCCAGTTTGAAACGACTGGAGTTCAATCATGAATACGCTCAGATCACTCTCTGCCCGACATCTGCTGAACCTGATCCGCACTCTCCCCTGTCTCCTGCTGACCTGTTCTCTGAGCGGATGTTTCCAGATCACACCTTCCGTCGTACCACAAACCCAGGCAGTCGCACCGCCTGACAGCACAACCCGCTCCCGCGACGCCACCACCGACACGTTACGTCCTGACGCTCCATCAGATACCCCGAAAAGCCCGGCCGACGATCGCGGAACGGGACGAACCCGCTCCGATATTCGCACCGTCAGCGTACCCACCTCAGAAAACGCCACGTGGCCCAATTGGATGGGGCCTGATCACAACGGTATTTCCCAACAAACCGGCTGGTCCACCCGATGGCCAGCAGGTGGCTTGCCCATTGCCTGGTCGAAACAGATCGGTATTGGATTCAGTTCTGTGGCGATTGCCGAAGGGCGACTGTTCACGATGGGGCACACGGCTGGCAAGGAGTCGATCTACTGCCTCAATACGGGGAACGGAGAAACGGTCTGGTCGTTCTCTTACGCATCTCCACTGGTCGACAACCTGCACGACGGTGGACCAGGCGCCACACCAACGCTGGATGGAAAATTCGTGTACACGCTAGGGCGCGGCGGCCAATTGTATTGCTTGAGCGCAGAGACTGGAAAAGTGGTCTGGTCACGAATGTTACAGGAAGACCTGGATGTGGAATTGCCAGAGTGGGGATTCACTAGTTCGCCGTTGATTCTCGACAACCAGGTTGTCCTTGAGGCGGGCCGCGTTGTTTCCTACGACAAGTTGACTGGACGCAAGAACTGGCAAACAAAACGGCACGCAGCCGGTTATGGTACACCGGCCCTTCTTGAATCCGGAGGCCAACCCCTGTTGGCCACACTGGACTGCGATGGCTTAAGGATTGTCCGCTCCAGCGACGGAAAAGAAGTAGATTTTCAGTCCTGGGAATCTCCCTTTCTTACAAATTCCACAACACCGATTGTCCAGGGAGACAAGGTCTTTATCTCCACTGGCTATAACGTAGGGTGCGCGTTGTTTCGCTTCTCCGGTAGTTCATTAGAGTTGGTGTACAGCAACCGCGAAATGCGCAACCATTTCAATAACTGCATTCTGCTCGACGGACATCTCTACGGGTTCGACGGCAATTCCAACCTGGGTCGCGTCGTGCAACTGACCTGCATGAACTTTGCCACAGGGGAGGTCTTGTGGAAAAAACGCGGGCTCGGTTGCGGATCACTGATGGTCGCCAATGGAAAACTGGTGCTGCTCAGTGACAAAGGAGATCTGGTCGTAGCCAAAGCCACACCCAAGAGCTATCAGGAACTGTGTCGGTCACGTTTCCTCAGCGGACGTTGCTGGACAATGCCTGTCCTGCTCAACGGATTTGTTTACGGCCGCAGCGCCCGGGGGCAGCTGACCTGCCTCCGCCTGCCAGCGGAGTAACGATCGAATGCAAACCGGTGCCCGGAAGCGGGCGTCGTCAAATCCCATCAGCAAACGGCATACTGATGCAACACTTCGCAGCGTTACTGCTACTCCTTGAATTGACGGGCCAGGCAGCGCCAGCGTCAACCAATCTCGTAACCGACACGTTTTACGATTCCCAGCAGGTTCAGACCATTCAGCTGCTAGTTCGGGATCCTGACCTGCAGCGTATGCAAGCTGCTCTGCCCGAGCGCATTTACGTTCCGGCCACGTTTCGCTGGGGAAAACAGACTATTGAAAATGTCGGTGTGCGGTACAAGGGAAATAGTTCGTCACAGCCTCACCAGCAACATAAACGCAGCTTTCTGATCAAATTCAATGCGTTTGCCAAAGGCAAACATTTTCTCGGACTTAAACGGGTTGCCTTGGATAACGGTGTGCAATTCGGCAGCCTGTTCAGCGAACCGTTGATCACAGAAATACTGCGCGATCTCAAGATACCGGCGGCGCGGTGCAACTTTGCTAGACTGTTCTTGAACGGAAGATTTCAGGGTATTTACGTCAATGTCGAACGGATTGACCAGGCGTTTCTGGAATACCACTTTAATGATCCCAGTGGCGCACTCTACAAGGTGGATGAAGGAGGGCCAGGCTGCACACTGGCACCTGCACCACACCAATCCAGCAGCCGTCAACAGCAACGCCATGCGTTTGAACCCAAATCGAAATCGGCCCGTCGCCACGCGCGGGATGTGTTCACACTGATTTCATATATCAACCACACTCCCGCCGCCAATTTTTCCGATACGCTTCACCAGCATCTCCACGTCGATACCTTCTTGAAAACCATGGCCGTGATGCTGTTGGCCGGCGCGTTCGATCAACTGACGGGATGGAATCCACACAATTATTACTTGTATCACCATCCCAGCGATCAGCGTTGGCACTATTTGCCCTGGGACCTGGATGTCGGGTTCGCGGACAACGCCTTTCGGCGGATTCCGGTGCTGGCTGGCTGGAATGCCGCCTGGCCCATACCCGGAGGCCCACCACGGCCGCTGATTGTGCGCATTGTCGAAAATCCAGAACTGCTGGCGCGATACCGTCAGCTGGCCGACCGCATCCTGGAGCAACATTTCCGCCCGCAGATCCTGCTACCCCGCGTCGACCGCTTGTACGAGCAGATCAAAGACGATCTGGCACGCGATCCGTTTCCACATCGCCGCGCCACGAACCCGGAAGATCGGGATTATGGCACCATTGTCGCCAGCATCCACGACTTTATTCGTCGACGCTACCAAACGGCGCGGTCCCAGCTGGACACTCCAGGCAATCCACCAGGCTATGTCAAACAACGCCTGCAGCCGCGCCGCGGACCGGAGCCAGGCAAGGCCTCGTCGGAGGACCCGAGCGAACTCCGCCTGGTTTCCCAGATTGCAGACCGAGTCACACTCCAATGGAACGACAATGCGGAGGGTGAAGCGGGTCATATCCTGCAACGCGCTGAGGGGCCGCAAGGAGACAATTTCCAGAACCATATTGGCAAACCAGGGACCCATGTCTCCCGCATCTCAGACCCCCGGATCGCCGCCGGAAAAACTTACCGATACCGTGTGTTTGCGGTTCACGAAAGTGCAAACGGACAGCGTGGCACGGGCGTATCCAACGTAGTTACGGTCCGGATTCCGGCCGAGTAGACAGTCGATCCGCTATCTGACACTCCGAACCGCGCCGGAGTATTGCCTGGGGTTACCCGGCAGAACCCTGCTTCCAAATTCGCGGGTGATCCCGGGTTCTGGTATTGAAACGCCCGCTTGGCGACAATGGGTGCCACGTACGTTCACGAGTTCGGCCCTGCTTCCCGTATCCCTGCCAACCCAGCCTCCTTGCAGGAGTGTATGTAGACCATGGTATCCAACCTGCCCCATCAGCGACTCGGTTCATTTGAACTTCTGGACCGCCTTGGCGCCGGCGCGATGGGCGAAGTCTACCGCGCGCGGGATACCAGACTCGGTCGCGAAGTCGCCATCAAAGTCCTCCCCGAAATTTTTGCGCAAGAGAGCGATCGACTATCTCGATTTGAACGCGAGGCGCGCGTGCTCGCTTCGCTAAACCATCCCAACATCGCGGCGATCCACGAACTGGGACACGAAAACGATGTCCATTTTCTGGTGCTCGAATTGGTCTCGGGCCAGACACTGGACGACAAACTGAAAAATGGACCGCTCTCTGTCACAGAGGCTGCGGCGTTATTCACACAAATCGCAGCCTCGCTCGAAAACGCGCATGAACAAGGGATCGTCCATCGCGACCTGAAGCCTGCCAACGTCATGATTACCGACGATGACCGCGTCAAAGTGCTCGATTTCGGTCTCGCCAAGGCACTCGAGAGACCGACCATTGCTACCAGCCACGATCAGACGCTCGCGCACGATTCAGACTTTGCCGGCGTCACCGGAGAAGGAAAAATCCTCGGCACGCCGGCTTACATGGCACCCGAGCAGGCCAGCGGAAAACCGATCGACAAACGGGCCGATATCTGGGCGTTCGGTTGCTGTCTGTACGAGGCGCTGACGGGACAACGCCCCTTTTCTGGCGACAGCGCGACCCAGCTGATGGCCCGGATCCTGGAGCGCGAACCGGTCTGGGAAACACTTCCCGCTGCCACTCCATCGCGCATACGCCTGCTGGTCTGGCGGTGTTTGCAGAAAGACCCGCAACGTCGGCTGCGCGATATCGGTGAGGCACGCTTTGAACTGAGTGAAACTGGCTCAGATACCGCATTCGGGCTCGACGCAATCGCGTCCCCAAGTGGACCGGTAAACGCAGCGGCAAGTGGACGGGCCAGCGAATCGGCGAGTGGATCAGGGCGACGCGTTGGCTGGGCACTGGCGGGGCTGGCGGCAGGACTGGTGGCAGGCATCGTGGCCGCCTTCATCTTTGGCAACTCGAACACCGAGACGGCTCCAGCCGGCTCGTCCGTAAATCGTACTGTAGCACCCGCCAGGCAACCTGCCAGGCAAGTGGTGCGTTCGGTCTATCACGTTCGTGATGAAAAGGTGCAAAGCCTGTACGGACTCCATGCCCTCGGCTTCAAATTTGCCTCCATCGCCTTTTCACCCGACGGCACGCGGCTGGCCTATGTCACCAAAGTAGAACAGGACCACACGCAACTCTATTTCCGCAATCTCCACCAGTTTACAGGAGTTCCCCTCCCGGAAACTGAGGGAGTCATGATGCCATTCTTCTCACCCGACGGGAACACCGTTGCGTTTTTTACTCAGAACGAGCTGAAAACTGTTTCCGTTCGAGGGGGTACACCGCGAACGCTCTGCGAAGCCCGCAATCCCAGCGGTGGCTGCTGGGCAACGGACGGTACCATCTATTTTTGTGAAGAAGAGGGCGTGCGCATCTCCAGCGTTAAGGCCACCGGAGGTACCAAGCAACTCATACTCAGGGGCACTTCAACCTGGCTCAGCCCCAAACTGCTGCCTGGCGAAAAAGGACTCTTGCTCAGTGAGGTTTTCCAGGGAAACAGCAGCAGCTTCGATTACGGCAGAATCCTCTACCTGGAACTTGATCAGGCCGAGGGAAATCTCCAGCCCCGCGTGATCTATGACGGGGGTTACGCGCCAGACTTTGTCGACGGGGAATACTTGACCTTCATGCGGGGGGATTCGGTGCTCGCGGTCCCCCTGGATCCCGCTGCCGTCGAAGTCAAAGACACACAACCTGTCGTGGTGCTGGATGGTGTTTTGTCACAAGACTACACCGTCTCCCGCAACGGCCATGTGGCCTACGTTCCGGGTCGCGACAACGAAAAGAGCACCATTACCTGGATTGATCGCGAGGGCGTCGAGGAGCCGCTGCCAATCCCGGCTGACGTGTATGGGACGTTTGATCTCTCTCCGGATAACCAGCGACTGGCGATCCAGGTCGTTGGGGTACGCGATCAGATTTACATTCACGACGTCTCCACAGGACGTGGCCAGCAATTGACCCAACGTGGGGACAGCCGCTACCCGCTCTGGGCGCCCGATGGCAAGGCCCTCGTCTTTCGCTGGTATGAAAACGAACAGGGTGGACTGGCTTGGAAAGAGGATGTGACTGCCGCCACACCCCACAAGGTCCTGCTGCAGATGGCAGGCAGCACTAGTCTGGCACCCTATGGATTTTCCACCGATGGAACGAAGGTTCTCTACACCTATCCGTCGACAGAGTCCGGCGGCACAGATGATATCGGCGTCTTGTCTATGCAAACCAAAGCAGAGCCCGACTCTCTCATCACCGGTGACTTCAACGAATGGTGTCCCTCGTTCTCACCCGACGGCAAGTGGATCGTCTATTGTTCCGATCAGGATGGGCAATACCAGATCTATGTACGTCCGTACCCACTGGTCGACCAGCGGTTCTGGAAAGTCTCTGACAAGATCGGAGAGGAGCCGATCTGGTCGCCCGCTGGCGACGAGCTGTTTTATCGCAGTGGCAATCGGCTGATGGTCGTCCGTTATAAGTCCGAGAAGGATTTTGTCTACGAGTTTCCGGAAATCGCCTGGGAAGGTCGTTTTCGCAATGTGTTCGGTTTCTCCTACGACATCTCCCAGGACGGCAAGCGATTCCTGATCCTCAAACCGGCGTTTGACGACACACGGGTCGAAGAAATCCGCATCGTGGAAAACTGGTCTGCGGAAATCCAGCGCACCATGAAACCTGACGCCAGTCCCTGAACGCCTGGTGCACTGCAATCGGCCTCCACTGGAACCTGTTGGTGGCAGGAGGTCAGACCGCCTGGCAGTACTTGACTCTTGAACACAAGTTAACCCATGAAAACGCTGACCCAAGAACTCTGGATGGAAGTTCCTCAGCGGCGCGCGATTGTCTCCCTCCACCGCCAGGTAGAGCAACTGGTTGCCGAAAGTGGTGTGCAGGAGGGGATGATGCTAGTCAACGCCATGCACATTACCGCCTCCGTCTTTATTAACGACGACGAAACCGGCCTGCACGCCGACTACGAACGTTGGCTGGAAGATCTTGTGCCGTTCGACCCAGGCAGCGATCCGGCCCAGGGTGGTTACTTGCACAACCGTACCGGAGAGGACAACGCCGACGCCCACCACAAACGCCAGATCATGGGCCGCGAAGTCGTCGTCGCAATTACCAAGGGCAAACTGCACCTCGGCCCCTGGGAGCACATTTTCTATTACGAGTTTGATGGGCGGCGAAGAAAACGCGTGCTGGTCAAAATTATTGGAGAGTGAGCAAGAGGAAGCAGCGCGCCGATCAAGCCCCACTCCGGAGAACGCTGCTAGACCATTCTACATCGCATCGGGCTGTTGCACCGTATGTGGTGCGCCGATGGATGCGGTGCCGGCAAGCACTTCTGCTATTACGAGTTTGTTGAACTTCAGAGGAAGCGGCTATACCCGCGAAGATTCCCTTGATCAGCCGCATCCCAGCGTCGGTTCATTTCTCAAAGCGCCGGGCGGCGGCAAGACCCACACCAGTCCCGAACACTTCAACTATGGGCGGCGTGCGCCGTTAAACGGTCGAAAGAAAACATATTTCTTCCGGCCAAGGCCGCTCTGACCGCAAAACCGTAGAGCAAGACAATGGCAAGAATACCGAGATAGCCTGTGGTGGCGTACCAGTGCTCGGAATTAGGAGTGGCGACGACCAGAAGCAGTGTACGACAAAACAGCCAGGTCACACTCATCAAGGCCCCAAAACGCAGAATGCAGTAGGCAATGCCACAGACGACCAGTGTAAAACCCAGCAAGTCAAAATATTCACGATCGGCTCCAAAGCCAATGACCATCAACAGTACAACCAACACGCCTAACACAATCACATCTTTCTTCAGCAGGACTTTGATCAACACCATAACCGTGGTCAGGAGCAGTATGGTCATAGTCAGCGCACCCGTCGCCGCATCAAACAAAAAAGCCAGAAAGTAGATCGCCTTGGCCTGGACTTCAATCGGCGTGGGAAGCAACGGCTTGGGAACCATGAAAGACCAGGGTGCCCACACCAGGAACTGGTCAGCCAGATGCAGGAGGACTGCCATGTGGATGCCAATCATGAGGTCGCGCCCAACCGCCGCATCTCGAAACTCTCCTTTCAGCAGACGGGTACTCGAGATCAGGTACTGGGGCCAAAAACGACGGGCAAAAGGCTCTACCGCGGCATAAGGGATCACCACCAGGAATGTCGTAAAACTGGCGCGAACCACCAGAAAAAACAGGTAACGCAATTCGCGCGGAGAGATCTCATGCGTCAGGCTGGCAAAGCCGGCAACGGCGCTGAGCAGGAAAGCAATCACCGCCAATTTGACCAGGGTCTCTCGATCCGCTCTCCCCGACTGGATATTGCGAAAACCAAAGATCAATGCCAGGACCAGGACGCTCCCAAAGAGGGTCGTCGCCCCATCACTGGAAGACTGGCTGGGACCGACAAGCGTGTTTCCATCGCCACCCGGGTGTTGCCATTCTGGTAGCACGGCAAAGTAACAGAGTCTCCCACTCAAGGCGCCGCATTCAACATAGATCGTGACTTCCGGATTTTCCGGGTAAACACCTTTAAAGGAGACGCGTGCATCGGTGGGCACCGGTGGAATCCAGTTTACGTTGGACTCGGTAAACAACTCACGGTCCAAACCGGCCCACTTGAAACCCAGATCCCAGAGCGGAGAAACATCGACGACGGGGGTGGTCTCGGTGAGACGTGGCAAAACGGCCAAGGAATCTTCAAACGCCTGAAACAGAACCAGACGTCCCTGCGCATCAAACTGTACGGCCTTGGTACCCCAACCAGGAAGCGGATCGTAATGTCGTGCAATCCCCGGATTGACCGAGGAGACTCCACCAAGCAAAGACGAAGAAAAAAAATGGTTCGGATCCCGCAGGTCCTGGAATTCATTGTACCAGTTGACCACAAGTGCCGGCTGCCCCGTCTTGAGTTTCTCTCGCTGCCCCACTTTCCAATCCGCTCCCTTTTCCGCCGACGGCTCGTAGGCGTTCCAGGGGGCGCTCACATCTGCGATGCCATAATAGGAGGTCACTCCCCGGGCGTATCCCGCCACCTGCAAAAACTCACGCGCCTTGGTTTGAGTCACTTGGGGAGGGTAAACCGGATTGACCACACCGAGGCGGCTTGTCTGAGACGCCAGTGAGAGAATTCCCACCAGCGTTGCGACAAACACGATCAGCGAAGCGTAGATCCAATTCTTGTGGATCGCATCGCCGTGGTCGAATTGGGCAACTTGCTCCGGCGAAGGCAACTGCCCCATGGTCATCAGTGGATCAATAGGCGAATCGCCGGGCAATGCGCGCAACACCTCGACCAGGTTGCTGGGACGGTTTTGACTCTTCGGTGCCGTACACAATCTGATGACGTCGTCGATCACCGGATCGAGTTCGGGAACGCTACTCAAAACCGAAACCCGATTGTCACTGCTGCGGACTTCCAGGGCCTGCTTAATTGAAGTGATCTGTTCCTGCGGCTGACCAACAAACAGCTCGTACAAAATCAGGCCATAAGCGTAAATATCGGTAGAGATCGTCGCCCGTTCACCTCGCAATTGCTCGGGCGCCATGTACGCGGGCGTCCCAGCCAGCACACCTTGGTGCCCTTCCGATTGTTGGGGGATGGCCAGACCAAAGTCCATAATCCGCACTTGCCCATTTTCGTCGAGCATGATGTTGGCGGGCTTGAGATCACGATGCACGATGCCGTGATGGTGCGCGGCGTGCAAACCCGCACCGATCTGTTTGGCAATATCCAGTCCCTTCTCTTGCGGCAGACGACCGATGCGCCGCAACAAAACAGACAGGTCCTCACCCGCGATGTATTCCATCGAGAGGAAAACAACGCCGGCATATTCCGCGATGTCATAAACCCGACAGACATGCGGGTGGGCAATCTGACGTGCCAGGCGAACTTCCGCACGCAGCAGTTCGAGCTTGCGTTCGTCAGCAGACAAGCCCTCGGGAAGGAACTTCAAAGCTACCGCTTGCCCGAGCGTCAAGTCATCAGCGCGATACACCTCCCCCATCGCACCGGCACCAAGACGGGCAATAATCCGATAGCGGTCCAGAATCACGTCGCCCGGCGTAAAACGCCCGTGCTCGGAGGACGCCAACGAACTATGAACGGAATCACTCGACAACGGTGACGCGTGAGAGCGTACGGGCTTCGCACGGGCGGGTGGCGAAACCTCGATCCCAGGCGACGAATCTGTAGTGGCCCCCGGATCCAGCGGATCGAGCGTCGCAGCCAACTCGTTCGATCCCAGCTCGGCCAACGACACCCCGCAGTTCGGACAGAACTTGACGTCGTCGCGACTCTCGTGTGAACAACCGGGACAAATACGCATCAAACTATTTCCAAACGATTCGTAACCCTAGTGATTATAGATGAACGACGAGGTTGGCTGTCGCTGCACCAACTGATACGCGCCAATCGTCGAGGCTCGCAGACGAATTCGACCTGCCTGTCAAACCAGTATCTGATCCACTAAAGCAGGCTCACGATCGACAGGACCCAGCCGCCGCTGACAGCCCATGGCCGCCAGCATGGTGTTATAGACATCCAGTCCCTCCCGGCCCACGTCCATGATCTGACCTGTTTTAAAACGGCCCTGTGCACTGGTAATCGCGTGAAAGACTCCAGACAGCTCCCGCTTTGCATCGTTATGACGACCATCCCCTGATTCGGTAGAGACCGTCAACAGTGAATTCTCCAGCACACTGTGGCCGTTGGCATCCGCGATCTGGTCAAGTTTTTGCAGCAGGTAGGCGACTTCACGCATTTTCATGTGTGCGTGGGCCCGTAGCTGTTCATTCTGTTTGCCTGGATTAAACTTATGCCACCACTCATGACTGCAACCCATATCACCAGAAGCATTCAAATCCCTGGCGTCATCGAATTCGTAAATCGGACGGCCGCCGTATTCGTAGACACCCTTGACCCGGAGTCGTTCACCGGCAGCAAGAAACGTGATCGATCCAAAACGCACGCGGTCCATTTCAATCGACAGTGCGTAAAGGTCGGCCATTAAACGCCACTCGGAAACAAGATCGTCCAGCTCAATATCGATTCCTTGCCCACCTGGATCCGCGGCCCCGCCATGTTGCAGCTTTGAGGGTAGAGGTCGCCGTGGACCCGACGTGTCTTCGCCGGATCTGTCTGGGAGTGCGTACGCACGTTGCTCAAACTCACGAATTCGTTCAAGGTGATCGGTGATACGACCTCGCGAAGCAATCCCCAGTGGCGAACGGGCACCGGTGAAATAGCGGTATTCACTCAAGACCGAATCGAGCACACTCCGTTTGATCCTCAACTGACGCGCATTCTTCACACCAGCTGGTGCAATCGCGCCAAACACACGATCGAATACGTCTCGCGGTCGCTCCTGCATGGCCGCCGCGACCGTCCCATTCGCGTTGTAGCTATGCACAAACCGGCCCACCCGGCTACGCCGAAAAAAAGTTCCGCTGACCAGAGTCGGTACCATACCCGCAGGCAATCCATCGGGGTGCCAGGTCTGTCGAACCACCTGATCGATTGAAGGGCCGCCGGCCTTCGCTTCACCGTTGGGAGCTTCCGCGGTAAACGCAGCAGTCGCGCCGTCAAAGTGCGCATTGATACCATTGGCGTCCGCGCGAATGTGATCCACATTCCGCATCACCAACAATTTTTTACTGAGCGGCTTGAGTGGCTCCAGAACACCACTAAAACCTTCGGTCTGCAGTGGCGCAGGAATGCCGAGACCGAAAAACACATTGAACGCACGGACAGGAACCGCCGCTGCAACTGGCGCAGCCCGTGTTCCGCCAGGAAGCATTTCCTCGAGTAACGGCAAACCGACGGTGACGCCGCCCAACCCTTTGAGAATCGTCCGTCGTGGTAGTTTTGGTACAGGCATGCTGTGGGCTCGCTATTGTTCCCCGCCAGTCCTCATTAACATCACCAATTCACTGCTGACGATGGCACCCATGGTAGCCCTGTAGGTACCACCGCGACGCTGTGCCTGGGCGTGAATTTCTTGCAACACACCTGCATCAGCCGCCGTGAGTGGACGCCCTAACGCAAATTGGGTCAACTTCCAGGTCATCGATTCCTGCACACGTTCACTACCGGCCAGCTGGTCCATAAGCTGACGCGTTGAGCGGTAAACCGTCCTTGTTGCATCACCGGGAAACAGAATCTGCCCGTTTTCACGCAGGACGTTGCCGTGTTCATCTTTTTCATGATAGCCGCCAACTCCATCGAACTTTTCCAGACCGTAGGCAAGCGGCTCAAACCGGGCATGGCAACCTGCGCAGGTTTTGTTGGCAATGCGGGTTTCGGCAATACCGCGCTGGGAGAGGCCTGGCTTGCTCGGCACCGGGGTGGTATCAACACAAGGTGGCGGATCCTTGACAACACCCCGCAGTAACTCGTGCATCACCAGCAGACCGCGCGTCACCATGGAGGCTTCATCACCACCCACGGTCAGCAGACTCCCCTGCGTCAACAGACCGCCGCGAGACTGCACATTTGTCAAGTCATAGCGAACCAGCGTCTCCGCATCCTGCAAGTCACCCCTGTCCTTCACAGGCAAACCGTAATGCGCGGCAAGCCGCGGCGTAAGAAATGTGACCTGGGCATTCAACAAGTCGGAGAGTGGGCGGTTTTGTCGCCAGACAACTTCTCGCACAAATGCGATTGTCTCCCGTTGCATATCGCCTGCCAGGACTGGATTCCAGGCAGGAAATTTCCCCCGATCCGGCTGTAAATAATCGAGACGAGAAAGATGCAACCAGTCTGCAAAAAAACGCTCTGCCTGGGTCATCGCACGGTCGTCCTGAAGCATGCGACTGACCTCGCTGAGAATCGACGCTGCGTCGTAGAGATCGCCCTGCGCTGCGGCTTGGAATAACCGCGCATCGGGAGGCCCGCCCCAGATCATATAGCTCATGCGCGAAGCCAGTTCGAACTCGTCAAGAGGCTGCGCTGGTCCAGCGCCGCGCTGACGCTCCATGCGATACAAGAAACGGGGGGACTGCAACATCGCTTCGACGATCGCCGCAGTCGCTTCCCGAATACTGCTATCTTCGGTCGCAGCCAGCGTGGTCGCGATGCCACGATAGGCAATCACTTCACGATTCTCCAAAGGACCGCGCAGAATGGTCTGCCCTATTTTCTTGATCAAGTCACCCATGTCTTTGTCGGTGAAAGTAACACGCTTCTTGAAACGGCCCCGAAAAGCCTCGATGTCAACGCGTTCGACAATGATTCCGGCAAGCTGCTGATACGCTTCGATGTGTTTGAGCTCAACATTCAAGTTGTAAGCGGTATTACTGAAACCGTCCGCACGAACTTCGGGCGGTAACAAGGCGCGCGCTGGTTTGCTGATATCAATCGCAAACAAGGACCGCACGGTCTCAATGTATTCAGCGGTTGTCAGTCTGCGTAACCAATTCGCATCCGGCCGACCGCCGTGCACGTAAACCGCCGGGTCAAGCCTGCGGAGTGTCCACACTCCACCATCATCAAGCCACTTCTGGATAATTCGCTTCTCTCGTCTGGAAAGTGGCGGCCGTTTATGTGGCATCGCGTCCTGTTCGACCAACTGCCAAAGTAAACTGTCCTTCGCACTACCAGTCATCCACGCGCGGCCCGTATCGCCACCAGCGGTGGCGGTCGATTTCCGGGAGAGGGCGAGGCCACCTTTCCGGGTGAAGGCGTCATGGCATTCAAGGCATTGATTGGCAAGAATCGGAGCTACTGCCAGCTCGAAGTGCGTTTCCCGTGGATCCCGCCTCTTGCGGACGACGCCTGGTGGCGCCAGGACACCTGCACCGGCGGCATAATTTTGCTCGACTTCGTTCGCGGAAAGTGCACGCTCGTAGATGGCGACAAGATAATACTTCCCCAGCCAGGGGCGTGATTTATTGATCTCGTTACCCAGCGCCAAATGCATCGCTCGCTGCCAATTAGAAAGTCGCCCGGAGATCTTTCCTGACGCACTGAGTTTTCCGTCCACCCAGATCCTGGACTGGCCGTCGCGATCCCTGGTGTAAACCAGATGAGCCAGTTGCGTGGTGAGACTGCCAGATTTCGCTGCCAGTGAAGGCAGGCCATTGTTACTGGTCTGGAGCGAACGCAAACGCACATCAACCTGGTTGCCATCCTGACCAAGCGTAAAATTCCGATTGGTTGAATCCTTGGAGAGCGTCACCATCCGCGCCGGCCCCGACTGGTTTTCACGACTCGGCTCCACCCACGCTTCGATCGTCAAGGCACCCGACCTTTTGATCGCCTGGATAAGGCGTCGAGGCGGATGCAAACTGGAAATCAGGGTGCTGCCGCGCACCTCCAATACACCAGAGCTGCGACGGACCTTGCCAGGATCCTCAATCGTGAGATCGATCGGGTCAGCCACGCCAGCGCGGTCGCGCACGATGATGCCCGAGGAATCCCCAAAGTCATACAACACAACGAGCCCTCTGGAGACGCGCGGGGGCGTTACCGCAGACTGTGCTGCCAGCGACTGTGCTGCCACCGCCGGTGCTTCGCAGAACAAGAGCAGACCAACGGCGAAAACAATACCGCGCAGCAACAAGCCAGCGGGTGCCTTCTCAGCGTCTCCCGAATCATTTGGCATCGCATCACCCGTTCGAATCAGACACCACTCACGCTTGGATCACGACTCGCTCTGTGCCAAACGTTTCCGAGGATCTGTCCGCGCAGTACTGCTATCACGAATCGCACGTCGCTCGTTCACTTCAGTTGACTCAGATAGTCCAGCAAATCGGCCAGTTGCTGCGCGGTCAAATCGCGCGTTAACAACTCCGGCATCATCGATTTCGCTTGTGCGGCCAATGTCTCGATCTGATCATGAAGTACGATGTGAACCTTGCCTTTTGCGTCCCGCAACGAAATGGAGCGCTCGTTTTTCTTGATAATCACGCCGGACAGGATCTGACCCTCGGTCGTTTCGCAGAGGTACTGCAAATACCTGGTATCAATGGTCTTCGAAGGCTCGAGAATACTCTCCAGAATCTTGCCTCGCGTCAGCCGCATTCCCACTTTGTCCAAATCAGGCCCAACGCCCTGCCCCTTCCCGGCAACACGGTGGCAATTACGACACTGCAAACCGGCCTGTGCGAAAAACAGCTGCTCACCATTCCGCGCATCACCCGACAGTTTGAGGATGGCTGCCGCGTTCACCAGAGTTCCCAGCCGCTTGACGCGCAGCTGCTCTGGCAAATAACGCTCAAACAAATCGCGAATGTGAGGACGTTCGTGCTGTGTCGCCTGGGAAATTGCAGCCTCACGGGACCGCGCAGCAAGCTGCTTCCGATCGATCGCATGAGCGAGGCGGGTGGCGCCTAGTGTTGAAGTGAGCAACTGACTGATCTGATCTGCAAGTTGCTCCTCGGACAAAGCCTCCTTCTGTAGTGCAGCTACTTGGTCCGCAAACAGAGAATCCGTTGTCGCAGGCTTCGCCTCAACCCCTGCACCTTCTGCAATCCATTGATAAATCAGATCCAGCCCCTGTTGATCCACGACTCGGGAACCGAGGCGCGGCATCCGCCCTGAACCCAACGTCGCCATCCGATAGTAGATGAGCGAGCGGTATGGGTCGTGTTGGGAAACAATACGGGCTTGCGGAATGTAAAAGGACCCGTGTTTCGCTGGTGCGTTAACCATTTGTGTTGCCCGCAGATCAATCGATGCCATCACAAAGAAATCGGCGTTTCCACCCCCACCATTGCGGTGGCAATGGGCGCAATTGGCGTGCAAGTAAGATCGCGCCCGGTCGTGCAGAGGCTCGTTTGGATCGTGATAATCGACTAACCTCGGCAACGCTGGAGGGGGCTGGGGCAAGTCCGCAGCAAACAAGCCCAGGCTCTGGAAGTGGGACAACTGATTTCTATCATCCCCTTTTCCCAGCGCACGGTTCACTTGGAGTGTCTGCAAACCCAGGACATATTTTGCTGCCATAGTATGGCAAACCATACACTCCGTTCGCCCTGGAAAATGCCAGGTTTGCTGGCGCATGCCATTGGCTGCCGACTCATCCTTGATCGTAAACGTGCGATCCAGACCTCCCGGACTTTCCAGCAACAACGCATCGGTCTGCTGGTCGTTCCAAACATACGTGTAACCACGCCAATACTGATCGCCATTGGCTTCGCTGCCGGGAATGCGCTCTTGATGCAAGATCCGTGTCTCCAGACGACGTCCGCTGCGCGGATCCGCGGTATCCATTGCCAGTGTGTGGGTCTCGACGAGGACAGCACCATCGGGGAACTTCCAGCCATCTCGCCCACCGCGATACGGAAACCGAACCGCTTCGAACTCAATGACCGCATTGCCCGGCAGCGCCACAAAACGTTGTTTCGTACTGCCATCTGTCCACTGAGGTGCAAGTACTTGATACGGCAGGACGCCAGGAGCCGGCACGTGATCCTTGGTCGAGGCAAACAAACCCGTTTCACTAAGTTTCCGGGGAAACGTGTTGGACGTGTCGGCCACCTCGTTTGGTACCAGCGAATGAATCTGACCACCAACATGGTCGACTAGATAGAGTTCACCCACACGGTCTTCCGCAAAGCCTGCAATACGCAGGGTGGAATCGCACAACTCACGATGTTCCACAATGCGGTCCTCGTCCAGACCCAACGCCCAGATCTTACCAGTATCGTAATCACCGTAAATGTACTGACCCTGCAACATCTCTTGTTGCCTGCCGCGGTAAACAAAACCACCTGTAATTGACCGGAACATCGAATGGTCATGCGCCACAACCGGTTTCAGCATCGGGGTGGGGCCACGGCGACGCTGGGGACGAAATGGTCGCCCCCCTTCATTCACACTCCAACCATAGTTTCCCGCACGCTGAACCCGGTAGACACTCTCCCACAAATCTTCACCCACATCCGCGGCCCAGAGCTCCCCTGTTTCTCGATCGAAACTCAGTTTCCACGGTTGCCGAAATCCGTAAGCCCAGATCTCAGGTCGCGCGCCGGGCGTATCACGAAACGGATTCTCCTGGGGTATCCGGTAGCCGAGATCGTCTTGACGGCGGTCGATGTCAATTCGCAGGATGGATGAGTTGAGGTAGCTGAGATCCTGCCCTCGCTGTACCGGGTCATGCAGCCCACCCCCGTCGCCAATGCCGATATACAGGTAGCCATCCGGACCAAACTTCAAACAGCCACCATCGTGACCAGCCGAGTGCCAGTCGATGAGTACTTCATGACTGGCGGGGTCAACTTGCCAGGGCTGGCTTGGGGAAACGCGAAATCGGGCAACCTTGGTACCACGTTTTTCCCCCGACCGACGATAGCTGATAAACACAAAACCGTTGTCAACAAATTTCGGATGAAACGCGATTCCTAACGTGCTGATTCGCTGCACCTCCAGCACTTTGGCCAGGTCCAGAAACAACTCTTTGCCCATCACATCACGTCTCTGCTCGAACGTGTAAACTTTCCCGAAATGCTCCACCACAACCAACCGGTTGCTCCCGGGAACAAAGGTCATCGCCAGCGGCTCATCGAACTTGAGTTTCGGAAAGGCCACTTGCGTTCGATACGGCGCGGGCGGATCCGGCGAGCCCACAACCCGCGAGGTTGCCCACAACACACGTTTGGAAACCGGCTCAATCGCTACCGTCTCCTCGGCAAGCGTCGAACGGGGGGACAGCGTGACGACCGCCGCCCAACAGAGCAACGGGGACCAACAAAGCAATGGAACGTGGTTTCGCATCGAGGTCATCTCTTTCTGGCGCGCGGTCGGTCTCACCTGCCACTCACCGCCATGGGACAAATGCTGCTCTGATGTTTACTGCCTCTGAGTTTCTTCCTGAAGTTCACAAGGAAGTTCGCTACAAGGTGTAGAAGGTGTAGCGGATGGACCACCGGTCTGCGTTACCCGGTTCAACCTTCAGATCGATGAATGGCTCTGGACAAATGGTAGTGTGCGGTGACCACAACTGAAGTTTGGCAAGTGGTCGGTCGGTCGCCATCCGCACGCCGGCCTTGATTTTACGGTTTTCCAGCGAGAATCCATGATGCCGCACGTCGTCGGTTTCAAAACCACGAAACGTCGAAATCATGTAGTCGCCAGCCGGAATCTCCCGCAGGTAGACCAGGTTCTTGCCTTGTACGGCACCAAAACCACCCAGGTCGCGTTCGGCGGTCAGCTCAAAGGGAAACCCCACTACAAAATCGGGGCCCGTCGGTTGTTGATCCATCACAAAAAAGTTGTGGTTATAGACTTGCGTCTCAATCGGCACCGTACCCGTATTGTGTAAAAAATGGTCGATCACCAACTCCGGGAGACCGGATGTCAGCGTGAGCCGTTTGACGTAGTGATAACCCGTCTCCCCATGTTTTACGACATGCTGCATCTCGATCCAGTTGCCACCTTTTTTCACTTTCCACTGACCATGATCCACTACACGAAACGGGTGTTTTGCTGACGACTCCGCCTTGTCACAAACACCTACACCGATCCGCAAAAATGTCTCGCCGGACCTCTGCTGCGGACCGACGCTGTAGGACTCAACCGGGCCCGTAATCCGATCGTGCAAATACGGATCCTCCGACTTCTGCCACTCACCAAAATACTCGTGGCCGTCACACTGCAAACTGTAGATCACACCTGACCAGTCAAACCGGGTACCTCGGTAGTAACCGGAGTCCGGTTGGGGCAAATACAGCCTGGCCGTGACCTGGCTATTGGCAATCGTGGCTTGCGGGTGTTCAGCACGCAGCGAAACGGAGGCACAAACGACAAGAAGCACCATTCCGAATCGAACTGCCATAGTTATTCTCTCTTGTCTGGAGACAGCGTGCCGCCTCTCTACCAAGAAGCGACAACATCCGGCGAACGACACATTGCCAAAGAACCTGTCCTAGCGTCGTTGTCGTCCTAATTGTAACCCGCTCGCCAGGACGTTGGCCACATCGCGCAACCAACGCGTACTGTTTCGCGTTTCCCAGCCCCCACAGCCGGGACCGAACTGCCCCTGAATATCGTCATCGCGACTGAAGAACATGCTCGAGTCGAAGCACCAGTTTCCATTTCGTTGGCGACAGTCCCACCACTGCCCGTCATGCGTCGACTTTGGGAACTGTGCGATGGACGCCAGGTGCCCGTCGCGACTTAACAAGAGAGTGGGAAGCCCGCGCATCTGTGATGGATCATGACTGGAGAAACATGGGCCAACGCGCCACGAACCTACCTGCTCGAAGCAGGTACCCCCCCCTCGCAAACCAAGCCCCAGTCCAGACATACCGATGCGGAGAAAACCGCGCCGCGACAGCGCATCGCAAAACACTCCCTGGTGGCGACGAGGAATGGTCAACACCGATGCGAAACTGCCCGCACGGCACCAAAGGCACAACTCGGCTGAGACCTATTCACCACGCCACAACCAGCGCAACGAATCAGGGAGAATGGCACCACCATGGATGCCGTTGTGGCCACCAACACCATAGACAAACTTGTAATCGTAATCTTTAAATGCCAGCGACTTGGCCATTTGCTGATTCGCCAATGGCCAATTTCCGTGCGAGTTATCCAAGTCCTCGCTGCCATCCTGAAGGAAGATACGAATCGGCTTACGATCGGTTTTGCGAATCATCGCCGCATAGTGATGCCCACCGCGAATATTCACAAAGCTGCCGACATGGCTCATTACCTTGCCAAACACATCGGGCCGCTCCCAGGCAACCGTCCAGGCGCAGATGCCACCGGAACTGATCCCGCAAATCGCACGTTGACTGGCATTTTTGGTTAGCCGATAACTTTTCCCGACTTCGGGCAGGACTTCTTCGATCAGGAATCTCGCATATTGATCCGACAGCGTATCGTATTCAAAACTGCGATTGGCCGGACGTGGACGCCACCCTCTCTTTTCAGGAAGTGTCTCGCTGGTATGCCCAGGATCGATGAAAATTCCGATCGTCACCGGCATTTCACCACGATGGATGAGATTGTCCATCACCACAGTCGCCCGAAACTGTCCCGCTGGATCAACATAGGCATGCCCGTCCTGAAAGACCATTACCGCCGCTGGCCTGGCGGCATCGTATTGGGCCGGTACATAAATCGAATAGCGGCGCAGGGTGCCGTCAAACACCTTGCTCTTCCAGACGTGTTCCGTGACTTTTCCCTGTGGGACATTCGGTTGGACAAGTGAATCACCACGCAACACATACTGGCTGTCGTCCGCCCGCAAAACCGCCGGCGCGATCGCCAGGCAGGCAATCAGGAAAAACCGCTTACACATGGGAAACCTCTTCGATAGCGTGATTCTCTTGGCAACAACGCGCATTCTAACGACTCTGAAGCCCACCAGCTATCTGTTCGTGTTGCGCCCGCGATCTCACCGCTGCCTGGATGCCATCCACTGGTGCGGATCAGCAATCTGCCCACACTCTGTGGAGTCATGCCACGAGAAACGTCAGGGTTTGCCCCAGCAGAAACAGCGACTACAACAACACTTCTACGGGGCATTGAACCGGGTCGCACTCACTTCACGAAACACGACGGTCACATCGGTTTCGGAAACCGCCAGCCACTTGCCGTCCTCAAGCGCGGTCGCGCGGATCTTGAGCTTCTGCTCCGGATAGAGCCGCGGGTCTGCCATCGTCTCAACGTGAATCGTGGCTTGCCGCTTCCCGCTGGGCACGACAACTGGAGCTGCCTTGAACAGCCCACCCACATCGTCAGCGGCAACGACTTCGAGCGTCACCGCTTCGGCAAATTTGGGTCTGCGCAAAATGTCGACAGTGACCTCGAAGTTACCGCCAGGCGAAGCCGTAATTTCAGCATCCCGGCCGTCGACTTTCATCAGCGCCCCTTCCACAATCCAACACAAACGCCCGGACTTCGCCTGTACATAGCGTACGTTTCCCTGGGCGTCAGCCATTTTTGCCATGGCCAGAACCACCATCCGGGAGGTGCGAAATGTCTCTAGCCACTCTGGAATGAACACTGGGTAGAGAATTCGATCAACACCACGGGGAACCTTCATGATCGGCCCAGTAATCCCCTGACGGTGGCGTGATTGCTTCGAATGGGGCATCAGCCAAATCTCACCGTCGTAACCCTCTTGCCGCTTGATTTCGAGCTCTGCTGGGAAAGTGCTACCCCGGGGACGCTCATGCTGTGTCTCTCTCAGGACCCAGGCGATCGTAATCGGAACCTTGCTGATAATTGGGGTCAACAGCACGGAGGTGAGGAGTCCTGTATCGGTCACGGCCACACGAGTCAAGGAAACATCACCACGCTTCCCAGTCCCCACGACACGGACGTACCCAGTGGTCGCACTGCAATCGGCGGCGGCAGTCAACTCGAACTTGAGTTCGGCCTTGCCAGCCGGAACCACAAGATCCGCAGGCACGCTCACGCCTTGGGGAAGTCCCTCGATCCCAATCGCGACGTCACCATCGTACCCATGGAGCCGGGCCAACTTGACTGTGACGCTGGTCTTGCCGCCAGGCTCAAAATTCAAGGTCTGCGGCACCGAGAGGGAAAAATCTGCGAGCGGTGGAACCGTGACAACCAGGCGGTAAACCGAAAGGGGAGTCCCCACTTGAGCGGAAATGTCACTGACGACAATCGTGTGCGGACCAGCGGCGGTCGACTTGAACGTCAGCGTACAATCTCCCGGCTTATCGTCCTTCACGATTTCGGTGCCATCCGGAGCAAGCACCCTTAAAGTTGGATCGAGCGGAGACCCCAGTGACGCTGCCTCGACGGCGATTTCCCAACTGTCTCCCGCCTGCATCTTCACCGTGTAACGATCCTCCGCACCGACTTCCCCGAGCGTTCCATTGATCACTACGGGACCAACGATCTCCGTACGTTCCTGCTCGACGACCTCGTCGGTATCGCGCAGGGGAAATCGAACCAGCGCGGTGCCTGCTGCTGTGTCCAAGCTATACGAAAACGTGGCCACCTCCTGGTTCGGAAAATCAACCTTCCTGGTGATCGTTTGGAGCGCGGGCGAATCGCCCTGAAGGCCGTAACCGATGAACTCGACGTCGCAGGAATGCCCTCGTCGGCCAGTGACTGGTCGGGTCATAATGACACGTGGACCGAGTGAAAGGCGCAGCGCATAGACGAAGGCCTGGTTACCACGAAATTGAACATCAAACACCTTCAGAGAATAGACTTTGCCGGCCTTCACTGCGAAAGTTAGCGCAATATCTTTTCCCTCCAAGTCCACCGCGTCACCAAGTCGCCGATCTCCGCCACTCTCATTGACTTCGATAGCACCTGTCATCAAAGATCCAATTTGATGGGTGATCAGTTCCGCAGTGACAAAACCTTCCTGCGCGGCAACAAACTGATATTCATCGATCTCGGCGATCTTCCCGAGTCGTGCCGCGACGGTAACAGGTAGCGTGTCCAGCGTCTGAGGGGAATCGCGCCGTCGTTTTTCGACCACGATGTTGCCCGCTTCGACCAGGAAAGGAACGCAACGGCTCGCGCCACCCGCATTGGCAACCTGCCAATAGGCACTGCCGGATAAGTTGCCAGGGGCGACATGGATCTGCGCTGGCACCTCCCGTGGAATCGGGAACGCGGCCCGCATCGACTTTTGTCCAAACCAATAGGGTGGCGGGGCTACAACAAATTTGCCCGGTGGGCCCATTTTCGTGATCGTCACCTGCGGATCGGGAGAAAAGAACTCCACATCGGGTGTGAACTCGTAACCACCGAGCTGCACTTCTGTCACAACACCCGCGGGCACCACCGGCGGATACATGTAACCGGCAGAGGGCGCCTCACCCAACAGCGCGCAGGCCAGCGTAATGACGGTCAAATTCATACCAGCAGCTCTTCAAACACCTGCCCACCGTTAACAATCGACACAGGTCGCCCAACGTCGGTGTAGACAAGTTTGTTGTAGTCGATTCCCATGAGATGAAAGATTGTTCCCAGAAAACTCTGGTTCGTCATCGGAGTTGTTGTCGGCGCCGCAGCCGTCGCGTCCGACCCACCAATCAAAGCACCTCGCTTGACGCCACCGCCGGCAAAGATCGCAGTCTGCAGGATGTGGTGGTCACGGCCAGCGTTCTTGTTGATTTTCGGAGTTCGTCCCATTTCGCCCACCATGACGACCAGCGTATCGTCAAGCATGCCGCGTTCATCAAGATCCGTCACGAGCGTAGCCAACGCGCTGTCTGCGCTCGGCGCCAATACCTCGTGGCCAGTGAAATTATCGAAATGGGTATCCCAACTGCCGTGCTCCACACTGATAAAACGACACCCGGCCTCCACAAGGCGACGGGCCAGCAAGGCGCATTGGCCAAGCTGGTGGTATCCGTAACGCTCTCGCAACGCTTCAGGCTCTTCGTGGATATTGAACGCCTTCTTGGCCTGCGGCGAGGTGACCATACTGAAGGCCTTCTCATAATACGTCGACATGATCGCCGAACGTCCCGACAACCCAGGAGCGTTTTTGCCACCGGCCAAGAGCCCCTTAGAGCCGAGCTGGTCGATCCGTTGAAGCATGCGACGCCGTCGATCAAACCGCTTCTCATCAATCGCCGTCTTGGCCAGATTCAGGTCGCGGACCTCAAAATCAGGCTCCACCGGATCGGTTTCAATCACAAAGGGTGCATACGACGGACCATAAAAACCTGGCCCTCCCGCAACCGACTGATTCGGCACACAGATGTAAGGAGGTACCGCGCCTCGCGGCCCAAGCTCGCGCGAAATCACTGAACCGAGAGAGGGATAGAGTTCATTGGCGGGGGTCTTCTTGGCTTGTCCATCTGCGAAGTTAGGCGGATAGCCAGTCAGTAGCCAATGGACACCGGTCTGGTGCGCGCCATCACCCAATGTGGCACTGCGAACCATCGTGAACTTGTCCGCCACTTTTGCACAGCGTGGCATCAGTTCGCCAATCAGCGTGCCAGGTACGTTAGTCGAAATGGGATTGAAAGGCCCACGAATTTCACTGGGCGCATTCGGTTTAAGATCCCACATATCGATGTGGCTCGGACCTCCTTCAAGCAGCAGAAAGATACAGGCCTTGGCCTTGCCCGGCAGCGCCGCCGGAGCCTGATCGGCCATCGCCAACAAGTGTGGCAGCGAGAGCCCTCCCAGCATACCGGTTCCACCGATCTTGATGGCCCGTCTACGTGAGATACCGTCGCAGTACCCAGATCCCGAGCTGGCTGTACTCATCGTTCCCAACTCCCTTTCTCAATTAATCGGCATCGCCCTTTAGTGGCATCGCCCTTTAGTGGCATCGCCCTTTAGTGGCATCGTCGTTTAGTGAACGTACAGGAACCGCTTCGAATTGAGCAGCGTCCAGAGAACGTCTTCTGTTGCCGTCCTGCGATCCTGTTGCGTGAACACCGGAAGCAATGAATCCTGCTCTGCAGCGCTTGGAAAACGAGACAGCGTCGCGAGGAAAACTTCCGTGATGATCTGTTGAGGAGTCTTACTGGAATTGGCCAAAGAACGAGCAAATCCGTGACGATGGCCAATCTTCCTGGCAAACTCCGGCGAGTTCATTACGTACAGCGCCTGCGCAATACTCGGTTCGGTACCACGCTCACATTCACAAACGCTCAGTCGCGCGGGACGACCGAAAATATCGAAAAAGTAGGAAGGGACATGGTTATCCCACAATTGGATCGCGCGATATCCCACAGGCCAGCCATTAAACTTCTCCGGCACCCGTGTTACCTGGCAGATCGCATCGAGGAGCACTTCCGCTGGCATCGGCTTGTAGCTGGCATGTGAGTAATTCTGCTGGTCACGGACATTTGATTCATTGGGCACCGAACTCAGCGCATACGCACCCGACAACAGCAGCGTGCGCGTAAAAGCCTTGATGTCATAGTCCAGGTCACGCAGATGTGCTGCCAGTGCATTGAGCAGAGGCTCATTGGTCGGTGGGTTCGTCTCGCGCTGATCATCGATATCCACAAAAATGCCGCGACCAAAATAGTGTGCCCAGAGTCGATTTACGATGAGCCGCGCGAACAGCGGATTGTCCGGAGCGGTCATCCAATCGACGAGGACCTCGCGGCGGTCCAGCGTGCTGCTGAAATCCGCCGGTGCGGCACCCAAGGCAGCCGCTGGTACGGTTTCCTTTTCGCCCGTCGTCAAGAATTGGTTTTCGAGATCTTTTCCCGCAACCGGTACCAGGTTGGGGCCTTGGGTCGCGACGCCAGTGAAAAAACCACCGAAGGCGTAGAAATCACGCGGATTCCAGCGTTCCGATGGGTGCTGGTGGCACTTCGCGCAGCCGAGACGGACTCCCAGAAACAATTGGCTCACCGCAGGGCCGAGCTCCTCACCCAGCGCCTGGTAAACGGGTACCGCGCTGGCAGCGGCGATCGTCCCCTTGGCAGTCAATATATTGCGTACGAATTGGTCATAGGGCACATTCGCACTGAACTGTTGCCGCAACCACCGACTAATCGCGACCGCATTTTGGGGGCCGATACGTGCCGAGTCGACTTTGAGAATATCGGCCCAGCGCATCGCCCAGTAGACTGCATACTCGTCTCTTTGAAGCAGTCGGTCTACCAGCAGCTCGCGTTTCTTCTCGGCGGTATCCTGGAGGTAGGCGCGCGATTCCTGGGCAGTGGGCAAGGTCCCGATCGTGTCGAGGAAGACCCTCCGCAAAAACATGCCGTCATCGGCAGGACCACTGGCGGCAATGCCGAGGCGCTCCAGTTTGTCCCAGACCAGCTTGTCCACAAAACCGTTTTCAGGCGGTCGCTGGAAGGCGGTACCGGGTTGCGGCACCGTCACACGGCAAACGGAAACGTGCCCCATATACTTCACCAGAATGGCAGCCTCACCTGGGACATCCGACGAATCAACACGTCCCATGGGTTCCACACCGGCAACTTGCGGCACATTCGATTCGTAGACGGCGTCCACGGTCACGCAGCGACGATCACCATCACGATCGACTGCGGTGACGCGTAGTTGCTGCGTTTGCTGGAAAGAAAGCACCACATCTTTCGGCTCGATTTCGATGCGTACGACTGGTGGTGGAGACACGCCTTCGTAACTGGCACCTTCGCGGATCCAACGGGCGATCAGGTTGTAACCCGCGCTTCCCGGCTGAATTCGCGGACCTCCGCTATGCGGAACAATTCCCGCCGCTTTGCGGAGAAAGAGACTGTCCAACGGACGGGCAATCGCCACGCGCCGCCCACGCGCCCCCTTCACGATTGCTTCGTAATCTCCCACCGGGTCAAAGTTGAACACACTCAACTGAAAACCATTCTGCCCGCCCTGCTTTCCGTGGCAGGAAGAAGACATACAACCGGCCTTGTTGAGGACAGGTAACACCTCGTCGCGAAAAGAGACGAGCGGTGGACTGGTATAACGTGTCACATCTACTGGAATCTCAACCCGGTCTTCACCGTCAACAACGACGATACGGGTTTGGCCGTCTCCTCGCGGCGCCACGACGCCGCGTTCGTCGACGACGGCGACGGCCGGATCGAGGGACTGGAATTGAACGTCATGCGTCCGATCTATCAGAAGCTCCCCCTGGGCAGCACGGCTCACGAGAAGCTGCGTGGACGAATTGGGATGATCAAAAGTCACCGCGTCCGGGCGCACCACCAGCGCAGCACCGAAACTCACTGTACCGGCCAGGGAGACCCCCACCGCAACTGCGATACAGAGCAAATTACAACGGGCCGCGTTGTTCCAATGGATGTTCATAGTCTGTTGTATCGTAGTTTCGGCGAAACGGCTCTGTCAAATGCAGTTACCCGGTAGGCAAAAAGGTGATTGGCATCCCCCGATACGTGTTCCCCAAAAAGCAGAAAAATCGCTATTTCGCCTGATTTACTGGCCACAACGCCTCGGTTTCCGGCCCACACCGGCAGCCGGACTGGTCGTTGGCTTTGGGTGGCGTGCCACTCCCGCCCAAATGTCATCTCCGGAAACACTCATCGAACCATCGTCAGCTCTTGGCGCGGCCGCACGAAACTGCCGATAATAACGCCTTGGGGAATGCGAGAAATGCTTGACCAACGCCCTGCAAAAGGACCTGTCCCATGTTGACGCTCCTCGGCAATCGTCAGCGCAAGCGAGACTTCTGCGATGGCATCTCGCGGCGCAACTTCCTCAACATCGGTGGCCTGGCCCTCGGCGGATTCAGTTTGCCACAGATGCTGCGGGCCGAAGCAGCGGCGGGGGTACGTGCCCCACACAAGGGTGTCATTATGGTCTTCCTGGCAGGCGGCCCGCCCCACCAGGAAATGTGGGAAGTCAAGACCGAGGCCCCCAGCGAAATCCGCGGGGAGTTCAACCCCATTTCAACCCGTGTCCCCGGCCTCCAGATTTGTGAGCTGTTTCCGCAAATCGCCGCGCGAATGGATCGAGTCTCCGTCATCCGGTCGCTGGTCGGCGCATTGAACGAGCACTCGCCGTACATGTGCTACAGCGGTTACTCAGAACGTGATTTTCGCACACGTCATCGACCCTGCCTGGGCTCGTTCCTGTCCAAAGTCCAGGGTCCCGTTGACCAGTCAGTACCCCCGTTTGTAAGTCTGGCGCTGAAGACGCTCCACGCGCCCTGGGCGAACCCGGGTGAGCCGGGATTCCTGGGGCGTTCTTATGCACCTTTCCAGCCCGACGGCGCAGGTGCCGCGAATATGAAACTCAATGGCATCACGCTGGATCGGCTGGGAGATCGCCGTGGGTTGCTGGCCAGTGTGGATCGTTTTCGCCGTGACATCGACAGACTGGGAGAACTTTCCAGTGTGGACGAATTCACCGCCCAGGCATTGGGTGTCCTCACATCGAGTAAACTCGTCCACGCACTCGACCTGGAACAGGAAGAGCCGGGCATCCGAGACAAATATGGTCGTGGCAAACCGATCTTCAAGAGTTCAACCCATCCGGCGAATTGGCATACGGAACAGTTTCTGGTGGCACGACGGTTAATCCAGGCAGGTGTGCGCTGCGTAACGCTGAACTTTGGCACCTGGGATTCACACAACAAAAATTCGGAACGCATGCGACATAACTCACCGCATGTCGATTTGGGAGTCTCCGCACTAGTCGACGACCTGCATGAGCAGGGCATGCTGGATGACGTTGCCGTGGTGGTCTGGGGCGAGTTTGGCCGCACTCCCAAGATCAACAAAACGGGGGGCCGAGATCACTGGCCGCAAGTGTCGTGTGCATTATTGGCCGGTGGTGGACTGCGGCCCGGCCAGGCGATCGGCAGTACAAACCGCCTGGGTGAAGTGCCACAGGAACGACCGGTCCATTACCAGGACGTCTTCGCGACGCTGTACCGGCAGCTCGGAATCGACGTCAGCCGCGTGACCGTCCCCGATCCTCAGGGACGCCCGCAATACTTGCTGGACCGACACGAGGTCATCTCCGAACTGGTGTAAAACATCCAACACCAGTTACCGGAGGGAATGCAAAAACGCGATCAGGTTCTTGATTTCTTCGTCGGAAAAGCGGCTCAACAAACGGCTGGGCATAAGCGACACGTTTTGCACTTTGATTTCGTCGACCTCGCTGCGCGGCAGCCGCGTTACCTTATTCTTAAGGTCGGTAATCGAAACAAAGTCCGCGCTCTGTTCCGTAATGAATCCCTGTAGCGCCTGACCGTCATTGGTGATGAGTATACTCGCCTTGAAACGCTCGACGACCTGCTTGGACGGATACACGATCGCATCCGCCAGCTCGGTGCGTTTCAGCCGCAATGTGACCCCATTGAGTGCGGGCCCAAAAATCGTCGTCTGGCGATTTTTGATACCCCCGTGGCAAGCATAGCAACCGGCCTTCAAATACGCAGCACGACCGGCCACAACGTCGCCCGCAATCTCGGTAATTCCTAGCACCACACGATGCAGTTCTGCGTCACCGCGCTGAGCCACGTTCTCAGTCCGAGCCACAAACGCCTCACCGAATTCGTGGAGGTACCATTTGTGCCAGTATTCCTGACTCGCCAGATCGGGGGCGTCCACCGTACTGCCCGTAAACGCCCGCCACGCGTCCGCGGCATTTTTCGTCGGCTCAGTGACATCAACGCTCAACGACCAGCTCCCCGTGGCACTCCCGCGAGTGGACCAGTTCGCCGGCGGCTGGCGTGAAAACAGCCACGTTGGATTGGTGGCAATGCCTGCGCGCCGACCGCTGGGCAACGTCCACTGGATTGATGCAACCAGCCCCGCCGGCCCTCCCTGGTTGCGAGCTTCAATGGCGACCAGATTACTGCCGGCATGCAGCACGCCATCCAAGGCCACGCGCAGTGGCTTGGTCCAGTCCGAACTGGCAGCGACCCGTTTGCCATTCACATGCGCGATGAACTCATTATCGCAGGTGATGATCATTTCACCGCGTTGCACGCCCTGGGGCAGGCTGAATTCTCTGACAAACCAGGCCGCATCGCCATTCCGCTGCGCCGTGGATGACCAGATAACGCGGGGGCGGCGATACGAACCGGTCGCCTGCTGACCACTGAGAACCACCAATGCTTGTTCCAGCGGCACTGTCTGCTGTGGATGCAAGACCATCAGCTCCAACAACCGAAAGTAAACCGCTTGAATCCCTTTCAGCTTGCCCACTGTCATGTCAGACGCGATTGCGATTTCTTGGACGCGCAGGTTGGCTGCAAATAATCCGTTGGCACACGCGCGGATTACCTCGGCATCGGCAAACTCGAATAACGCGCTCACAAAGATGTCCGCCAGACGGCCAGCGCGGGCATGCGCACTGAGGGCCAGCACAACGGACCGACGCAGTTCTGGGTCCTCGACACGCGCGAATTGATCGGCCAAAAAGCTGGCAGCCTTGGCGGTCCGGATACGTCCCAGCAGAGTTACGATATTCTGACGTGACGCAGGCGTTTGGGTCAGATGGAAACGTTCAATCAGTAATTTATCCGCATCCGGAATAGCACCCACCTTGGCAAACACGATTTGTGCCAATTGGCTGTCCGGATCGAGCTGCTCAAACTGCGTGGCCAGTCGGTCCGCGTGATGCTGGCCCAATTTATTGAGCACCGTTGCCCAAAACTGCGGGAACTGCAGGCCTTTGCCGGCAAACTCGGTGAACCAGCCTGCCTGCGTCGTCAGCAACCAATCGCAAAGTCGTGTTTGGGCAGCCTGCTCCCAGCCTGCAGACGGCCGGGGAATTTCAGCGATTGCCGATGCCAGATGAAACTGAGTGACATAGTCTTTTTCCTGGACCAGCTCATGAACCAGTGTTGTAAAAGCTTCCACAGTTTTGAACTCACCCAACAGGCGGGCCTGTTCCCAGCGAATCATGCGGTCGCGGTGTGGAAAACCACCCCGGATCCATGACGTCGCCACATCGCGCAGCTCACGGGAACTCTCGATCTCCCGGCGGTAAAGACTGAGTATCCGCAGACAATTCAGGCGGTCCTCGTCAGCCAGCTTTGTTCGCTGGAGCAAGCGGTGCACCAGTTGTCTCACGACTTCGACAGGCGGACGCTCGTTACGGAAGTGCGCTGCGACCAGGGTCCGCATGAGAATCTGCGGTGATTCCGATCGAGTTGCCACGTGCAGGAACTCGACTGTCGGACGATGTGACAAGGCAATGGTTGCGGCATGTCGGATAGACCGACTTTTGTCTGCCATGGATTCGGCGAGCCTGGGAATGGCGTCGGTAGAAGGACTTCGTGACAACGCCTCGGCGGCGCGGCGGCGGACAAACGGATCCTCGTCGGCGAGCAGGTCAATCGACAGTCTAGTTTCATTGGCGCGGCCACGGATTCCGACAAGCCAGGCCGCCTGCGCGCGGATTTCTGCTTCCTCCATTTGACCTAACGTTTCCAGAAAGGAACTCGGGAGTGTGGCAAAGTCGGCTGCCAGCAGACGCAAGGCACGCAGACGTCGTCGCACGGGCAGATCGTCTCGGCCCACCGCACGCATTAATTGAGTAGTGGCATCCTGGCCGAGCTCGGCGCGCAACTTGAGTTCACGCTGACGGCTCCAGGCGGCCGCGGGTTGAGGGAGTGTTAACAACTGCTGCAGTAAGGTATCGGCAGCCGCACCTGGCAAGGTTGGCACCATTGGTGGAATGCGCGGCGGATCGGACATGTCGTAAAAGATCCGCCAGACCCCCTGATTGTGGTCGGTCAGCAACAGGCTGCCGTCCGGGGCGACATCAATGTCAACCAGAGCGAAATTGACTGGCTTACCCTGCGCATCTTTGGCACCCGGTTTGGCAGTCGCCAATTCAGAGAATTCCGCCTGCCAGTCCGCAGCGTCACGTTTCAGATGAAAGGCGACCAGTCGCCCGGACGTGGAGTAACGCCCCGACGTCGCCGACTTCCAACGGTAATCACACACCAAAAAAGCATCCCGATACCTTTTCGGTAATTGCGTGTGCTCATAGACAATCCCCCAATTCGGTGAACCACGACCAATGTCGAGAATGCCCGGTAACGTATCGATGTACCAGGGCGGATGGGCACCCACCTGTTGCCAGCCCAGATCAACTCCGGTCAACCAATGGTTGAGTCGCACCGGTCGATAAAACGGCACGTCAACATGAAACTCCATATCACTGTCGAAACTAAAAAACTCACCCAGGTAGTTCATACCCAGACTAGGAGGATTCCTCCCTCCTGACGCGATGCACTCCCATTGCTGCCCGCTGGGGTCCAAGCGAAAAACGGAAGCTGCACGCTCCACGTGATTGGGTGAGCTGGCTTGCGTGATATGTCGGCGATCGCGTGTGCCACCGCCATCACCCGTTACCAGATAAACATATCCGTCCAAGCCCCGCAGTACGGTATGGGCCGTATGGTCACCACCCGTGTTAAAAGGTTGCCCAAGCCGGCGTTCAAACTTCAACCGTCCCGCGCCCTGGGCTCCGCTGAACAGCTGCAAGCCATCACCGGCAACCACATAGAGATGATCGCCGTAGACCAGCAATCCCTGCGGACCACGGCCGGCGACCGCGGGACCGTCCGCGATCGTCTGCTGGGTGTCAAAAACACCGTCCCCATCGGTATCGGCGAGCCTGCGCACCGCCTTACCGTCACCAACCAGCAAGCGGCCGCGGCCATCGAACACAAGGTCATACGACCCTCCCGTCAACTGCGCCTGGGCAGCACGATAGATGTGAAACCCGGGAGGCAACGTGAACTGGTCATCAAGCAGTACCGGTTCGATCGCCCACACAGAACAGGTGCATAGCAATTGGGTCAGGCAGGCGGTGGTCAAGCTACGCATGGTCTTTCGATCATCCTTCCACAACAATCTGGAGCCACAGATGGGGAGACAATTTTCGCAATGGCAATCTTAACATGTGCCGCGACAGAGAGGGCGCCCGGCTACTTGCTTCGGCAACCACGTCCAATGGTTCGAAAAGAGCGGTACCGGCCGGACCACTGGCTCCGGCTCCGGGTACCAGGTGGGGGCCAATACCGTGCCGCGAAAACCTGCGCTGCGATCACGCAGTCAGTGCGCAGCGCAACAACCGACCTCTGCAACTCCACCAGAAATGCGGCGGGCCGTTTGCCAACCACAACTCATCCAGAAGTTCTCGCGTGTTTGCTAACAGACTCCTGGATAGACTACAGTTGTGGCGCCTTCAGCGTAGGCACCCCATGAGCCATGGATGCTACATCATGCGGTATCCCCGCAGAACTGCACCTTGGTCGAAGACCGCTCTTCTACAAAACAGCGCCGCGGAGACGAACTGTGTCACACTGAAATCAAGGCGTGAGCCCTCGCCACATCCCGTCCCATCAACCCGACAGAACCATGGAATCGAACGGTCAGAAATTGAACCACGATTTCAGCAAACAGGCAGATCGAGATGGCTAGATCCAGAGTATTGCTAACCAGCATTCTCGTCGTGACAACACTCAATGTCGGGTTTGTCTGCGGGCAATCCAAGCACACAATCCAACTGAAACTTCGTTCCAGAGAAGAGACTGCAGTGGGCAGTGGCTACTTTCACGTCGTCGAACGGCAGGTCCAATGGGACCTCAAACGCAC
>PBOG01000148.1 GCA_002724245.1 Planctomycetaceae bacterium
ATCAGCAGCAGGTAGCGCAACCTTCCCATCGGGCCTTTCCCACATTCGAATCAAAAACTTTGGCGGCAGTCTAGTGCCCACGCGAACTGACCACAACAGACTCGAAGCTGGCTTGGCCGGCCCTGTTATCCACCCTGGACGTCGACAACAGCGCCGCGAATGCCCAGAATAATCGGTGTGCCGCACGCGTTCCTGGAAGCGCGCAACCCAGGCCGCGTGCAATGGCAGCTTCCCTTCCCTGGCAAGAGATCGTCCATGGCTGCTCACCACTCGTGCTTATCGACCCGCGTATTACTCCCCATCGCTACCTGGCTGCTCAGCTGGTTGACGGTGGCCCCGCAACTACGTCAAACGGCAGCGGCCGCGCCGCCCAGCGGCAAACCGGCCTACCGGATTCTGCTCAATAGCGACGGCGGTAGTGGCGCCCTCTATGCGCACGAACCGCCAATCACCGACGCCCAGTTGTGTCGTGTCATCGATGCCCTCGAGGGAACCCAGGTGGACGTGTTCATCCAGAGCGTCTCGTTCGGATCGTTCGTCGCCTACGGGACGAAAGTTGGCGAACTGTACGGCCAGGGGCGCAACGAATTTGAAATCCCCAACTTCCGCCGCTGGGCGGAAAACGTGCTGGGACTTTTAGAACGCGGCAAGGACCCGCTCGACATTTGGTCGGCCCGAGCACACGCCTTGGGAATGGAATTCTGGCCCTCACTGCGAATGAACGACACCCACAAAGACTGGGTCGAATTGTGGCCCTCGCTCCGCAGCCCCTGGGAACTGGCGCGCCCCCATGTCAAGATCGGCGCCCAGTCGACCGACTACTACCGCCGTCGCTGGCCGCGCGCCAATCAGCCATCCAATGGCTTTACCTGGGCCTTCGATTACTCCCTGGCCGAAGTACGCGACCTCAAGTTCTCGCTGATCGAAGAGATGTGCACTCGCTACGACGTCGATGGTTTTGAGATGGACTTTCTCAGCAGCCCCATCTATTTCAAACGGGGGGAAGTCAACCATGGCATGCCGGTACTCACCCAGTTTGTGCGGCGTGTGCGTCAGCGCCTGGACGAAATCGGCAAGCAGAAAGGCCGCACGCTGACCCTGGCCGCGCGGGTGCCTCCCAATTTTCGCATGTGCCAGACGATCGGCATCGATGCCCGCACCTGGATCGGCGAAGCGCTCGTCGACGTGATCGTGCCGGTGACCCGCGGCTACCTCGACATGAACGCCGACGTGCAAGGATTTGTCGCCGCCGCCCAAGGGACCGGAGTCCGTGTGGTCGGCGGGTTGTCCGACATCAAGGTGCGTCACTACACGAAGAACGCTTCACCCCAGATGCTGCGGGCCGCGGCGGCCGGCTACTGGCAAGCCGGCGCCCAGGGCATTCATCTGTTCAATTACGATTGCCATTGTAGTGGTGCCGGTCGCGCCACAGCGCCGGTATTCAACCAGGACGAGCGCCAGGTCCTGCATGAAATCGGCGACCCTCAACGACTGCGGGGACGCGACAAGCACTATTACGTCACCCGAGACATCGAAGGGGATACACCAGCCAGTGGGGGCGAAATGCAATTGCCGCTCGACCTGCTGGCCGCCCAGCAGAGGCCCTTGCGGTTCACTGTCGGTGACCCGATCCACCAGGCACAACAGGACCAGTCCCTGCAACAGTTGACTCTGAAGATCAGCTGGAGCGGTGTCCCGGCAGCCGCGGCTGCCACGCAACTACTGATCAATGGGAACCGCATCCCGCTGCCCGCCACCAAGGGCGTCTGGCAGATTGCCAATCCACCGATTCAGCAGGGTGTCAATCAACTGATCCTCTCACGGCCCGCGGCGCCCGCCGAGGCGCCGCTGCGGATCGAAGGAGTCGAGCTGCTGGTAGGGTACGCCGCGTCACAACCAATCGACGTCGGCTCCGCCAGGCAGCTGTTCATCGACCGACGATTCATCGCGCACAGCCAGGGAGTCCAGCTGGTCATGAACCGGCCGCGGCGCGATGGGGTGGTGTTGCTGCAGGCCGATCAACCCTGGGAACAGGGCGCGCATCTCTCCGTCTATTCCAGCGTACTGCGTGAAAACGGCAAGACGCGGATCTGGTACGACCTGGTGCGCCCCACCGGTGAGGGACGCTACGACCACCAACGGCGGGTCTGCTACGCGGAATCGACAGACGGCCTGCACTTCGTGAAACCCAGGCTGGGGCTGCACGCCATCGATGGCTCAACCGCCAACAACGTGGTGCTCCCCGGTGTGATTGGCGGCTGCGCGGTATGGATCGATCCCAACGCCGACGCGGAACACCGTTACAAGACCCAGGCCAAGGTTTACCCCAGCGCCCAGTTTCATATGCACAGTTCCGCCGATGGCCTTCGCTGGAAACCGTTCGCCCGACTCGACCCAGGACCCGGCGGCTGGGACACCCAGAGCGTCATCTTCTGGGATCCGGCCATTTCCCGCTACGCGCTGTTTACCCGCTATTGGGCCGACCGCGCGGATCCGCGTAAACGCCGCCGGACGGTACGCCGGCTGGAGTCCGACGATCTGCGACAGTGGGACCAGCAGACCATTGTCATGCAGCCCGATGCCCGGGATCGGGCCACGCAGTCAACTCCCACGGAACAACCACCGGTCGACTACTATGGCGCCGACGTGTTTCGCTATGCCGAAGCCGACAGCGTCTACATCATGCTAGCCCAGGCATTCTGGCACTGGTTCCCGCGACCCCAAACCAGCGGGCTCGGTCCCTCCAGCTTCGATGTCCGTCTGTCGGTCAGCCGTGACGGCAAGCGGTTTGAACGGGTGGGCCAGCGGCAGGCATTTCTGCCGACAGGGCCGGAGGGGCGTTTCGATTCGCGCTTCGCCTGGGCGCTTCCCGACCCGGTCCGGATGGGGGATGAACTGTGGATTTATTACACCGGTACCAACCGCGACCACGACGGCATTCTCGACCCGGCCGCCGCTGGAAAACATCTGTCGGGTATCAGCCGCGCCGTGTTGCGACTGGATGGATTTGTCTCCGCCGATGCCGGCTACGACGGCGGCCAGCTGACCACACCACCGCTGCGGTTCAGCGGCCAGCGGCTGGAGTTGAACGTCCAGGCCAATGGGGGCGGCTCGGTCGCCGTGGAACTGCTCGACGCCGAGGGAACGCCTCTACCAGGGTACGCGTACGCCGATGCCGTACCCCTCCATGGCGATTCGGTCCGGATGCCGGTGCGCTGGAAAGCGGGCCAGGACGTCGGACCCCAGTCGGGAAAGACCGTCCGTCTGCGTTTTCACCTGCGCGACTGCAAGTTGTACGCCTTTCAGTTTCACGACCCCTGAGACGCGGTGCTCGCGAACGCGGGACCCGGGTCGAGCAGTTGGATCACGTGCCGGACCTGTAATCCATGCGGCGCCAGCCCGGCGCTGCGAGCTGAATGCCACTGCATCATGCAGACATGATTGGAAGTCGCCAGCATCACCGGCCCACTTGTCTGCTCCTGCAAGAACGCCGCTTTGCGGCTGAGAATCTCTCTCGCATTGGCCGGTTGCTGCAGGTTGTAACTGCCACCCGAACCACAGCAGTCGCGGGCACCGGGAGCCAGTTGCCAGGAATAGCCCGTGGCGTCCAGCACATTTGCGGGGATACCAGATACTTTCTGCCCGTGGATCAAGTGGCAGGGCAGATCGACATAAAGCGGACCAGCGTCCGCATTCCGTGGACGGCGCACCGGCCCCAATTCGCCCAGGTAATCCAGGACGTCGCGCACGGGCAGCCATTCATGCAGCGCCTTGCCGAGCGCCAATCCGCAACCCGAAGAATTGCTGACAACCGCCTCAACATCCAGGTCCCCAAACACGGCGCGGTTGTGCTGCCGCAAGGCCTCGACCCGGACCTCGCCCGTATGCTCCTGAAAGGCGCCACAGCAACCCTGGTCGGTGGGAATGACCACCTGCACGTTGTTTTCGATCAACACGCGGACCGTAGCAAAGTTGATTTCACGGAACAGGGATTCCATCAAACAGCCAGTCAGCAGGGCCACACGGGGTCCGGTCGGACGCCGACGTTGCATTAATGCGCGGGCGTAGGCAGCGGTCGACAGCCCAACCGCCGGATCACCGGCAAACACCAGTCGATGTGGTAGCAGGCCCCACCGCCTGAGCAACCGGGCTGGTGTCAGCAACAGGCTCATCCAGCGCGGACGGGCGGCCAGTGCGGCAGCCCAGCGAATCGACAAGCCAGGTACCGCGCGACCGGCGCTGCGCTGGTCGCGACGGACATGTTCGAGAATTTCGCCGTAGGGCACATTGGCCGGACAGGCGGATTCACAGGCCAGGCAGCCGACACATTCCGAGGTGTACTTGTCCGTCCAGGGATCCGGTGGCAAGCGCCCTTCCGCCTCCTGCCGCCAGAGCCGCAAGCGGCCGCGGGGCGAATTGTTCTCGTCGCCGCTGATCTGGTAGGTCGGGCAAACTTCCAGACAAAATCCACAGTGGACACAACTGGCCAATAGATCCGCTTCCTGCAACGGTGACGTGCAAGTCTGGAGCGCCGATACGTCCGTCTCCCTGGCTGGCGTCATGGCCGGTTAAACTCCTGATCGAGGACCTCAACCCAGGCGGCTTCCCGATCTGACAGAGGTCCGGTCGCCAGGTGACGCGAATGCCATTCCCCACCCTCTTGCTGCAACGAATCCTGGTACTGCCCCACGAGCGTTTCCAGCACAGTAGTGGCGGCAGCCGACAAAGGGTCAGCTGAGGTCTGGTCGCGGATACCGCCTAGATAACCGTGAACGACGCCCGGAGCGCACAGCGCCAGACAGTCGCCCCCGATCTCGTGTGCCAGCTGGCGCGCCAAACCGACCACCCGCTGCGGAGTCGTCTTGAAGACCACGTCGGGAAGACCCGGCGGACTGGCAACCGTCTCCGAAAAATCACAACCGAGCGCGTGGGACTGGGCAAACGCCCCGAGAAAATCACGGGCCAGTGGCCAATCCGCGGCGGGGCAATTCATCACCACGCGCAGTAGCGCCGCGCCGTCCGCTCCGCTGACCCGCACGTCGACCGCATCAAACCAATGCATCCAACAACTGTGCAGTAACGTGGGAACGGCCGCGGTGAGCGCATCGGCAGGACCTGACAGGTCGGTCTGGAACGTGGCCCCGCTGTCGGTCCGTAACCGCAGCACATAATCCAGTGGCCGCCCGAAACGCCGCCCCGTGGCGAGCAGAAACCGAAAGAGATCATAACCAGTCGTGGTTTTCACAACCCGTTCTCCCAGGCGAATCACCCGACCACTGGGAAGCTGCCAGTTCATCCCCACAATATTGTCGCACAGCGGTCCAAAGCGGGAAGAAGCAGACGCATAGCCACTGGCCGCCACTAGATCGCAAAGCGGCACACGCGTATCGACCAGCAGCGGAAAACGCAAACCGTGCGGTGCCACTTGCCGGTGAATGCCCTCGCCCGTGACGTCGGCCGGGACACAGACGATCCCATCGATCACATCCAAGAACGGTTCAAAACAGCGTGGGTCGCGCGGGGCTGCAGGAGCCGCGGAGGGCGCGTCTGCTGCCACCGGTTCTCCGTCAGCGGTAAACCGACGATCGGCAAATACCTTGAGTGGATTCAATTGATGACGGGGGTTAAACACCCGGGGCACGGCCAGCTGCAAGCGCAACGTTTCCGGGCCGAAGATCAAAGGCATGTAGGCCGTCTTGTCATTCCCAATTCCATGTTCGCCAGACAGCGTGCCCCCCACTTCGACCACCCGCTGCATCAGCCGCTTGCTGATTTGCTCGACCTTCTCCAGTTCACCAGGTCGACGTGAGTCAAACAAAAAGTTGGGGTGCAAATTGCCGTCGCCTGCATGGAATACGTTCACGCCTGGCACCCCCGCGGCGTCCGCTTCGTCGTAGACCAATTGCAGCAGATCTGCCAGTGCGCGTTTGGGGATCACCGCATCCTGGACCAGGAAATCGGGACTGATCTGACCCATCAGACCGCCGGCCGCTTTGCGGGCCTTCCATAACCGTTGCCGTTGCGCTTCCTCGTCGCTGAACTGCACGTCGTTGGACCCGGCCGCACGGAGAATTTCAGCGACCCCTTGAACCCGCGCGTCGACCAGATCGGCCGGCCCGTCGATTTCGGTCAGGATCATAAAGGAATCCATAGGCAGTCCGACGGCCATCGGACTGTTTTCGACCATCGCCACGCAACGCGGATCCATTAATTCGATGGCGACCGGATAAGACGCATGCGCAACCAGGGCGTGAATCGCTTTTTCTGCGGACCGTAAATCGGCGTAAGTCGCCCGCAACGTCCAGGCTTTCTCCGGTCGCGGCAACAGTCGCAGCCAGAACCGGGTGAACGCACCCAGGGTCCCCTCAGAACCAATCATCAACCGCTTCCAGTCCTCCCGCCACGCGCCACGGCCGCCCGCCGGGCCACCGAAGCGGTGCACACCGCCGTCAGCGGTCACAACTTCGACACCCAACACATAATTACTGGTGACCCCGTAGCGAAAACAGTGCGCTCCGCCAGCGTTCATGGCCACATTCCCACCCAGCGTACAAACCGGACCGCTGGAAGGATCGGGCGGGTAGAACAAACCGTAGGGCTTCAATTCCGCATCGAGCTGGTTCAAGTTGACGCCACATTCCACCTCGCACCAGAACCCGGCGGGATTGATCGTACGCACACTGCGGAGGTTGGAAGTATGGACAATAACACCACCCTGGGCGGCCACTGGCCCCCCGGATAGCGACGTACCCGCCCCACGCATGCAAACCGGCGTATTGAGCTCTCGGGAACTCTGCAACACGTCCACTAACTCGTCGGCATCCGCGGGAATAACTACCGCATCGGGGCGATAGGACTTGTACCCCAGCGCATCGGCGTCGTAACCGGCAAGTTGCGCCGGAGCATCCAGAACATGCCCACGGCGAACGATTTGCTTGAGCTGACGTGTCAGTATCGTGGCCATAGAAATCGCTTCGCTGGATCTAGTCTGACGCGTCGCGGCGAGCCCACCGCAGGCCTGAAAAACATCAACAACGGCAATCCGCCCGGACTGCGGAACCACTATCCCGCTGGGCAGAACCCTCTTACGAGTCTACCGCCTGACAGGCCCGAGGCCCACCGCCGAGTGGGCAGATCCCACGTCGGTGGCAGAGGATGTTACGATAGCTGCTGTTTGAAGTTGCGCTCCATGGGTGGCGATCGGCGCAGGATCCGGGTTTGGCTCCACTGCGCCCCGCGTTGCCCTGCGGCGTCGTCCACACGCGCCACCGGTATGGTGACGCACCACATGTTCCAGCGCGTTCATCTCATGTTTTCCAACCATCCCCCTGGTAAATCGACCGCCGCGATCGGACCCGCGTCGCCAGGATTGCTGTGGGGAATCGTACTGATGGCAAGCACGCTCTGGGCAGGTGACGACATCGACTTCTTCGAAACGAAGATCCGCCCGGTACTCGTCGAACATTGTTACGCATGCCATTCGGTAACGGCAGCCAGCCAACAGAAACTGCGTGGAAACCTGTTTTTGGATAGCCGAACTGGGAGTCAGCGTGGAGGGGAGAGTGGCCCCGCCGTCGTTGCGGGAAAACCGGAGGCCAGCTTGCTGCTCTCGGCGCTGCGCTACGAATCCTTCAAGATGCCACCCGCTGGCAAGCTCCCCGATCGGGTCATTGCGGACTTTGTAACATGGATCGAAATGGGTGCGCCGGACCCACGGTCCGCCAAGACCGACGGGCAGAGCAAGCCCCCAGACCAACCGCCCCCAGGGTGGGCCTTTCAACCGCCGCAACAGCATCCCCTCCCGGAAGTAACACAGGGTGACTGGCCCCGCGGCGCCCTCGACCGACTGGTACTGGCAAACCTGGAAACCCACGGAATACAGCCGGCCCCGGCTGCCGATAAACGAACCTTGCTGCGCCGCGCTACCTACGATCTACTGGGCTTGCCACCGACGGCAGCCGAACTGGAGGCTTTTGTGGCAGACGATCGTCCGCAGGCATTCGAGCAGGCCGTCGCCGCATTACTCGCTGCCCCTGACTTTGGTATTCGCTGGGCGCGTCACTGGCTCGACAACGTGCGTTATGCCGAAGACGATCCCACCTGCGCCGCAAATAACAACGGGTCGTTTTCCATCGCACCCTACCGAGACTGGGTCGTCGATGCGTTCAACCGGGACTTGCCCTACGACGCGTTTGTGCGACTGCAGGTCGCCGGCGACCTGGTTCCCAACGACCACACACGGACCACGTACGCAGAACGTCTGACCGCAACCGGGATCTGGGGCCTGGCCCATTTAATCGAGGGCAATGACCGCGAAAAAGTAGTGGCGGACTTTGTCGATGAACAACTGGACGTGTTGGGCCGCACGTTTCTGGGACTGACCATTTCCTGTGCCCGTTGCCATGATCACAAGTTCGATCCAATCACCCAACAGGAGTACTACGCGCTGGCTGGCATCTTTTACAGCAGCCATATCTTTACGTTTCCCGGCTCCAGTGCCCGTACCCGACAGCGCGTCCAGCAGCGACTGTTGGAATCTCCCGCAGCGCAATTAACATTCGCCACGAAACAGGCCAGGCTGAAAACCGTCCGTGCCGCGATTACGGCGATCGAAAAGCAACACCGCTCGGCGCTCGCCTTGAAAAACGTCCGCCGCGACCTGACAGCCATCACGAGCGAAGAACTCCCGCCCGACCCAGAAACCCGCAAACAGAAAAAATGGAAGGAGCGTGTCAAGCGGGCCCAGGAACTGCGCGAGCAAGAAACCAAACTCCTCCAAGACCAACAGCGAAAACAATGGGACCCGAATCCCACAGCGCTTCAGCGGCACCCCCAGCTGGTAACGGAACGGGACCGGCTGCAACAAGAGGTCGATGCGGTGCCTTTGCGGATGGTGATGCAAGAAGGCCCGGTTCCCAACACCCGCCACCAACAAATCGGTGATCTACGACTCTTCCTGCGCGGCAATCACCTCGCCCCAGGACCACTCGTGCCGCGCGGATTTCCGGCTGTTCTCACAGACGCGGGCGACAGTTCTGTCAGGATCACGGGAAGTGGTCGACTGCAATTGGCAAACTGGCTCACCCAGGCAGACCATCCACTGACCGCACGGGTAATGGCCAACCGGATCTGGCAACACCTCTTCGGAACGGGTATTGTCGCCACCCCGAGTAATTTTGGAAGACTCGGACAACCACCTACCCACCCCGAACTCCTCGATCTGCTGGCGATTCGCCTGATCGAACATCACTGGTCTGTGAAGGCGTTGATACATGAGATCATGACTTCCAGTACCTATCAGCAGGCAAGTATCCCACCCGCAGGCAGCCTGCAGCGCGATCCTGAAAACCGCTACTTTGGCCGCATGCACCGGAAACGACTCGATGCGGAAGCACTGAAGGACACACTGCTCAGCCACACGGGTGTGGTCGCCCGGGCAACCGCCGGAGAACTGCCACAATCGGGCCGCGCACTGTATGACAAAGCCAGTCGCGATAAACCCCAAACGATGCTGGGCCTGTTCGATGGCGCAGATCCCGATCTGGTGGTACCTCGCCGCGAAGACTCGACCTCCGCCACGCAAGCTCTGTTCATGCTGAACAACCCGCTGGCATTGGAAGCAGCAGTCGCCTTGGCCAGGCAGGCCATCAGCGCCGCAGAAAACGAACAAACGCGTGTGACCCTGATCTATCAGCGACTGTTCGGACGTCCAGCATCGCAGCAGGAACAACAACTGGCAACTGAGATCCTGAACCACGCGCGGGGTACCCGCCAGCGTCTGATCGCCGCGGGCCAGCAGGAAGTGGACCTGTCGGTAGGCCCGTGGCATGATTTCTGTATGGCTCTGCTCTGCAGCAACGAATTCCTCTATCTCGATTGAGCCCACATGCCGGTCTACAGACAACTTGCCGGAACGAGGACCGAGCACCCACAGCGAACCCTTTGCCGGCGCAGACTGTTGCAAAACGCGGCGGCCGGATTCCCACTGCTGTCACTGCACGGCCTGCTGGCAGAACGTCGTTCGGCAGCAAACAACCCACTGGCACCCCAGCAACCTCACCATCCACCACGCGCCAAAAGTGTGATCTTTCTGTTCATGGGTGGTGGCCCTTCGCAAGTCGATCTGTACGATCCCAAGCCCCAGCTGCACAAGTACCAGAAGATCCCTATCAAGCTGCCACGTATCACCCGCGATGCAACTCCCAATTGCCGTCCTTCCCCGTTCCGATTCCAGCAACGAGGCGAAGCGGGCATCTGGATCAGTGAATTACTTCCGCACCTGGCGCGCTGCGCCGACGACCTCTGTGTGATTCGCTCGATGCACTGCGACCAGATCGAACACAGTGGCGCCATTCGCCAGCTGACGACCGGCGACGGTGTACTGCCGCGGCCCAGCGTGGGGTCCTGGACGCTGTACGGATTGGGTAGTGAAACTGACAACCTGCCGGGCTTTGTCTCCATCGGTGCCCAAGGCAATCTACCAGGCAAGCCAACCTACGCATCCTCCTTTTTACCAACGGCGTTTGAAGGCACATCGATCACGGATGTGAATCATCCAATCGATAATCTGGCGATGCCAGTTCCACGGGCCATTCAATCCGCGCGATTGGCAGCTATCCGACGCCTCAGCGAACAGCACCGGCAGCGGCGTGCAGAGGACCGCCGGTTGGACGCACGGATCGCAGCATACGAACTGGCCTTCCGCATGCAGACCGAGGCACCCGCTGCCTTTGATCTGTCGCGGGAGAGTCAAGCGATGCATCGCTTATACGGATTAGGCGACAAGAACACGGCTGAATACGGTCGCCAGTGTTTGCTGGCGCGACGTCTGGTGGAACGCGGTGTGCGGTATGTGGTCGCGAATGTCAACAATAAATGGGATGACCACGGTGATGTCCACGCGCACAAGAAACCGGCTGCGTTGTCAGACCAACCGGTGGCAGCCCTGCTAACGGATCTGAAAGCAAGAGGCATGCTTGATGAGACCCTCGTTGTCTGGGGAGGCGAGTTCGGCCGTACGCCAACCGCCCAGGGAGGAGGACGCGACCACCACCCCTACGGTTTCAGCATGTGGCTGGCGGGGGGCGGGGGACGCCGTGGGATAACGTACGGTGCCACCGATGAGTTCGGGTTCTTCGCGGTTGATAATCAAGTTCACATCCACGATCTGCACGCCACTATCCTGCACCTGCTGGGTCTCGACCATGAACAACTTACCTATCGCTATAGCGGTCGAGACTTCCGACTGACCGATGTCCATGGCAACGTAGTGCGGGAAATTCTCGCCTGAGGTAAACCGACAACAAGACGTCCTGGGGCAGATCGACTTCAACGACGTTGACATGCTGGGAAGGATCTGAAAACCATGTTGACCATTGGTGATACGACCAGGCACATTGGCCGTCGTGATTTCCTGCGGGTTGGCAGTCTGAGTCTAGGCGGTTTGGCGCTGCCAGATCTGCTGAAAGCAGCCACCAGCCCGCCCCACCTGCGGCATCTCGTCAAGGACCGCTCGGTCATTTTTTTGTTCATGCACGGTGGCCCCAGTCAGACCGAAACCTTCGATCCCAAGATGACCGCTCCTGCCGGAGTTCGCAGCGCCACCGGAGAACTTCAGACAGCGATTCCCGGAATTACGTTTGGCGGCACCTTCCCGAAAATCGCCGCACTGGCAAACAAGATCAACATCGTACGATCGTTTGCCACCGGGGATGGCCAACACGACGTCAAGCCGCTCGTCCATCGCCATACTTTTGGCGCGAACCTGGGGTCCCTGTATGCGCGGGTCGCAGGGAACAGCCACCCTCAATCTGGTCTGCCCACAAACACCCTGCTGTTTCCACAGGTGATCGATTCCAGTACGCAGGCCAACACCGCTGGCTGCTTCAACAAGAACTTCGAAATGTACAGCTACACCGGCTTGTTGGGGTCCGGCTACCGCCCTTTCATGCCAGGCACCGGTGGCCAACTGCAGCAGGACATGCAGCTGAACCTGCCGATGCATCGGCTCACAGACCGACGCAGGCTGCTGTCGCAACTGGATAGGCTGCAAGCCGCGACCGACCAGGCCGGGGCAAAAGATCTCACGGCCACCCGCAACACGGCATTCAATACGATTCTCAAAGGCGTCGGCAAGGCCTTTGACTTGTCGCTGGAAGATCCCAAGACCATCGCACGCTACGACACGGCTCCCCTGGTGCATCCAACATCGATTGGGCAGAACCGCAAGAACCACCGGAATTTTTCCGACAACGCCAAAACGCTGGGCAAGTTGTTGCTGCTGGCACGACGGCTGTGCGAACACGGCTGTGGGTTTGTTACCGTGACCACCAAATTTGTCTGGGACATGCACGCCGATGACTTCAATTGCAGTATGACCGAAGGAATGGGCTATATGGCACCGCCGTTCGACCATGCCGTGTCAACCTTCATCGACGATCTCGAAGCACGCGGCCTGAGCGAAAAGATCTTACTGGTCTGCTGTGGCGAAATGGGACGGACTCCCAAGTTGAACGACCGTGGCGGACGTGATCATTGGGGAAATATTGCACCACTATTGCTCTACGGTGGTGGCTTGCAGCCAGGCCAGGTGATTGGACAATCGACGCGCGATGCCGGAGAACCCGCGACCAATCCGTACGACATTCGCCATCTCGTGTCTACCATTATGCATGCGCTGCTTGACATCGGTGAACTGCGCATTGCGCAGGGTTTGCCGGACGACATCACACGTACGATGACAAGCTGGAAACCCATTCCCGGGCTGACCGGAAATGATTAACCTCATCGCCTGGAAACTCCGTCCACATCCGACGCAAAACGGTCGCTCCCCGTGATCTGGCCCTGTCGCTCGCAGAATCCGACCTCTTCCCTGTCCAGCAAAGAGCCGTATGAACAAGACCAGACATCGTGTGCGACCCGGGCTTCTGTGGGATCGCGACTTGCTGCTCACGGTGACACTTCTCTGCCTGTCGACAGGATCGTTGCAGGCAGCGGAGAACTTCCCACGTTATCCAATTCACAATGGCGATTTTTCAGAATACCAGGGATACAGTCGTCCGGCGGGATGGACACTGGGACAAGAAGCCGGACGCGCCAGGCTGACAGTGGACCCGATTCCACGGCAACCGTTTCAGGCGACGGCGGTTGCCGTAGTTCGGTGTGAAACGGCGTCCCAGGGATATCTCTTTCAGGACATCGAAATACTCGATGGACAATGGCGGTTGCGGGCTCAGGTCTCCGGGACCCCCGGGACCAAGGCTCGCCTGGAAGTGTCGGGCAATGTCTCGTTGCAAACACCGACGGTAACTGTCACAGGCCAGTGGCAAACCCTGGAAATGATCGTCCCGCGGGTGGCTGGGCGATTACGGGTGCACTTGCGTTTCCAGACATCCGGAGAAGCCAACGTACGGTATCGACGGGCGCGGCTGGATGCCCTGCAACTCAACGGCGGCGCGGTGAAGCTGAGGGGGGGCGAGACGTTGGGTGCGGTGGTGCTGGACGAGAAGCCGACGGCCGCGGAACGCTTTGCCGTGTTCGAACTGCAACGGTTTCTCTACCGAATGACCGGGAACTTTCCTGGCCTGGCTGGCCGAGATCATGTCTCGGCGGGGCGACGCATGATGATCGGAAACGCCGCATCCAGGGACGCGTTGCAATCGCTCGAGGGACTGGCCTCGGAGGCTTACGTACTGCATCGGGGAGAGGCCGCATCCAGCCTGCTCGGCAACAGTGGGGTGGGAACTCTGTATGCCGTCTACGAATTTCTGAAGTTACAGGGATGTCGCTGGGTGATGCCCGGAGCGCTGGGTGAGGTCGTTCCGCATCGTTCCGTCCTGGAACCGGTCGTCACCCGTATCTTCAATCCAGATTATCACCTCGTTCGGTCTGTTTTCACCGGGTTTCAACAGTTCTTTCCACAAGGCGGCTGGATCTACATCAACACTGCTGAACTCTGCGACTGGGCTTTGCGAAACCGGTTCAATTCGGTCTGGACGGGGGGCGAGACCCTGGAGTGGGGGGCTGATCGTGGGCACGGGTGGGTTCAGAATTCCGGTCACAGTTGGAACGCGGTCATCGCTCCCTACGGCAAGTACTTCGAGAAACACCCGGAGTGGTATCCATTGGTTCGCGGCCGGCGGATGCCGCGCAGCGATGTCAGTATCCGCTTGCCCAACCAATTGTGTGTTTCCAACCAGTCCTTACGTGACCACACCGTCAAACAGATCGTGCAGTTTTTCCGTAACAACCCACGGTCTCGGATGTTTCCGATGAACCCGATGGACGGACCAAACTACAACTGCGAATGCAAACCGTGCAGGGCTTTGGATCCCCCCGGTTTTACCTGGAACCAGGACTTCTCGGACTACCCCCGGTTTCCAAATCTCAGGTTGCCACCTCTGTCAGACCGCTATCTGAATTATGTCAACCATGTCGCCACACGGGTGGCGGAGGTGTTCCCGGACCGACTGATCGAATTCTACAACTATGCGAGCCGCGTTCCTCCTGCGCGTGAAAAAGTCCACCCGCTCGTGTCGATCAAGTTTACCTACCTCAGCGGTCGTGAAGTCAACGTGTCACTACGGGATCCGGACGATGCGCTTGCTGCCAAAGAACGGAACTGGTTGAAATCCTGGGCAGTGTCCGGCACCGGTCATCTCACCTACTATCCCTATACAGATTGGGAGCATCCTGATGCGGCAATTCACTGGTACTTCAATGTCAGCGATCTGGTGCGAACCCTCAAGCGGGATTACCAGGTCGTTGGGATGATGGGTGAAACCCACACGACGATCCAGGCCGACCCGATGTGGTGGGCCATCTATGCACAGATGCTGTGGGACGTTGATACCGATTACCGGCAAGTGATTGCCGACTTGTGCCCTGTATTTTATGGACCGGCGGGCAAGTTAATGACGGACTTCTATCTGCAGATGGATCAAGCGATTCTGCAGCGTGAAGGGCCGCGCGCAGAAAGCTACCATCCCAATCGTCGCCTCGAGCTCAGTCTCGACGAACTCCGGCGAGGACGTCAACTCTTGCAGCAGGCTGTCGAAAAGGTTGCTGGCAATGCACAACTCTTGAGGCGAGTGGATCACGCTAGATTTGCGCACGCAGCTCTGACTCTCGCCCGCACCCAGCAAGACACCACTCTGGCAGACCGTACCATAGCGCTCCGCCGCCAGGCATTTGAAGACGCCAACCGGCTACGCAACCAGCAAACCCTGATGGTCAGACAGCCCACCAGTAAGCGTCTGGCAGCACCCACCAGTCCCTAGTCAAAACATTCTCGACGGATCGTCTCCCGCCCCTCCTTCGAGTGGCCGCACAGGAAGGGCTACCGGCTTTCTTGAAAGCGCTGCCAGGACACTGCTGGAGGCGGAGTAATCCAATCTATTCACATTACTGGAAAACTCGGTTTGATCGGATTGTGTTGAGGTATTTTCCATAAACGTGGTCCCCACAGGGATACTTGCTGCCTTGGCTTTGTTACAAACAGGGAGACCGCCAGGGGATACCGAACCAGCAGCCGGCAGCAACCGTCCCGACGCCCACTGCAACCCATACAGTGACGATGGATTTCATGACACCTGGCAGGTCAATGAACTAGTCTAGAAAGAGTACGTTTGCCCTCGTCAACGAACCGCATCTGCCAGCAAAACGTCAGTTTGAAGACCTGCCAATCGGCCCTGTGACTCGGTGCTTCGTGCTTGTCGACCGTGGCAACACGTGTGGCTCTCAAAGTGCCTTCTCGGAATCAACGGATGAAGGATCAGAACCAGCCAAAACGGCCGCGCGATAGCCAGGACAGGGAGCACGGCTTGTCCTCCCCGGCGGACCCGGCACTGCCAGGGGACAGCTTTGAAGAAACCATGCTCCACCAATCCAGTAGCGAGTCCCAACAGACCGCTGTGTCTCACTTGCAAGACACCGTAATGCAACAGCCGGGCCGACGGCCTCCGCCCATCGGTTTGCCGGAACAGTTCGGGCGTTACCAGATCAAGCGGCAACTCGGGCAAGGAGGAATGGGAGCGGTTTATCTCGCGCACGATCAACAGCTGGACCGTGACGTGGCATTGAAAATTCCGTTCTTTGATAAGAACGACGGCCCAGAAGTAATCCAACGATTCTACCGCGAAGCACGCGCCATGGCGGCGTTGCAGCATGCCAATCTCTGCCCGGTATTCGATGTGGGTGAAATCAACGGAGTGCACTTCCTGGCTATGGCCTATATCGCGGGCCGTCCCCTCAATGACTATTTAAAGAAAGGGAAACCCCTTACGAGTCGACAGGTTGCCGGGCTGATTCGCAAATTGGCGTTAGCCCTACAAGAGGCACATGGTGCGGACATCATTCACCGTGACTTGAAACCTGCAAATATCATGATTGACAAACGGAAAGAACCGATTGTCATGGATTTCGGATTGGCCCGCCGGGATACCGACGCGGAGGCCGCGCTCACGCATACCGGCACGATGATGGGTACCCCCTCGTATATGGCACCGGAACTCATCCGCGGCATCAAGGATCAGATTGGTGCACCGGCTGACATTTTTGCACTCGGTGTCATGCTCTACGAGATGTCCTGTGGCCGCAAACCATTTGAAGGATCGCTGGCCGCCGTGCTCTCCCAGATTCTCACCGAAGAGCCGACCCCACTGGAAGAAGTCCAACCAGACATTCCTCCTGAACTATCACGAATTTGTGCGAAAGCCATGTCGAAGGCCGTTGATATGCGGTACGCTTCGGCCGGTGAGTTGGCGATTGATTTGGATCGCTTTCTCAAAGGAAAACCCGCGGTGACAGCCGTTGCTGGCACTAGAACCCCAGCAACAACACCTGCCGGGCACACGAATGCTACCCTGGCACCGCAATCGTCGAGTGAGCCTGCAGTCGCTCCCGAAAAACTCTCGGCGTTTCCACGGCGATTCGTCGCGCTGGGTGGTATCGCGTTGGCGCTGATGGCTGCGTTCGCATTCTGGTACCGCAGTACAGACCCAGGGAGCGGCACGAACCCACGATCCAACGCCAGCGTCACACAGAATTCCCAGTGGACACCCAACGCAGCAACCAGTGGACCCGCAGGTCCAGCTAATCCCTTTGGAAACGATTCCAGGTCTGCGACACGCAAAGATTCAAGCAGCCAAGGCAGCTCCGTGCCAAACTACCAGTCCGGTGACGCGATCGGCTCGGTGCCCCCAAAGAGATCAGACAATAGCAGTTACCGTATCGCCAGCCAGCAGGACTTCCGCTCATACAATGGCAGTGGCGCCGAACCACAGGCTGCGGCGGCAGAGCCATCCCAAACATCGCCAGCGACGACCAATTCAGGAAGCTGGATCTGGATTGGTATTCCAGCGGCTCTACTGGGAGCCCTACTGGCCGGCGTAATTGGACTAGGCCGCGTTCGCCGCTTGCTACGTCGTTTCCAGAAACCTGACGCCGACGAGTGATTATTGAGGTTCCCCCAACAGGCTGCCGGAATCGTCTGTCAAACCACCCCAGACATCAGGCCTGACCCGATGGTTCCACAATGTAGTCTGGCAAGATCTGTGGTATGATCGCGGCCTCAGATCAGGTCATTTCCCTGGATGATCATCCGCTCAGATTTGGTGTCTAACCCCTGCGTTCTTTCGCCAGGCGAGCACGAATGGGAAATGCTCGGCGATTGCCAGTAGCTGGGTGTGTGGAGGTTGTCAGCGGACTGACTGGTCCGGCGTCAAAGCACACCCGTCATGGACAAGTCCACCACACGACAAAATAGAACAGGATTCGGATGCGACATCACTTCAACCGAACAACTCTGGCTGGTTTCGCCGTCGTCATGCTGTGCAGCCACACAGTCTTTGCCCGAGAACCCAGCCCAGCCGGAGTGGTGTTCGAAAAGAACATCGAATACTCCAATCCAGACGAACAGCACCTGCAATTGAATATGGCACGACCGCAGAATGGCAAAGGCCCGTTCCCTGTAATCGTCTGTATTCACGGTGGCGGTTTCCGGGCAGGTTCCCGCGAAGGATTCAATGGGCTCTGCCAGCAATTGGCAAAACACGGCTATGTGGCAGTGACCGTCAGCTACCGCCTGGCTCCGAAATACCCTTTTCCCGCAGCCATCCATGACGTCAAAGCAGCGGTCCGCTGGGTCCGTGCTAACGCAGAGAAATACAACATCGACACGGGACGTGTCGGCACCACCGGGGGGTCGGCGGGCGGCCATCTCGCACAGTATCTGGGAGTCACACGAGGGATCAAACGATTTGAGGGCAGCGGTGGCAATCCCCAGTATTCCAGTCACGTCGACTGTGTCGTCAATTTCTATGGCCCCAGCGATTTCACCAAATCGTACGATGCCAGTGTCGATGCAGCAGAGGTCTTGCCACTCTTTCTGGGAGGTAATCTGGAACAAGAAAGACAAAGACACATTGTGGCCAGCCCTCTGTACTGGGTGACACCGGACGCATCTCCCACTTTGTGCATTCACGGTACGCAAGACCAATACGTCGCGCACGAACAATCGGTATGGCTGATCGATCGCCTGCAAGCAACCGGCGTCCCCGCTAGTTTAATGACGGTCAAAGGTGGCAACCACGGATTTCGAGGCGTCAGCAAACAGGTCAGGGCATCAATCGAAGCGGCACGGATCGCATTCTTTGACAAACATCTCAAGGGCCGTCGCCTGGCCGACTGACAATAGCTTCTTTCCCGCGGCAAACGGACGCACACCCTGATACCGAAGGGCCGAAAACGGGACCCAGATTGGCCCCCTCCGCGCGAGTCAAGTCAAACCGGGAATGGGATCCGCTTCAAAAACCCGGTAGGGGCGATCGTCGACATCGCGCCAGTGCGCGTTTCGTGGAATCCCTAATGTTTCGTAAATCGTGGCCGCCAGATGCTGTGGTGTCACTGGCTGGTCGGTAGGGTACGCCCCGATGCGGTCGGTCTTGCCGACCACGCGCCCACCGCGAACACCACCACCGGCAAGTAACACCGACTGGGCCGCCCCCCAATGGTCACGACCGGGCAGTTTATAGTGCTGCTCGAGTCGAAAAATCTTCGGTGTACGTCCAAATTCACTGCACACGACAACGAGGGTCGTTTCCAACATCCCGCTCTGGTCCAGATCGTCCAGTAAGGCCGACAAAGCGCGGTCAAAGGGAGGTAATAACTTGTTCTTGAGCAGGGGAAAATTATCTCCGTGCGTATCCCACGATACCCCACGTCCCAGGTGCGCCTGGACCATTCGAACACCGTTCTCAATTAAACGTTTTGATAATAGCAGTGTCATTCCAAACAGATCGCGGCCGTAACGATCGCGAACTCGCGGATCGGCATTTCCCACGTCTAAAGCATTGCGAACTTTGCGCGAGGTCAATAACGAGATCGCGTTGGTACGATGACGGTTGAGGCTCTGGACGCCAGCAAATCGGTCAAGATGACGACGTTCAGATTCAAACTCCAGCAGCAAGTCACGCCGACGGTCAAGCCGATCAATAGTCACACCACTGAGAAGTTGAGGGTGCGCTGACTGCCACATCGGAAACAGCGTGTGATCCTGAGTTTCCATGTTCGAGAACATAAAGCAGTCCGGACACGACCCGTATTGGTTACATGGCGCAGCGGTTGACAACAGCCACGGATCGTGCCGTTGCCCCATCCGACCGGCCGTTTGGCCGCCACGGACTTGTTTGGCGACATTGATCAAACGACGTGGCAACATGGCTGCCGCAGGAAGTGGGCTACCGCTGTGCACTTTCGAACCAGCGATGGCAGTCATCGAAGGAAAATCGGTAGCAATGGGCTGCACGCGACTAAAGGGAGTGGGCAACTCGACTTTGCCGCACAATACATAATGATGCGCCTCGGTGTGGTCGTTCGTCGGATGGCCCAACGACCGAACCAGTGACCAGCGATCGCTACGTACTGCCAGTCGAGGAAGATACTCGCAAACCTGAATCTCTGGCGTCTTCGTCGTGATGGTCTGAAATTCACCACGTGTATCGCTTGGCCCATCCGGCTTTGGATCGAAACTGTCAATGTGCGACAACCCGCCAGGAAGATAAACCAACAAAACCGCGGGGGAGCGTGTTTGCGAATCCTGGCTTTGCGCCTGTGAGGCGAACTCCGTGACATCTGCGAGCGACAAGCCCAGCAAACCCAGGCTACCAACCTGCAGCGCCTGACGACGCGATGTGTTACGAGATGGGGTCACTTTGTGTCACATCATCTGCGCGTCGCAAATCACCCGTACTCAACCAGGCAGGTGAGATGCGTCGCTGGCACCAGGAAAACGCGGGCACAACACGGGAGCATAAGGATTATAACAAACGCGTATCAACCATGATTATTGCCATCGCCGGGAAGAGGCAGGTAGCAACAACACTAAAACAGATTGCCAGGAGCAACGCCAGACAAGGCATCGGTCGACGTAAACCGATGTGTTCATAGCAACTTGATTCTGTTGGGGTGTACGACAGTTACTCAAACTCCGGCAAGAATTCCCGAACCGCTTCGAACGCATCGTCAAGCTGGCTGTCGGCCATGGAACTCTTGGGGGGGGCAACCCATTTTTGCATCAAGCCAAGTTTGCTGAGGATGCCTTTACCGGCCGCCGGCAGGAACTCGTGCAGAGGAAAGAACGCAGCAAACAAGGCATTGGCCTGCCGTTGCGCCGCGAAACCGGCCTGGTAATCTTCCGATTTCCAGGCATCATAGATTCGCACAGGCAACTGGGGAGCAACATTACTCAATAATCCAGTCGTCGCACAAACCCCTGCATCCAGCAGATGCAGAAAACAGGTGTCGCCACCGACGATGACCCGAAAGTCCGCATCCGAACCAATTGCGGCGAGGTAAGAGAGCGTGTTGGCCGGACTGCCGGAGCTATCCTTGGTCCCCTCCACACCCACATCCCGCAGTCGCGGCAGCGTGGCAGCAGCCACCGTAACCTTGGTCATCGAGGGAATGTTGTAGAGCAACACAGGGAGCGGAGACGCGTCTACCAGTTCTGCGAAATAACCTACGACCTCGTCCTGGGTCATAGGAAAGTAGAATGGCGGATTGACCAGTAAACCGTCGGCGCCCCAATCCGCAGCAGCCTTAGCTTGCGCATGAGTGCGCCGGACATTGGGCTGTCCGCAACCGACAATAACCGGCACCTGACCGTCCACTTCTTCCACCACCGCCCGCACCGCGACTTCACGTTGATCATCGTCGATCTGGGCAAACTCACCGGACGTACCCACAACCACGACGCCGCGGCAACCATTGTCAAGCAATCGACGTGTAATCCGGCGCAACGCCTCACGGTCTACCAGGAAGTGATCATCCAACGCCGTCATTACTGCGGGAATATTTCCGCACAAACGCTCCTGAAAGGGGGTCATCGACAATTCCTCCGCAGTCTTGGTTTCGGTCGAGTATCGCGATTGCGTCGATTTCAGTAACTCGTACCTTAGATGTTACTGTCACACAGACGGTTTCGCGACGGTACGGCGGGGGTAAAACGCCCACTGTCAGCAGTACGACAGGGGATCGTAACCCACCTCCCACCAGCTCCGGTCCAGAGACAGCAGGCCACAGGTCTCTGAATGCAAACAAACCCCAAGAACCGCTGCCGGTGAGAATTGTCATCCTCGGGCCCCACGTGCGCCGCCGCTGACAGGACCACATCTGGCAAGCCTGTCTGGGGCGACGGCGGCAGACACGTCAAGAAACAGGCGTCCCTCCCTCAACGCGTCTCTGACCCGGTCTCGCAGGTGTGTAAATTTCGTCAGATTTTACATACCCGGAATGGTCTTAACGGGCTCTATATTGAAAGGGCATTTGGATACGCACACGGAAAGGTCAATCGATGAACCGTTGGGGGAGGTGGATACTAGTGTTGGGTATGTTGGGGTGCGGGACGCAAGAACACGCGTCAACCGCCGACGAATCTGCGACAACGGCCGCCAACCACCCGCCGGAAAAAGCACTTGAAAAAGAGCCTGCCGCAACGGCAGTGACCTCTGCGACACCAACCAATCCTCCATCAAACAGCTCGGTGACTTCCTCTGCACTCATTGCGCTGGAAAACCTGGGCGCTCAAATCACACGCAACCCACAAGGCCAGGTCGATCGCGTCGATTTCAAGATTGACAACAATATATCCGACGCTGGTCTGGCACATCTGACCAGTCTGCGCAATCTTCAGCAACTCGGCCTGGGCCTTACCGCGATCGGCGATGACGGTCTGGCACACGTCTCTGGAATAAACCGTCTACAGGTGCTTGTGCTGACTTCAACCAGAATTACTGACCGTGGCCTGATCCACCTCGCCGGACTGTCCAGGCTACAGGAACTCTATCTTTCCAACACACAAATTACCGATGCTGGCCTGGAGCACTTTGAGCAACTGAGCGAACTGCGAAAACTCCGCATCGACGGTACCCGTGTCACCAAATCGGGCGTCGCGGAACTGCAAAAAGCGCTACCCGATTGCATTATTGTCCACTAACCGACAACCTGGCGCCCAACCCCGCACACCGGCAGGCGGGCTCATTGCGGACGGTATTTCCCATCCGGGCACTTGCGGGGAAATCGATACTGCGGATTGGTCAGCATACGGAAGAGCAGGGGATCGCCATTTTTCAGCTTTTCCGGCGTGTTCAGCTTCCATTCATGACGAATCTCTTGTTCACGTCCGGGATAATTCTGCGCATCCAGCAAGGAAGTCAGGCCCCAGTAAAAGTACTCCGTGATCTGGCAACGATAATCACAACTCCGATCGTCATAAGAATACCAGGCCCCCGGTGGATACCTCCGTGGCACCCGGCGAAAGAAACCGCCCCGCGCTTTGTCCATGGCTGTTGCAATCCGGGTCCCAGGTCGCTCCCCAAACACTTCCGGATACGCCAGAGAGTAGCCACCGGCAGTTACCAGATGCAGTACTTCTTCCAGAGTCGCGTCGAACTGACCACGCACCGAACCTGCGGGCAAAGTCTCCTCGGCAAATAAACCGATCGTCACCCTCTCGTTCCAAACACGCGGGGGAATGTAATGGTGAAGATCGATTTTCTCGAATTCCCGGTGCGTACGAAACATGAACACCAGACCTTTCGACTTCCGGAGCGCGGCGATCACGCGCGCGTTGTCCGGTTTACCATCCGCATCGTTATCCAAATACTGTGCCAGTACTCCTGCCGCGTGCACAAGTTTTGCAGCAGGAACCTTACTGGTCGCGTAAACCGCCAAACCAAAGACATCAACCTGTCTGTCAAAAACACGCTGAAATCCCTCGGGCCGATCACCTACAGGGCGGATCTGCAAAGGTGTCGCTGCCAGCACACCACCCTCGCAAGCGATACCAGCCAGCAGTGCGACAAAACAAGATCGGGCGCATCGATTCATAGATTTCAGACAGAGTGGAGGGCACGGCGTCAAAGTAACAGGATTCACTGCCGAGACCACCCGGACGCGAGGTCCGTCGCAGACAGTGTCCGGAACGCGAAACGCCAATATAGACTCCACGGCCACCACTCGTCCACGCGCCAAAACGGCGCGCCTTTGGTGCACCCGTCCGAGTCGTTCTGGTCACAGTATTATCCTGCTCCAGAAGTCACCTGGGGCAGAACGATGACCACTCAAAAGTAGTCGTCGGCGAAAAACACCAGCAGTGCGGCAACCGCTTTCTTGCCACCAAAACTACCACAGCAATTGGACGCGCTGCCCCACGAGGAACCCCGCTTGCGAATCGTACCACTACTTTCAATGCAACCGATCGACGAACCTCCTCTCCGCACCGTTCCATCGTTCTCGACCTTACCGACTGAACTGCCTTGCTTGCGGATTGTACCGTCCTGGTCAATCGACCCGACAGAGCTGCCCTGCTTGCGAACGGTGCCGTTGGATTCAAATTTTCCCACGGAACGTCCGCGAATCCGAATCGTGCCATCGTCATCAATGCGAGCCCAGCTCGATCCAGATTTGCGTACGATAATTTCCGCCTGTGCTGGTTCCATCTGTTCGTGGAGCGCCACCATTACCAGCAACAGCGTCAGTATTCGCAACATCATGACTTTTCTCCCGATCACAAGATTGCAGGTCTGCGGTCAACAGGCATACGAATACGCAAACGGCATGCCATAGAGCGAACGCACAACCGCATACACAGCTTGCATGCGCCCGAGTCATCAAATCGATGCCAGTTGTAATCAGATCGGCGCACCCAGACAGTACCAGCCGCCCCTCCACGCAGCACAATGCCCATCAGGCTGCGCCGAACCAAATTCCACCCGCACGATGATCCGGCGGCCCTGTCGAACCTGATTCCATCCACCGGGTCGCGTACAACCTGGCCAGCAGTGAAGAACTGATTGTCCCAATCCAGGCACGCGCCTCGTCGAATCGCGGGAAGGCGGGAACAGGGGTTGGTTTTACTGCAATGTCATGAACGGGGAACACGGTGCCCCATAACAGGACCGCACACTGAAAATGCGGTCCGCGCTGTACGTACATCCACACAATCGTTCCGTCGGTGTGAGCGCAGGCAATGAACCACAGATCTTGATTACCCGTCCGATCAAGATCACTGGCAAGACATTACAACTGAACGTCGACGCCAGTCGCGGTCGGCGTCGCTATCGACCGAGAACGACAGATTCCAGGTTGCCCGCCCGGACTCCTGCCCAGTTTTGTTGTCCGCGGTCGGCAGGGAAACACGCATCAGGAAAAGGACTTCCGGCTGGTCCAAGCTGACAATTCACGTACCGGACAGCACTCGTTTTACACTGCGCGCCAGTCGGTCGAACACATCTCCCACGGGGTGGTCCGTAATCATATAGGTCCACGTGGCAGCAGGACGCAATAGTTGTTCGCGCTGAAGATCCAAACCGGTAGCGGTTACTTCGGCAGCGTTGAACCTGGCAACGATCGCATCATCGAGACGCTGCAATGTGTCACGATACGCTTTGCTTGCTCGTTGCTGGTACTCGAAATAGGGATCTAACCCACCCAGGCTGAACAGGTGAATCGCATCGCGGGTCTCCGCCATCAGTTCCAGGTGATCTGCCCAGCATTCGTCAATTTGCCAGAGCGCGATCTGTCGCTCGACACGACGCAAAACGGAGCTGCCAAATTGCTGCTGCAGCGCAGCGTAACGTCCGGGTACGCGATGCTCCAGAATGTAAACCGTCGCAACATCATCCAGGTAGGCTTGCCGCCGCCGCATAAGCGTCTGCCGATGCCCCTCGAGCACCTGGGAATATCTCCGCAGTGTGCGACGGATCTCAAAACACTCCCCTTCAATTACCCTTTGTATGTGCGCCACTTTCTGATCAACTTCTGAATTGGCAAGCGGGGCCGCCGAGTTCCGATCGAGCGGCAATCCACACAATGAGTCCGCGATCCCAAACCGGCACAACAAGTCATCTTCCAGGCTAACCACAAACCTCGTCTGTCCCGGATCACCTTGCCTCGCCGAGCGGCCGCGCAATTGATTGTCAATACGGCGACTCTCGTGACGATTGGTCCCAATCACAAAGAGACCGCCTCGCGTACGGACACGATAATCGTCCGTTTGTGTGTTGCCACCAAGTTTGATGTCGATTCCTCTGCCAGCCATGTTCGTGGAAATAGTAACCGCGCCAAACTGGCCGGCCGCGGCGATGACATGTGCCTCCTCGTGGTCGTTTCTGGCATTCAACACTCGGCAGGGAATCCCTGCGGCGTGCAGCTGCTCCAGCAATAACTCAGACTCCTGAACGCTCGCAGTACCGACCAGAACGGGCTGACCAGAATCGTGCTTTTGACGCACCAGCCTCACGACTTCGGCAAATTTGGCAGTGCGTGTCGTGAATGTTAAATCGGCCTGATCTTCACGGATACATGGTTCATGTGTGGGCACGACGGTCACTTTGAGGTCGTAGAATCCGTGAAATTCGTCAGCCGCCTGTTCCGCCGTTCCAGTCATCCCACTTAGCTTGTCGTACAAGTCGACAAAGTGCTGCAGGGTGATCGATCCGAGGATTTTCCCTGGCCGCTGAATCGCCAACCGTTCCTTGGCTTCGACGGCCGCATGCAAACCATAAGGCCAACGCCGCTGTGGGGCAGCCCGTCCGGTCAATTCATCGAGTAGCACCAGACCACCATCACGCACGATATAGTCAACATCCCGCTGTAACAAACACTCCGCGTGCAATGCCTGGTTCAGTCGAGTCAATAGTGCCAGGCGGCTCTCCTCGTGCAAGTCGCCACATTGAAGCTCCCGCTCCAGGTAATCCAATCCGGCCGAAGTAAAATGTACATTCCGCGCACGCTCGCCAATTTCATAGTGCGCATGACACTCTAACTCACGGACCAGCTCTGCCAGCACACTCACATCGATTGCCGGCTCGGGAATCTCACCGGCGATCACCAGCGGTACGCGTGCTTCGTCAATCAGAATCGAATCGGCTTCATCGATGATCGCGAAATGGTGATTTCGATGGACCTGGAGCTCTGGTTCCAGGGCTAGTTGATCGCGCAAGTAGTCAAAACCGGCTTGCTGGGCCGTCACATAGGTAACATCACAAGCGTAAGCTTCCCTGCGCTCTGCCAGCGACTGCGAGGGCACAACACAAGCCACGGTCATCCCCAGGAACTCAAAGACGGGACCCATCCATGCCGTATCTCGCTGTGCCAAATAATCGTTGAATGTCAGGATATGAACGCTACGTTCCGCGAGACCGTTGAGAACCGCGGGCGCGACGGCGGCCAGTGTCTTTCCTTCGCCAGTTTGCAGCTGTACCACGCGCCCGCGGTGGAGCGCAACGCCAGCAATCAGCTGCTCGTCATACGGCCGCTGTGACAGAACCCGCTGGGCTACTTCGCGCACCAGAGCAAAAGTCCGTGGCAAACAATTCTCCAGACTAGCACCGGTAATCAGCTGTTGCCTCACATCGTCGACTGCAGACCGAAGTCGGTCGTCGGTATACCTCGGCAAATCTGTTTCGTGGTGTGCAATTTTCGCCAGCACTCGACGGTAGGAGCGCAGACTTACTTCGGTGGCACCACCACGCAGTCGTCCGAACGCTTGAGTCAGTTTGCCGAACATGAATCTGGAACTGCCACTACCATCCACAGCGTTACCATCCAGTGCGCTGCCACAACCTGAAACACTCCTGCTGGACTATGGGAGGGACGACAACGCGCTACTTCCGTGCCACCATACTACACGGCACTGAATCCTTTTCTGGCCTGCCGACACGGTCACAACATGGTCTATAATCAAAGATCGTGCTGGGAAATCCAGCCTGCCTCCCGCAGCCGCGGGTTTTCTCTGTTGATCGCAATCTGCGCATACCATAGCAAACACTGGCAACAGGCACTGGCCACCACCGGCCGTCTCCACGGAGTAAATCGATGAGCGTTTCCAGAAGACAGTTTCTGAAAGCCAAAGGGGCCGTGTTGACGTTGCCGTTCCTGCCTTCGCTCGCTCGTGGAACGGACAGCCAGGCCGGGCAAGGTCAACCCAGCAAGAAACTGGTCATGATGTATGTGCCCAATGGGCTCGTACGACGCTGCTTCTTCCCGGGCGAAGAAACCGCCACCCTACCCGGTTTCGTGGGGGGCTTTAACGCTGACAAAACGAAGAATCAAAAACGAGTCCAGACGAATCCAGGCATCTATCCCCTGGAACTCACCTCGACGATGGAGCCGCTGTCCAATCACGCACAAGACATCACGCTGGTCACAGGACTCGACCGCACTTTCAAAAATGGCCAGGACGTGCATGCCCAAGGTGCCTCGTGTTACCTGACGAGCCTCTCGCCAGTGCAAGCGGCCGAGCAAGGCATTCGCCATCCCAACGGCAGAAGTCTGGACCAGGTAATCGGGGACAAGGTGGGGCATTCAACGGTCTTCAAGACACTTGAGATCAGTTGTAACGGGTTCAAGGCAGGTAAAGAGTCGATCTACTTCAACAATATCTCCTGGTATGGCCCAGGCAAAATCGCGCCGTCCATCAGAGACCCGCAAAAACTCTACGACCGGTTGTTTCTGGCAGACAGCTATCGAAACCACGTGTCGGATGTAACCGACCTGGTGCTCGCGGACGCCAGAGCCCTTTCCAGGCAGCTGGGGCGCGATGACCGCAAAACGCTCGACGAATTCATGGCGATGATCCGCAACATCGAAATCAGGATCATGAAACTGCAGAAGTTACTGGCGGACGCGGATATCTCCGTTCCCAAGAACGAAGTTCTGCCACGGGGCGATTACATCAAATTACAAGCTGACCTGATGGTCCTGGCGCTACAAATGGGAATCTCCAACATTTGCACCTTTATGGTCGGCCCCGAGAGATGGGATGCAACCCTGCTCTATGAAGGTGTGTTCCCCCAGCCGGTGCAACACCACAACATGACACATAATCAAAAAGGGAACGGTTACAAAGAACTCCAGAAAATCGACCTCTTTCACATGGAACAATACGCCTATATTCTGTCGCGCATGAAAACGACCAAAGAGCACGACGGCTCTTCGCTATTGGACAATGCCCTCGTCACCTACGGTGCCGGTCTGGGTGACGGGGCGACCCATCAATATTATGATCTGCCGCTGATCATTGCCGGTAAATCACAAGGGCAAGTCAAGCAAGGTCGCTTCATCCAATGCAAGAGCGGGACGCTCAACTCCAATATGTGGCTAACCCTGGCACAACTGATGGGCGTAGAAATCGATCAGTTCGCAGACAGTACGGGTGTCATCGCTGACATGTGGAATTAAAAGCTCACCCCATGATTGCAAAACCGCGCATTGGCAGTATTTGGCTGCCCATCTTGCTCCTGGTTACTGTTTCGGTAACACGTGGTGCGGGTGATGAATTCACCCCATTCCTCAAGACGTTTGTGGCCGAAACGTGCCAGCACTGTCACGGCCCGGAGGCAGCAAATGGAAAGATCAATCTCCAGGAACTCACGACCGCGGCACAATTTCTGGAAAGACCCCAACTTCTCGAGAAAATGATTCGCGTCATCGATGCCTATGACATGCCGCCAGCGAGTGAACCCGAATTGGAGGAACCAGTGCGCGGCAAAGTCCTCTCCGGATTGAAGCGGATGCTCCGCACAGCGGCAGCAAACCAGCAGCAAGCCCCTGCACCAATCCGCCGATTGAATCGATTCCAGTACAACAATGCTGTCAAAGATCTGCTGCAAATGAAAGGCAATGTATTCAAGCTGCCTGAAAAATTGATGACGCGACGCAGCAATTACTTGAATCCCAATTCAAACCAGATGCCCGCTCGTGTCCAAGTGCTCTCCGAGTCCATGAACCCACAGGCCGGATTGAAAGATGTCAAAGCCTTCCCCAAAGATCTGCGTGCAGCGCACGGCTTTGACAACCAGGCCGATCAACTCACGTTATCGCCACTTCTACTCGATGCCTTTCTGCGACTCAGCGTCTCGATTGTGGACAGTCCCGACTTCAACGAGAGTCACGTAGGGATTTGGAACAACTTCTTCAAAGCACCCGCCACGGGAAGTCCACTCGAACCCGAAGTCAGGCAGCGCCTGGAACCCTTTCTACAGCAGGCATTTCGCAGACGAATCAAGCCAGCAACTCTAAATCGCTATGTGAATTACGCACGTGCAAAAATGGCACAGGAATTGTCGTTTACTGACAGCATGAAGAAAGTTGTCGCGGCGGTTCTGTCATCCCCCATGTTTCTGTATCGCTACAGTTCACCAGAGCGTACGGCGGCACCTTTCGAGCTCGCCTCGAACTTGTCTTTTTTTCTCTGGGGTAGCCTGCCAGACCAGGAGCTCCTGGAACTGGCTGCGGCCGGCCGACTCAGCGAACCGGACACACTCAACCGCACGCTTGAGCGGATGCTCGCCGACCCCAAGATCGAGCGTTTTCTGGACACCTTCCCCTCCCAGTGGATGCAACTGGAAAACGTGCTGGCAGCAACCCCGGACCCGGAACAACACCGGTTATTCAGCCTCGACAAAAACCATCCCGCCAGTTTGCAAATGGTGCTGGAACCCCTGCTTCTGTTTGATGCGGTCTTTATCGAAAATCGCCCGCTCGTCGAACTGTTGGCCCCGTCCTTCAGTTACCAAAGTCCCTTCCTGAAGCAGTGGTACACATCCGATCTGAAACCACCGCAGATCAATGCGGATCACGTAAACAAAGAAAACCAGCGTCGGGAGCAAACGCTCCAATCACTGCGGCAACAGATGGAGACCGCCCAAACAGAACTGGAAACTCTTTTGCAGCCAGTCAAAGACGAATTACTGGCAGCGAGGAAAAAAGAGACTGGCGCCAAAACACCGGTGGACTTGAAGCCATATGCAGCCTGGGAGTTTGATGGCAACTTGAAAAGTTCCGTCAACAAACTGGATCTCAAGGCAACCGGAACAATCAAGTACCAGGATGGTATGGTCATGCTCGATCGCGCCTATCTGCAAAGTCAGAACCTACCCATCGAGTTGAAAGCCAAAACACTGGAAGTCTGGTGCGAACTGGACAATCTCAACCAGGCCGGCGGCGGGGTGATGGGTATCCAGGGTCCCGGCGATTTTTTTGACACAATTGTCCTGGGAGAACGAAAGCCGCAGCACTGGATCTCCGGAAGCAACGGCTTTAGCCGCACCGAAGATTTCCCCGAATCAACTCCCGAGACAGAGACGCGTCAACGGCTGCATCTGGTCATGGTCTACCAGGAAGATGGAACCACTACGCTGTACCGAAACGGACAGCCCTACGGCAAATCTTTCCGCAAAGGCTCCGCAACGTTTCCCAAAAACAGGACCTCGGTGCTGTTTGGATTACGTCACCTGCCCGCTGGTGGCAACCGTTTCTTGTCGGTACGGATCGACAAAGCGCGTCTCTACACTCGGGCACTATCAGCCAGCGAAGTTGCGGCAGCGACTGCGGGAGATATTTTCTTCATTTCGAATCAAGCCTTGCTGAAGGCGTTATCTCCTCAACAGAAGGCAAAAAAAATAGCGTTGGAAACCGTGATCCAGGAAACCAGACTCGCCCTGGAAAAAGCACCACGGCCGCAGGATCTGGGAAAGTTACAGCAAGCAGCGCAACAGAAATTCGAAAACGATTTGCGTGGTCAGTTGCGTGCACAGACCTTCGAGCGTACGAAAATATCTGACCCGCGCTATGGCGGCGTCATCACCAACGCAGCGATGCTCAGCATGACATCCGGGCCCAAACGCACCCACCCGATTGCGCGGGGCGCTTGGATCATCGAGGTGATCTTCAATGATCCGCCCCCGCCGCCGCCCAACGATGTGCCACCCTTGAATGAAGAAGCAGGTCCGGACAAATTGACCATCCGCGAACGATTCGCCAGACATCGACAAAACCCAGACTGCGCTGGCTGCCACGCCAGGCTCGACCCACTAGGATTTGCTCTGGAGAACTTCGGTGTGACGGGCCGCTGGCGCGATCAATACGACAATGGCAGGGACGTTGATCCCAGTGGGACGCTCTTGCGGAAATATGAATTCGACAACATTGTACGTTTCAAGAAGTCGCTGGTGACAGAACACCGGCGGTTCGCAAAAGCCTTTACAGCACATCTATTACGGTTCGCCTTGTCTCGGGAACTCCGGCCTGTTGATACGCTCACCGTCGACACCGTCGTCAACAAGGCGGAAAAAGAACGCTTCTCGCTTAAGGCGCTGATCCGCGAGGTAGTGCAGAGCGACAGTTTTCTTCAATCACATTGACGTGCATCTTTGCCACCGACAACGTATCCTCAATGGTTCCCTGACGCAGCCGGCCAGCGTGACTTGAACCCAGGAGAGTGGCATTTGTTTAAGGATCTGTGTCAAAGCAACCGCGCGGGCAGTCGCGTCACCTCCCCTCTCATGTCAACATAACACGAAACCACGCAGAGCGACGTGAGATGGAGCCGAGATGAACCAGTCGCGCGCATCAAATCAACATGTTTGCAGGTGATCGAAACACAACATCAGATCGGACTTCTTGACTCATGCGCCTATTCATTGGTTGTTTACTGTTATGGCTGACGGCGGTCGCTGGCGCCCAGCCACCCGCCAAGTCAGACCTGCTGATCTACGATCGACCGAATTGGAATAGCTACACCTACAATTACCCCATCCTGGGTGGGGTTCAGATTCGAGATCACGACGAGATTGTTGTCCGCTTTGACACCGCAAACGCAGACAAGATCAATGATGATTTCTTTGTTGAGGAATACCAACAAGTCGTACTCTCGTCCAAAGATATGGGTAAAACGTGGACACCGATTACACCCAATTGGTCCTGCAACATACCGCTTGAACTGTCCGACGGAACCCAAGTCGACGTCGTACATGCCATGCGACTCCAGACCCGACAGCAACAAAAACAACGACTGACTCAGCTTGGCATTGGTCATATCTGGAACGATCGCTGTCATATGAGCTGGGATTTCTGGCCCCAGAGCAGGGCGGCTCAGATGAAGCAGGAAGGCTTTCAGGTATGGGATTTGAAGGTGGGTGCAACGCCGGATGACACCTATTTGCCAGAGGGTACGGTGGCAACGCACGCACCTGTCGCATTGATCAGCAGGGTTTCCCGAGACGCTGGTACCAGCTGGCGAAACACACGTGTCTTTGATGGCACACCCTACGGACATCTGGTGTGCATGTTTGCCGGCGCAACAGTTCTTCCCGACGACACGATCCTGGTTCCCGCCTATGGGAGTCTCAAGTCTTCCGAAGAAAAAAAGACACAGGCCTTTGTGCTGCGTTCGACCGACCGTGGCAAGTCCTTTACAGCTCATTTCATTCCCGGTACAGACTACAACGAATCAACCATCGTCTCGCACCCTGCAGGGGTTGTCGTGGCCGTAATCCGGAGTGTGGCGGGCCCCGTCTTTGTTTCACGCTCCAAGGACCAGGGAAAAACTTGGTCTCAACCGGCAAATACGGGATTCACAGGCGCGCCGCTGCACGCGCTCTGCTTGCGTAGCGGTCTGATCGTCTGCACCTACGCTGACCGCTGGAACACCGGTTCCTTCCGGGCAACCACCAGCTCCGACGGCGGGCAAACCTGGCAGCATGAACGCACCAAGGTCTTGCATGGCGGGCTGCCTAAACCGCGAACCCGACTTTCAGGACCTGGGCAGTGGCTCGGCGGCACAGGAACAGCCCAATTATCAGACGGACGGATTTTTGTCTTTTACAGTGTCCCTGACGTTCGCAACTTGAAAGATCTGGACACTGCCAAAACCACCAAAGGCCATAGCTACGTCGCCGGCAACATTGTCACCGAAGCATTTCTATCAGGCGACCTATCCGACTAGCTTGCGCGCGTTTCACAGCAACCTCGTTTTGTCTTTCTACAAGGCCCCGCGTGAACAAACTGATGATCGCGAGTATGATCAGCCGTGCCGCGAATCCCTCCTCCTAATGCCGGAGACACCGATGTCCCTGTCAGCTGCCCTGACCCTGTTGCGACAATTCACACCCCACTACCTGACATGCCTGTCAACAGTCCTGCTGATGGTTGCCAGCAATCACGCAGTGGCTAATGAAGTCCTACACCTGAACCTCCGCACGCGGGCCCAAGTTGCACCCGGAATGAATCAGTATCGCGAAACGCTTGAGACTGCTACATGGCAGGCCGACCAAACCGCGATTGTGATTTGTGACATGTGGAACGATCACTACTGTCGCAACGCGGCACGTCGCGTGGCCGAAATGGCGCCCCGCATGAACGAGGTCCTCAACAAAGCCCGTTCCCAGGGTGTCTTGATCATTCACTCGCCTAGTGGATGCATGAATCAATACGAAGGAACACCGCAGCGCAAGCTCGCGCAGCAGGCACCCAGGTTCCAGACCAGACTCCCTCTGCAAGGTTGGTGTTACCGTGATGAAAAGCAGGAATCTGTGTTACCCGTCAAGGTCGACCAGCCCAGCGACGATGATGGCACGATTCGCAAGGCCGTGCGATTTTTCGATCGACAAATCGAGACACTGCAAATCAAGAAAGGCGATGCCATTACGGACAGCGCCGAAGCGTTCTACCTGATGCAACAACGCGGCATCAAGAACGTGATCATCATGGGAGTTCACACCAACATGTGTGTGCTGGGACGCCCTTTCGGAATCCGCCAGTTGGTGTACCAGGGAAAGAATGTGGTGTTGATGCGTGACATGACCGACTCCATGTACAACCCGCGTGATGAACCCTATGTCAACCACTACACCGGTAACGATCTCGTGTTCGAGCATATTGAACGCTTCTGGTGTCCAACGGTCACCAGTGCTGACATCCTGGGTGGAAAGCCATTTCGGTTTCCTGGTGACAAGCGGCAACACCTGGTGGTCGTGATGGCGGAAAACGAGTACGAAACATCCCGTACTCTGCCAGCTTTCGCGCTGAAACACTTCGGAGCGTTCTTCAAGATCACCTGCGTCTACGCCAATGCGGATAATCGCAACGACCTCCCGGGAATCGAAGTGCTCAACCAGGCCGACCTCGCCATCTGGTCCATTCGCCGTAGAACGTTTCCCCAGCGACAACTCGATGTGCTGCGCAAATATCTGGCAGATGGTAAACCCCTGGTCGCCCTTCGCACCACAAGCCACGCCTTCAGCTTGCGGGAAGGCCAACCAGCCAAAGGCCTGCAGCAGTGGCCAGACTTTGACCAGCAAGTGCTAGGCGGGAATTATCACGACCACTATCCGAATGAGGCAAAGACGTTTGTCCAGCCCCTCCAGGCCGCCGCCGGACATCCCATACTCGACGGGATTGCACCGAGTGAATTTCGCGTGTTTGGATCGCTGTACAAGAATCATCCGCTGGCCACCACCGCAGCGCCTTTGATGCTCGGCCGGGTCGCCGCTGCAGAAATGGCCGAACCGGTTGCCTGGACCCATCAGCGGCCTAACCGGGGACGCATTTTCTACACCTCGCTGGGACACCCCCAGAGCTTTGAAGTTCCCCAATTCCAGCGGTTGCTGCGAAACGCGACCTACTGGGCAGCAGGCCTGCCCAGCCCACCTCTTAGTCCACGAACGGCAAGCCTGACCCAAACCAAATAAGGCCCATCACAAAGTCATGCCGGTCGCCGGACGACCGTTTCTCCTGAACTGGGGACTACTGGCGACTTCGCTTTAGCAATCGACGCGCCGCCGCCGAGAGAACTGCACCCACGTCAGGCTGGAACGGCGGGTAATTCAAAATCCTGGGAACTTTTGCCGCCGCGTACTCTTTGCGCACGTATGCGTTCTTGTCCGGAACATATCCCACATACCCGTCGGCGTATCCTACTACCAGTGTCTGCTGATAGGGTGAGTCACGCTGGATTTCCAGTCCATAAACGGTGTACAACTCGGCCGGATGAAATAACAGGGCAACATCTCCCAGTCGAACCGCTGCCAGCGTGACAGGAAGTGTCTTCTTGTCAAAATCGTAGCGGGATGCAAAAGCCTGGTACCAGTCCCGGTCGAACAAGCTGCTGTCCTGGTGTTGCGCGATATTTTTGCGGAAGGTCTCCAGGTCAAAAGGTAGGGCAACGGCCTGTGTCTCAACGCGTAGCACATCGACTGCCACCTCACGTGCAGATTCAACGGCATCGATAATCGCTGCCGTTACCAGCATCGCCGTTTGTTCACGTCCAGTCGGGCTGATGTCTCCGATATGCCCCTGCAAATAGGACGGCGAAACGCCAAAAGCATCGCGGAGACGCTGCTGGACGACACCAGGCCAACCTGGCCCGGCAGCACCGCTTCCACCATAGGTCGTCGGGTGCGCCGCAAAGTTGTACCACAGCAAATTGCGTTTGCCGCCGCCACGTTCAAAATGCAGTACGTGCAACGACGCATCAAACCAGCGGTCTTGCTCCGTACTCTCCTTCGTAAACTCCGCGTCCGACCGCGCGCCAGAACGCACGGTACGGTTGACATTGGCACCAACCGCTCGGGCTGTTCCTGCAAACAAGCGGGTCGGTGACTGGTCTTGGAGCGCCAGCCGGGTTGCCTGCACCATTGACTCGGCAACCGTTTTTTCGTAGTCCGGGTTGTTGTCACCCCAGTGTCGATTAAAGGCGATGCTGGGCATCGAATGGGCATGTGTTGCACAAATACGTACCTGTCTAGCGGGAATTCCAAGTTGCGATTCAATTCGCTGCTGAACATCGCGAACCATCTCAAACGACACGTTCAACATATCGAACGAAATGATCGCCATCGCCATTTCGTTCCGGCTCAATACCAGGGCGCGCACCTCTGGCGGATAGTGGATCGCAGTCGTGACACGAGGGCGCGTCGGGTCACTGTAGTGAAATCCACCCAGCGCCGTCCCGAGCGGCGGTGAGATATCGACGACGCCTTCTCCCACCAGGAGCGGAGCAGATGTTTCAGACGCAAGGATACTTGCCTGTAAAAGAAGTACGCCCTGTACCGTCATGCTGACAGACAACGCCCAACGCATTGCAGCACCATTTGGTTTTCTATTCAAGCACATCTGAATCTGGCCATTTATTTATTGACGGTTGCGAACATCCGGGTAGCGACGATAGCGATCCGTTAACTGGTAGTGGACCTCGTCAACGATCTTCTGCTCCAAGCCAGGGCGAAACGGAGCGGCCCAGTCATGGAAGGTCATCGCACCACCTCCTTCGTACCCCCCCTCGCGCAAGACACGTTCCGAAGGAATGTAGCACGGCACATCATTGGCGTACGAGTTGATCCAGACGCGCTGGGGATCCAATTCCTGTTTCAGTCTCAATGCATAATCGACAACCACCTCGCCCCCCAGAAAGACAATCGCCAGGCTGTTCCCAAATTTCCATGTCTGGACGGGGAGCGGGACTTTGGTCTTGATCACCTCACCACGATCCAAACGATCCAAATGGACCCGGGCATGAAATCCAACGGTCCCGCCACGGTCCGCGTCACGCTGTGCGCGACGTTCCCACTCAGCGCGACTGGGAAGCGGAGCAAGGTGTAAATCAACTGTCGAAAACATCACATTAAGTGGCCCCTTTAGAGGTCGCAACTCTTGTTGCAGAAGCCGCCCGACCTCGACACCAATTTCCCGCCCGTGCATTGCGGCAACTTCATCGGGAGGTCCACCACCGCGAACCGGATTCGCATCGGCCCCACAGCCAACTGACACCAAGGCAATCGCACCTGGGAAGCTTCGTTGAATGCTCTCCTGCGCATAACCGGCCCAATCACCACTTAGTCGGTTGTGGGAGAGCGTCGTGCAGTGGCACGCATAACTTAGATAGACAGCACGTAACCTGCCCGCCAGATCTTTGACGACCAGGGCCGGCAGATCATGATCGACTGGACCTCCCTTGGTACGACGATTCCGCGCAAATGCAACATTGCCCCGCGCCCATCCCAGGTGAGCCGGCTGCGAATTCTCAAATGCCGAGATGGCAACCTGCTCGAGTTTGTCTATTAACTCCTTGGTGTAACGCTCGATGTGTTCGCGGTGTTCCTGAGGAAGCGGATGACAGTAGAGTGTTTCCGACATCCCCGCCAGAATAGGCCCGTTGTGGGTGTGGGTCGCTGTGATCGAGAGCCGGTCAGGCAGTAGTCCAACTCGGCGCTGCAGCCGTTCTGCCACGTGCGCCCGGAGCGCAGCGGGTACCAGGCAATTATCCAGGGTAATCAACAGGGCCGGTTGCCGCTGCGGACTCTGGATCATCATCGCCTTGGCCCACAGCCTCTGTACAACACCTGTCGATTCCGTGACGCGTCCCGAATAACCACGCAACCGAATCGGGTAATCGGGCGTCACGTCTACCGCTGCCACTCCCACTTGATAGACGGTGGGTTCGTCCCGTTGCGCAGTGGTCACCACCTCGACTCCGAGACGATCAGGTTGACGTACCACCACATCTTTCACCGGGTGCAGCGCGAACCAGCGCTGGGAGCCACTCCCTAGTGAACGGATCCCGATACGGACCGATTCTCCGGGCGTGACCAGATCGCCAGATAATGACAAGTAGAAGAAGCCTGCCGCATCTTCACCTGATTTCCAGGTAGGACGAAAAAGAAGACTGGTGTCTCCGTTGTCGCTTTGCCACGAAGTCAAATGCTCGGTGACATCAAATCGCAGCCGTAATTGTCCGTCGATTTCCAGCCCATAACCTTTGGTCACCGGCTGCGACCGATAGCCAATGGCACCCAGAAAAACCAGGTGGACTTGTTCGTCCGCATCTGGCTGTTGAAGTGGCGGAGTCTCCCACACCAGTCTGGCATCAATTTTCGTCTGACGGAGATGATAATTAGGAACGACCTTGCCTTCATAGTTGTACCACTCGTCTTCCGCTCCTTGGTTGGAAACAACTGCCGCAAACCCTTCCGACGCCGATTCCTGGATGTGTCTCAGGCGGTAATCCGCCAGAGCTTGGCGGAGGCTAAAGCGCGCCGACTCGCCGGGGAGATTGACCGTTTGCGCCGCCGTGTCATACCAGGCAAGCGTGGTGCGCCCGCGCACGGAAATCGGTGGAATCTCCGGGCTTGCAGGGCCAGCTCGCTCCGCGGCCAGCAGGCGTGTCGTCCAACCTGCCTCCATCGATTCAAAGAGATACACAGCGTAGCGCAATGCGTCCGAAAAAATGATGTCCTGGTCGCCATCCGCATCAACGTCTACAAAGCGCAGTCCCGCATCTTCACCGCGATCCGTAACGACAGAGATCCCATCGGGCAACGCAAAAGGCGCTGCCTGCCAGCGACGCTGCTGCTGGTTCCACTGGAGAATACCTCGGTGCTGACCGCCGCCGGCAATCACCTCACAACAACCATCGCCATCCAGATCACGCAGCTGGACCCCACGGTCATGGCCCGATGACCCGGTGAGCAGCCGTCGCCCATCCAATTCCAGGCCGATGGTCAAGTGATCAGCAGCCTGCCACTGGCCATCGACAAATTGCCAGGCACCCGTCACGCCAATACTGCGGACAAGGATCGTGACTGGTCCCCCTGGTTCAACAATCCCCCAGCGCACGCCGCCGGCACCCGTAGCGACGGGAAATCCGACCTTGGCCCAGGACTCGTCACGAGTTGACCAAAGATGGGTCTCGGCACGGGTGGCGTTTCGTGTAATCACGTCCAACGCACCATCACCATTCACATCTACGATCGCAGCAGTGGCCTGACTGGGCAACCAACGCACCATCGTATTTGGATCGCGCCGGAGGTTGTAATCATGCACAGCCTGCAGGACCAGTTCGCTACGTTGCCCAACCCGGGAGAGGTCAACCAATACGACATCACCAACCAACCTCTGCCCGAACCAGTGTGGCACAATATGATCTGCAAACACACTCCCAATCAGGCATACGTCATGACCGTTGAGGTACGTGAAACGATTGCTGGACACCGTACGGTTGGCGTTTTGCGCACCTTCAATACAGGTGCTACTGCTGATTATGATCAAAGCGATCAGAACCATTCGCATCAGCTGTTCGATACGGTCTTGCATGGCGATGCCCCCGCTCCCGCTAACTAGGACTTACTGCAACAACGCACTCTGATCGCTCTGGAATTGGCAGTCTAACAGATCGAATGTGTCAAGAAACACACCACCCTTCTGAAGCTGGCGCTCCGTCGGCAACCAAGCCGCGTATTAAATAACTCTGGATTTGCCCGAATCAGGTGTCGTCTGGGGAGCGGCGGACTCTCTATTCCTGGCAGCCCGGTAGGATTCCCGGGAGCCCGGTACGCCTCGATGCGCCATGGGCCGCAATGGGTGGCAGCGTTCCGTGATGAGAATCCTGGCACCAAACGACGGGAAATTTTCCAGCGTTGACCAGCGGCACCAGCGACCGGAACCTTACCACAATGACACAGCCCCTGGATCGTCCTGAACAGCCTTTTCGGAACAAGGCGTTCTACACCAATTCCGGAATCGGATCGCCCTCGGGCAACATCGGCATCGGGCGACCGCGAAAATCCAGAAAACTGTGCGTATAGTCAATTCCCAGATGCCGGAAAACACTGGCCCACAGCGCGTTGGGACTCATCGCCCGTGTCGCTGGTTCCTCCCCCTTACTATTGGTGGACCCAATCGCCTGACCAGTGCGCATACCGCCTCCGGAAACCAGCACGCTCATCGCATTGGGCCAGTGATCACGGCCGGGTTGGCTGACTTTCGTATTTGTTCCCGGGCGATAATTCAGACGTGGAGTGCGCCCAAATTCACCGGTCACGACGAGCATCACTCGTTGATCGAGGCCACGAGCGTAGAGATCTTCAATGAGCGCGCTGATCGTGCGGTCGTAAATCGGGAAGCGCGCCTTGGCGTCGTCAAAAATGTGGCAATTTACGGCGTGGGAATCCCAGTTGTAGGTGCCCGCTTTGAGCATTGGAATGCCTGATTGGTACGGGTTCTCCATCACCACCGTGACCCATGGTACCCCCCGTTCCACCAGACGTCGGGCCAAAATGGCACGTTGCCCCCAACCGTGCATGCCGAATCGTTCGCGAACCCCCTGTGGCTCCAGGGACAGATCAAAAGCCTCACGCACTTTCGATGAGCTCAGCATCTCCAAAGCCCTGCGCTGAAACACCTCCATGCTCTGCATTTCACCACGTTGGTCCAACTGGCTTCTCAGTTGGTCGAATGATCGCAACAACGTGACACGATCATCAATTCTGCCTGAAATGGCCTTGTCGATACCGATGTTCTGAACGCGAAACTCTTCCTGGCTGGGATCGGCGGAAATCCGGAAGGGATGCGTGTGCGTCCCCAGATAGGCTGAACCAAAACTGAATGTATCAATATGATTGACACGGCCAGAACCCATGACAATGTAATTAGGCAAACCGTTGGTTTCACGTTCTCCTTCCAACATCACGGAGGCCATCGAACCAACACAGGGCTTATCGTTAACAAAACCGTTCGGTGTCGCCGGCTTGCGACCGGTCAAGAACCGCTTGTGTCCACCGTCGTGATTTGCGTATCCATGATGGATGGAACGGATCAGACTGAACTTGTCAGCAACCTGCGCGTGCAACGGTAACAATTCGCATACATCAATGCCCGGCACCCTGGTCGCGACAGGAGAAAACGCGCCGCGATACTCGCTGGGAGCATCTGGTTTCAAATCATAGGTTTCCATATGCGGCGGCCCACCGGGTAGCCACACAAAGATGACCGAAGTGTCGTGACGCGATCCGTTGAATTTTTCTCGCGCCCTCAAAAAATCGCCCAGGCCGAACCCACACGCAGTCGGAACGCCAAATTCAAGAAAACGGCGCCGAGAGAGGGGCCCCTCGCATGCTGAATGATGGTCTCTCGCCTGATTCGCCATAGCTATAGCTCCCTTGATGCTCCTTCCCGAAATTATCGACCAACGTCACCACAATCACAAGAATAGTTTGAGACACCAGGCCTGGCTCCCCCGGTTGAGATCCAGCAGGGCTTTGCCCGGACGGTACACGGCCAGGGGGCTGTTTCCATCGCCCCCAGGATCGCAACTATGCCAACCAGGTCGAGCAATCTCTCGGCAAGTGGCTGGACGAACCCCTACTGTGAAGACCCCAGTTGGGCGTGAAAGTCCACGTAGAGTTGCCGGGTCGCGTCGCGATTCTGGTCCAGTTCAGTCAGCGTCCAATCTGCTGTCGAGATCGGCGGCAGAAAATAGACATCCACACGACCGGTCCCCGAGACAAGATGCATTCCCGAGTCGATCTCTTCAGGGATATGGATGTAAATGGGAACAATATTCGCTCGCAAGCTGGTAGCCAGGTGAAACGCGCCACGATTGAAATGACCGATTTTACCGGTACGAATACGGCCCCCCTCGGGAGTCAAGTAAACCGATTCACCCGAACGCCGCAGGACCTGGTCAGCGCGCTGAAAAATCTTCCGACGTTTTCCCGGGAAGTGGCAGGGCACCGTCCAAAAAACACCGATCAGGTACCCAATCAGGCCCAGCGGCAGGATCTTTCGCAGAAAACCACTGAGAAAATAACGCGTATTGGGGAGGCCCAGTGCCACCGTGGCAAAAACATCCAGAGTTGCCGTATGGTTGGAAATATAGATCGTCTGCGCCGCCGGCAACGGGAACTCTCGATGGACCACCATCCGCACGCCGCTCAGCCAGAGCGCCATCCGCCCCATGGCCCTGACAAGCACTTCGGCGCAAAACCGCCGCGACTGGAAGAGGGTCACAACTGCGGTCATCAGGGTGACAAGGGAACCCACTGTCAGGATCACCGTACCACAGAAACCCAAAACGACAATGCGCAACCAACTGCGGGTAGACGTCCGCACCTCGACGTCAGCTGTATTGGCAGAATCCAATGCCATGAATCCTCCTCCTGGAATGCAACCCCGCGGCGCAGGTTACCAGGTGGCTTCTGTTCGCAGTCCATCAGCGCAACGGTCGCCGCGCTGAAAAAACAGGCGACTTTCAGTTGTCAATCCTTTACACTAGTTTCCCTGCCGCATGCGATGCGGGCAAGTTGACTTCGCCGAGTAAGGATACCGGCAATCCGGTAAGACACAGATGTTTCCGGTGATGAAGAGGAGCTTCCACCGCGGCGTCGGATTCTGCGCCTACTACGCCAGCTTCTTTTACTTTCTGATTCTCCTTCCCTGCCTCGATCGGCGCGAGACCGATTTACGTTTTCGAGGGCGTCTGAAGCGGGCGACTCGTTGTGCCCTGAGGGCTTTTGGCGTCGAGATCAATGTGATCGGCGAGGAACACCTCGGAGATGGCAGCAACGCGATCATCGTCGCCAACCACTCGTCCTGGTTTGACCAGATGGCGCTGGTCGCGAGTCTCAACGTGCCTGTCGCCTTTGTCGCCAACGAAAAATATTTTCGCTACCCGGGACTGCGCACGGTGCTGAAAAAGCTCGGCAGTATTCCGGTATTTGGCACCGCCGTCAGCGATAGCCTGCAAAAGTGTCGGCAAGTGCTATCGGAGGGCAAATGGCTGGTCATCTATCCAGAGGGAACCCGTTCACCCGCGCTAATGCCTTTCCGCCGCGGGGCTGCCGTACTGGCCAATCAGACCGGTCTCGCAACCCAACCCATTGTGATTCATGGAACCGAGGCGATACTCCCCAGGAAACATAATTTTCTCCAGGTGAAACCTGGCGTCATCACTCTGGAGATCTTGCCACGAATCCATAAGACGGACCGCCAGTCAACACAACAGTATATGGCGCGCATCGAGCAGTGTTTTGTAGAACAACCGGATATTCTTCCCAGCCCGGCTGCGCATCGATCACCACATGAGTCCCAGGCCCACACGACCACACCGCCAGGAACACCGCAGTCAGATTCATGTCCCACGTCACTCTTGATGCCCAACGAGCCGAAGGTGGAGCAACTGCGGTCCAGTAATCTGGTGGGTGGTTTTTATTTACTCGCGGCGACACTCTTGACCGCCCTGTCGCTCGCGCTCGCGCTATCGGCCCACACCTGGATCTGGCTGGCCGGCCAGTTCGGATTGGCGGTCGCCATGATCCAGTGGTTTGCGATCCTGCATGAAGCCGGGCACAAGACCTTGTTTCGCACCAGCTGGCTGAACCGCTGGTCAATCCATGCTGCCGGACTCCTGGCGTGTATTCCAGGCGATTGCTGGCGCCTGGTCCATGCAAAGCACCACTATTGGACCGGCTGGCAGGATCTGGACATGACAACGCAAACGCTCGTTCCCCGTAAGCTACACAGGTTTGAACGCCTGGTGCTCAATGTCTGCTGGCGACTGTGGATTCCACTGCCCGCCACACTCTACCGACTGAATAATTATTGGAATCTCCCGCGTCTGTGGAAGATCTTTCCCCGGCCGCGAGAACGGCGCCTGCTTGTCCTCAATATTATCGGCTACCTCGCTGTCTATCTGGCGCTGGGAACCTTGCTGGGCTGGGGGTTCGTAGCCCGCACCATCGGCCTCGGCCTGCTGATCACCATGTCGCTGCAGGACCTCCTCATTCTTAGCCAGCACACACACATCCCCATGGAACTGGCAAACAGCCAGACCGACCCGCACACGCACAATACTGCCCACCCCGTCAAGCCGTTTCCACCCCTGCAACAGGAAGTGTTCACGCGTTCCTTGATCTTCCCGCAATGGTTCGCCCGACTGATTCTGCTGAACGTCGATGCCCACAGCCTGCATCACATGCTGCCTCGTGTCCCCGGTTACCACCTGCACCGCTTGCAGCACCGGAAAACTGCCAACTCGATTCGCTGGTGGAAGTGGGTGCTTCGTGCCAAAAGTATCCCGGGAGAAATTCTGCTGTTCCAGAACCGTGACCAAACCGGATTCTATTTTTGATTGGACCACCGCCCAGTCTGGTTGCCATGACGATACCTGACCCGTTTTTTTGCACCCTGTTTTTCTTTCTCGCGTTCTTGCTGGCGGGAATCGTACAGACGGTATGGCTGAGAAGCAAAGCCGCACGACGATTCGCCGTCGCCATCGATGCCGGATTTACGTTTCGTTCGCGACGGATCTTCGGTGCCAACAAAACGTGGCGAGGATTCGTCGTCATGGTTCCTGCCGCGGGTCTGTCGTTTGTTTTGATGCACCGCTTATTGCAACCTCTCGACACGACAGGCCAGTCACTGTGGCCTCTTTCACTTGTCCATCTTTTTCTGCTCGGATGCTGGGCAGGTTGTGGATTCATGCTGGGTGAGCTCCCCAACTCCTTCGTCAAACGACAGTGCGACATCGCCCCCGGAGCGCCTGCCCACCATCCCGTCGCCCAACGTATCTGTTTCCTGGTCGATCAAGCCGACTCGGTGGTCGGCGGCCTGCTGGCTGTATCTCTTGCCGTACCGGTTCCCAGAGCGACCTGGCTTTGCCTGACGTTTGGAGGCGCGGCAACGCATCTGGCATTCAACTATGGACTGATGCGGATGGGCCTGAGAGAGCGAGCCGCGTAAGCACCAGCAGTCTCTGCAGCGTGATTGGATGAACGTTGAATGGAATTGCAAACTAAATTAACCCAACCCGCGCACGTGTTGCCGCTGGACACTCTGGAGGCCCCAGCCCACTGCGGCGCAAAGGCATGGCGACTCGCCCGCATGCACCAGTGGGGTTATCCCGTGCCTCCGGCCGTCGTCCTCCATGGCGAGGCCTTCCAGCAGTTGCTCAACGCAACCGCGCTGGGTCATTTCGTGGCGCAGAAAACCGACTCACTTTCCCTGGACGATCCTGCGGCGATCGCCGCAGCGGCCGAAGCCATCGAGTCGCGCCTGATCTCTAGTGAACTGCCTGTAGACCTCGTTGACGAGATCACCACCGCGACGGCGGAACTGTTAAACCAGGGTCCTGTCGTCGTCCGCAGCTCGGCCTGCGGTGAGGACTCAAACGAAGCCGCCTTTGCGGGACAGCTTGACTCGTTCCTCAACGTGCGCACGCTGGAACAGTTACTGACCGCGCTCAAACGTTGCTGGGCATCCTACTGGTCTCATCGCTCTCTCGCTTACCAGTTGACGCGTGGCATTCAGCTGCAGTCAATGGGAGTCATCATCCAGCAACAAGTCGACGCCCGCTTCGCCGGGGTTCTGTTTACTCGCTCCGTACAACACAGCAACCAGGACAGCATGGTCCTCGAATATTGCGAGGGGCTAGGAGACCGCCTGGTTACCGGGGACGTTTCACCGCGACGTCTATTTATCGATCGACAAGGAACGGTATCTGAGGATCTTGTTTCCTGTATCGAAGACGTCGAGCCGCTCAGCGACGAGCTGCTCCAGCAGCTCGGCTCCCTGGGTACCGCGCTCGAAGACGATTTCGAACATCCCCAGGATATCGAATGGTGCGTCGATGGCTGTGACCAACTCTATCTTGTGCAAAGCCGCCCCATCACAACGCTCAGACAATCGTGCCAGAAACTCGTCTGGTCCAATGCCAACGTGAATGAGAACTTTCCTGATCCAATTTCACCCTTGCTGTATTCCGTCGCCGCTACCGGTTACTACCACTATTTTCGCAATCTGGGCATCGCCTTCGGCATCTCGGAAGAACGCATCGACCTGATGGAATACCCGCTGCGCAATCTCGTCGGAGCACATGCTGGCCGACTCTACTACAACTTGACCAATATCCACGCGGTGTTGCGGGCAGCTCCCCTCGGTGAGTTTCTGGCAGAGGCCTTCAATCAGTTCGTCGGCGCCGAATCGACCGACCGTGATCATCGGGCACCGCGCTGGACCTCTCTGCAACGGGGTCGGCTGCGCGAACTGGCGGAGTCGCTTCGGATCGCCAGCAAGGCGATCCGGAGTCTCTGGAAAATGCCTCGTGGAATCGCCCGCTTTGAAGCGACTGTGGATGCCTTTGCTGACGACAGTCACCCAGATCGTTTACCGTCACTCGACTGGACAGAGCTGCTCGCGTTGTGGCGACGCTTTCTGCGTATCCGCAGTCAGTGGACGGAAGCGGCGCTGGCAGACGCGGCGAGCATGATCAGCTATCGACTTACCCAACGGCTGCTCTCTGCTGAGTTCACCAATGCCGCAGATACCGCCATCGCCAACCGTCTGCTGACGGGCTTGTGTGACATTGTCAGCGGTCTGCCCACAGAACGACTGTGGGATTTGTCACGACTGATCCGACAACACGAGTCCCTGACCGCCGCAATCACGCGCGACCCTCCCGATCAGGTCTGGCACCAAATCACATCCAACGAATCGTTGGAGCCGGTGCGGCGGGCGCTAGAAGAATTCCTGGAAACCTGGGGATTTCGCTGTTCGGGCGAGCTGATGCTGACCCAACCCAGTTACCAAGAAGACCCGGCCTCGCTGATACCCATACTGGCAACGTACGTCACTCGTAACGGGGAGTCTCCGGAGGAACACCTGCAACGACAGCAGCATCGTCGAGAACGGGAAACAGAGCGCGTCCTCGGCGTGTTGCGAACAAAAAAACTGGCGTCTTTCCTGCCATGGCCCAGAAAAGATAGCGTTGCCCGTCGTCTCATTCATTGGACTCAACGTAGTGTCGCCTGCCGCGAGCGTGCACGTCTGAAGCAGGCCTTGCTGTACAGTCGCTTCCGGCGGCTGGCTCTGACCGTGGGTAAATCATTCGCCGATCGCAACCTGCTACACACCCCGGAGGATATTTTTTACCTGACCTGTGAGGAAGTCGAACAGATCATCAATCGCGCTGCCATGCTCCCGATGACCGCAGCCGACCTGGCAAAACTCCGCCGTGCCGAACTGGCATCACTCAGCCAATACCGGCCGCCGGATCACATTGAACTGACATCTGGTCAATTCTGGGAACCTTCTGCAGCTGGCACTCCGGCAGACAGCAGTGACGAACCACAACGCCACCTCCACGGGACCGCCGTTTCGGGAGGTACCATTGTCGGTCGGGCAATCGTGTTAACCGATCCCAGACAGTTTACAGAAGTTCAGGAAGGAGACCTGCTGGTCACCCGGCAAACCGACCCCGGCTGGGGACCAATCCTGTTTCTCGTCCGGGGCCTGGTGATGGAGCGCGGTGGAATGCTATCCCACGGTGCTATTCTCGCCCGCGAGTACGGGATTCCCACGGTGGTCGGAATCCCCAACGCAACCGAGTGTATTACCAGTGGCGACATCCTGCGTATCGATGGAGACCGTGGCCTTGTCGAAGTCATTGGGTAATGACATTTACGCCTACCTGCAGACCCGTCTGTTGATGCCGCGGATTGCAGCGCTCGGAACGCTCGTCCTGCTCGCCGCCTGGTGTCATTCGGTGCCACAATCTCTGCCTCCACACTGGGGACACGCACTGATTGACATGCTCCTGGCAGCGTTACTGTTGGCGCAGTTTCGTATTTGGGACGACCTCGCCGATGTCCCAATAGACCGCCGTGTCGATCCCAACCGCACTCTCTGCACGACGTTGCATCGCAAGGCGTTTCAGCTGATCGTAATCGGACTGGCAACCACAGCTGCTGGACTCCTTGTCAGTACGGCCGATCCCGCTGCACCAGGTCTGCTCGGAGGGCTTACACTGCTGATGGTCTGCTGGTACTGGTTCCCTCCACGGTCCAGTTGGAGCGGACTGAATTACCACGTCGTCCTGCTCAAGTATCCGGCATTTATCCTCTTGATTGACAGCCGCCGAGCCCCACTCTCTGGCGACACGACAATTCTCCAGACAATCGTCGGTGTCTATCTGCTGCTCTGTGTATTCGAGGTTTGCCATGATCGCATGTTGCGACAACGCACTCGCTTTCGTCTGGTGGCAGGGGTCGAAGCGTGCCTGCTCCTCTGCGTTGCGTTCACCACCGGACTCCTGCCGTGACGACGTTCTTGTTTGACACCAACATACTCAGCACGTTGAGAGTTTCCGCTCAAGAAGGAACAGGGCCATGCCAGCCACAATGACTGGGCCTCCCACGTCCGACCAGTTTGAAGAGGTATCGTGCTACGCATGCGGTGAGTCGTCCTGCCACGACCTGCTCACCGGCCAGGACGACCTGACAGGCAAGCCGGGTGACTTTCGCTTTGTCACCTGTGCGAGCTGCGGTCTGGCGTACCAGTCGCCACGCCTGACGATCAAGCACATCGGCGCCTACTACGACGACGAGTACATCGCACATCGCAAAGAAACTGAGTGGGGCATCCTGACGCGATTCTATCAACGTGGCATGGACAAACATGATCGCCAGAAAGACCAGCTCGTATCACGGTATGTGCAACTGCAGCCAGGCGACCGTGTACTGGATGTCGGCTGTGGCTCCGGGTCGTTTCTACAGCGACTACGACAGCGGTATCAGGTCGCCGCGGGTGGCGTAGATTTCAAGAACCTCACCCACCTCCCTTTTTTCGATGGCGTCGAATTTCACGAAGGTCTGTTCTACGAGCAACCACTTCCGCAGGACCATTACGACTTGGTAACCATGTGGCATTTTTTAGAGCACGACTACGACCCCGTTCGCACCCTGGAAACAACCGCACGCATCCTCAAGCCTGGAGGACATCTGGTCGTGGAAGTCCCCAGGCTGGATTGTGTGAGCTATCGCTTGTTCGGCAAGCGGTGGCCTGGCGTACAAGCACCCCAGCATACGGTTTTGTACTCCAAGAAGATGCTCCTGAAATTTGCTGACCGCTGTGGCTTGGAACGTGTCGATTACCTTCCTTACGGCGCATTCCCGGCCTACTTCTATCTGTTCGCCGGCACGGCTTTCAAGATTCGCAAAGGCCAGGGCATCAACTTGCGAAAAGCAATCTACCCCTATTTTCTAGGGCAACTTCTGCTGACACCTGTGCTCTGGTTTGAGAGGTACTTGAACCTCGCTATGCAAACCATCATCTACCGAAAACCCGTCTGATCCCCGCCCAGCGATCAGAGTGCTGCCAGACGGAGCGTCTGGCACCCCGATTTCCAGTGCGCCGGTTAGCCGAACAATTCGACCAAAGGATTACCATCGGTAACCAATGGCGTCGGGCGGCCCAGTGGATCGTTGACCTGAATCGCAGGGTTAATTCCCAGGGCGTGGTAGATCGTTGCCGCCAGATCTTCAGGTGTCGTCGGGGTACCATCCGGAGCGGAAGCGGTACTGTCTGATTTCCCGTACAACGTGCCACCGCGAATCCCACCACCGGCCACAATTGCGGGAAACAGATTACTCCAGTGGTCACGCCCCCATTGCTTGTTGGGTCGCGGCGTACGTCCCATCTCACCCAAACAAACCACCAACGTCTCGTCGAGCAATCCGCGATCATCGAGGTCGATCAGCAGCGCGGAAAGTGCCTGATCCAAACCCGGTAACAGGTACTTCTCGAGATAGTGATTACTGCGATGGGAATCCCAATTATAACCATCGACTTGATCCCAATGGACGGTCGCAAAACGGACTCCCGCTTCAACCAAACGACGCGCCATCAGTGTCGATTGCCCAAACAAGTTGCGCCCGTAGCGATCTCGCAACTTCTGCGATTCCCTGCGAATGTCGAGAGTCCGGTTGATGCCACCGTCGGTGACCAGGGACAGCGCCCGACGCTGGAGCTTGTCGAAATCCTGATAGGCGTCGATTTGGTCAGCCACACGGCGCTGGGCATCGAACTGACCGAGTAACGACTGCCGACGATTCGACCGATCGAGCGCGAGCCCCCCGCCATTAGTCTGTCCCTGTAATTGGAAAGTAAGCTCCGCGTCGGAACAGGCGCGGTAGTAGGGATTGTCTTGTTCGTTCTTCTTGTCGACCACGGTGGTCATTGGATCGTAGGGGCGTCCCAGCCAACCCGCGTACTCACCCGGAAAACGCCAATGGCCGCCAACGTGCAGTCGGCCCAGGTAATTCGGCACCACAAAATAGTGGGGCAGTGGCTGCCCCACCCGGCTGCCAGACCGCTGAGAAAGATATTCAACCAGTGAACCGAGCGACGGTCGATCGCCTGGCGTAGGAACGACGCTCTCCGGGCTGGGTGGACGGTGTCCGGTTTGTATGTAGTACGAGCCCCCTTGGTGACTGTTGACAGGGTGCGACATGTTTCGAATAACACAAAATTTGTCTGATACACTGGCCGTCAGCGGCAAGTGTTCGCAAATGCGTAGCCCGGGAGTTCGCGAAGCGATCGGGGAATAGGGACCACGAAGATCGCTCGGGGCGTCTGGCTTCATATCAAACGTCTCAAACTGACTCGGCCCCCCAAACAGGAAAAGAAAAATTACGGATTTGGCTCGGCGCGTCGCCAGCGGTTGCACCTCTTCGGCAGCTAGTAACCGAGGCACCGTCAAACCCAACAAGCCGGCACCACCCGCCTGGAGAAGTTGACGGCGTGTGGTTTTGTCACACACTTTTTGTTGACTTCCCAGAACATGCAACATGCCCGGTTCCTTTTTTGCTGTGCACAAGTGGACATTGGTGCGGGGGATGAAACCCACCACGCTCGCATCAGGGCCCTCACGGTATCGTCAACCGGGGCTCGGCGCAAGTCAAGTCCATGTCGCCCGCAGTGGCTGGGCGACATGCAGGCCGTGTCGTCGCGAATCCTGTTGGCTAGCCAGCAATACGCCCGGTGCGCGATCCGTAAAGACGCACTGAAGTTCAACGCGGAGTGCTGATGAAACCGACGCCCTGCAAACGGCTGCAGGGCGGATACTGACACGATCGCACCCTACTTTTGCGGACGCCGCTTTTGAGGACGCCGTCCATCGGATCAACTTGCGATCGTCGCCAACCGCTGGCCGTTGACCACCTGGTCGCCCTGCTTGACCTCGATACTACCAACGGTCCCCGCGGCCGGCGCATTGGCAGTCACTTCCATCTTCATCGCCTCCAGGACGATGACGGTATCGCCCGCGTTCACATGATCACCGACCTGTTTGAGAACTTTGAGTACGACACCTGGCATGGAAGCATTCACCGCGACATCGGCTGCCGTCGATGACGCGCTCACCGCCGGTGCATCACCTTCCGACGCGGACTGCAAGTCAACCTCAAATGCCTTGCCGTTGACCGTGACGCGCTGTCCGTCGACGGCAACCTGAAAAACCCGATCATTAATCTTGAGATCATATTTTCCGCTCGCCGTCCCGCTCGACGCGGGTTCACTGGCGCTTTCGGGCGCGACTTTCCGGACTCCCACGGCTGCCTCACCTTTCAGGAAGGCGATGCCTTTTTCTTTGCACGTCGCAGCAATGAA
>PBOG01000149.1 GCA_002724245.1 Planctomycetaceae bacterium
ACCGTGTCATCAGACTCCAGCACCTTTTCCACTCGATTGGTGACGTCCGAGCGACGTGAATCCTGCACCGGAAACTGCAATAAACCATTGAGTGCTTGCTGACGGACCTGAACATCTTGACTGCTCAAATCCCTTAGCAGTTGGCTGAGTTCACCATCCTGCCCCAGATCGTCTTGCCGCTCCTCCGTTACCGCCTGTTTTTCCCTTCCCACATCAAGCGAAACTACATCCTGTTTATTTGCTTCCGACACCTCAACTGCCTCAGTGCCAGCAGGTCGGGACCACACATACCAACCCACAAACGCCAGCATCAAGAAGGCCGAGGTCGCGATAACCCACCCGGCACCGCGGCGTTGAGGCTGCCGTAATTTCTGACGTGATCGGTAGCGATCCGCCGCAGAATAGGGCCGAGTGGGCCGTGAGGGCTCCGCAGCGACTACGGCTCCGTTCTGGCTGGCGGCTACCACACCCTGGCAGTGGGGGCAAAGGACCAATCCCACCTGGCGTGCCCTTGGAGGCACTACAAACATTGCCAGACAAGAAGGGCAACTCACTGATTCTCGCGACATCTGCAACAGAAACAGCCCCCCAGAGGATACCAAGGTTCAGAAACAGCAACACATATGAAACCAGCTCGCGCCAACCGCTCGCCAGACTGGTGCAGGGCAGTCACCCTGTGTCCTTCACCAACAAGAAACAGAATCAAATGTAACAACAGACACTTGAAACAATCTCAGGGACCAGCAGTCGTGTCGTCCGAGGGAGGTGGCGGGTCGGTGACTTGCTTCGGCATGTTCTCTACATCATTGGTACTAACCTGTCCCGTCCCTGGAAACTCTGATGGACGAGCTCGTTCTTGAAATTGCCTCCAGTTGCGTCCTAACGAATCCAATAACCGAGGAACCTGTGGGGCCGCCAGAAATATACGAGCCGAAACCACCGGGCGTGGAAACAAGTTGACGAGAAAATCAAATCTGAACTCAGTGGCGGTGTGCCCAATCATCACTCCGTTGGCATAAACCCCCATCGACAGATCTTCAGGGAGTTTGAGTTCGTCATAGATTTCCTGCGGAGTCTGCTGGCGACCAGTTGATGTCGGTCGTGGAATTTCAGCGATCGCACCAAATTTCTGCTGATACAGATCCAAGTTCTGTTGCAGCGCCTGAACCACCTGTGGCATCGTAACATGGGGCAACACAACACGGCTGGCAACTTGCGGTGGATGCCCCAAATTCTGCAGAAAGTCCAAAACAAATTCACATCCACCGGCAATCACGATAACACCATTACTGAATACGCCACGACTGATTTTTTCTGGCACACGCGCTGCCACGTGCTGCTGCTGAACCGTCTGGCCAGGGCGTGAATCTTCCGAAGGTGATGTCTCGTCGCTCATCTGGTCGCCCTTTTGACGTTGACTTAAAGTACCACCTGCGTTGTTAGTCGACGGGTACAACCGAGCCTCACAGCCGGGCAGGCCGCGGACGCTGTGTCTTCAAATCCCCGTGCACCGTCTCGTCCTAGACTTTCAAGTCAGGCAACCGACCATCACTGTCACCCAATCGGTCCACCGAAGCGCCCATGCGCTCCAACATTGAAAGGAATAGGTTGTTCAAGGGCATTTCCCTGGAAGAATCCAAATATGAAAGGTGCCGCCCCGTCGTAACCGTCCCGCCGCCACCGCCTGCCATAACGACGGGGAGATTGTGATGGTGGTGTCCATTGCCATCCGCTAAACCGCTACCGTAGACGATCATCGAATGATCGAGCAGTGTCCCATCGCCTTCTTCAACCGAGCGAAGCTTATCAAGGAAGTACGCAAATTGATCGACCAGATAGCGGTCAATCTTCTGGATCTTCTTCATCTTCTCAGCGTTATTACCATGATGAGACAGATGATGATGCCCATCGTTCACATCAACCATAGGGTACGGGCGATTACTTCCTGCGTTACCGAGCATGTACGTCGCAATGCGCGTAGTATCCGTACGAAAAGCCAGAACTAATATGTCGTACATCAGTCTCACATGCTCTTCGAGACTACCCGGAACACCCGTGGGAATATCGAAGTCCGGCCGCTCTACCTCGCTAGCCTTTTCAGCCCGTACAATCCGCTGCTCTAATTCGCGCACACTCGTAAAATACTCTGCAATCTTCTGCTGGTCGTTCTTGCCTAGCCGACTCTGAAGCTGCCGCGCGTCGTTGGCAACAAAATCCAAAATACTCTTGCGGTAGTAATCTCTTAGTTTTCGACTACGCGACGACTCGCCGGCACCAAACAAACGCTCAAAAGCCAAACGTGGGTTTATCTCCTTGGCCATCGGCGTTGTTTCAGTCTTCCAGGAAATGTTGGACGAATATGCACAGCTGTAACCGGAGTCGCAATTGCCCGCATTGCGCCCTTTGTCGATGCCCAACTCAAGCGAAGGCAAACGAGTCTGATGACCAACTAATTCGGCAGCCACCTGGTCCACAGATTTCCCCACACGAATATCCGCACCTGCCGTCTTGAACGGGTGCGCCCCTGTCAGGAACGTCGAGCAGCAACGCGCATGATCACCAGGACCGTCACCTTTGGCCCGACCTTCATCTTGTGCCAGCCCTGTAAAGACAATGAGATCGTCTCTGAAATCAGAGAGGCCCTGTAGAGTCTTGGAAAGCTCAAACTGAGCCCTCGGACCCGCCGCTGGCTCAGGCGGAACGTCTCGCACCACGCCAGGCGTCCAATCTTGCATAATGGCGCCATTGGGGAAAAAGACCCATGCAGCGCGACGAGGGGCAACAGGGGGAGCTGCAGAGATGGCTCGTGGGCCCATCGCATCCAGCAACGGCAACCCTACAGACAATCCTAAACCTCGCAAAAACGTTCTTCTTGCCAAGGGGGAATATGCCATCACAACTGCTCCATTAAATAATGGCCGCGAAAGCCAAGCCTAAACCATCAGTTTGCATCGTGGTCCCTGTCGGTACGCACCATACGAAATGGCTCACTCTTGACGATCTCCGTCACCAACACAGAGAAACGATAGTCCTGTTCGACAACGCTATCAACTATCTTATCAATTGCGCAACGATCATAAAACGTGAGCCCTCGCCCTAGAGCATAAACCAACATCTTCTCCGCAAGCGCACGTACAAATCCATCGCCTCTTGAACGGAGAATCGCTACGAGCTCTAACGGGCTCTCAAATTTCTTGCCATCGGGCAAGACACCCGATGGATCAATCGGTTGGTCGCCGCTCTTGATTCGCCATCGACCAATCGCGTCAAAATTCTCAAATCCTAATCCCAACGTATCCATTTCTCGATGACAAACAGCGCAACTGGCGTCTTGGCGATGAATCTCCAATTGCTTCCTTAAAGGCAACTCAGGAGCAACTTTTTGTGTCACCGCCAGATCTGGAATATCCGCTGGTGGATCCGGTGGCGGAGTTCCCAGGATATTCTCCATGATCCACTTTCCACGCTTCACTGGCGAGGTTCGAGTCGGGTTGGATGTCAGCGTCAATATACTCGCCTGGGTCAGGATGCCGGCGCGATTGACACTCTGCAGTGAAATACGGCGAAACTCATCTCCAACAACGCCTTCGATGCCATAATGACGCGCCAGACGCTCGTTGACAAAGCTGAAATCCGCATTCAAAAAATCAAGCAGGCTACGGTCTTCGGCCACAACTGCATTGAAAAAAGTGAAGGTCTCTCGCTTCATATCCGACCGCAACTCATCGCTGAATGACTTGAATTGCTGCGGGTCAGGTTTAATGTCATCAAGGTTGCGCAAATTGAGCCATTGCCCAGCAAAATTTTCAGCCAGCGCTTGTGCCTTTGGATCCAGTAACATCCGTCGAACTTGACGGTCGAGTTCTTCCGGGAAATTCAATTTATTGGCCTCCGCTAGCGCAAACAACTCCGCATCTGGCATGCTGGACCAAAGAAAATAAGACAGCCGACATGCCAATTGTGCGTCGCTCAGTCTCCGCTCACCTCCTTGCACATCCTCACCTCCACCAGGTTCTACACGGAAGAGAAAATGCGGCGATACCAGCATCGCAGACAAGGCAACCTGCATGCCGCGTTCATAAGATTCGCCGCGTTTCATAGCCAACTGCACGAAACCCGCTAGGGCAGCCACTTCCGCATCGGTCACAGGACGCCGAAAAGCGCGTCTCATTAGTGGCCGCAGCGATCCTTGAGCCAATTCCACTGCATCAGCAACCGAGTCAGGCTTCGCCTTGACGAGCTGTTTTTGCACCGCGGGTATCTTCGCATCAGGAACATCCAGAGGACCATTAACCTCCAGCCTGGTAACATAAACATTGCGATCACGGTTCTTGGGATCTGGATCGTCCGGGCGATAGTAGTCGTTAATAAACCGCGCACTTAAGCGATGCGAACCAGCCTTTACGACAGTAATTAAACCGACTGGCGTTGGCTGTCGGCGCGATGCCTTTACGTCGACAACTCCGACAGGTTTTCCATCGAGCGCCAGTTCCATTTTGGCAACTTCAGGACCCGCTTGATCGGCACCTGCCACGACCCGCAACTCAAATTTTCCCTCGCGCTGGAATTGAAAAGTCCCTGCAACACTAGCAGCAGACCACATGCTGTAAACTCCTGCTTTATTCAGCATCGTAGCCCCGTCAAACTTCAGACGTTTTTTGGCCCGCCGTTGGCGCGGAACCGAGGCAGGGTCCACGATCACAATTGCGGCAGAGGCAATCGCCTCCGCTGCATCCAGATACTTCTCGAAAAGCAAGGGCGGCAACGAGAGCACATCACCAATATTGTCAAACCCTTCACCAACATCATCTGAGGGAAAATCACGTGCAGGGTGAATATCCAATCCCAACAAGTCGCGAATCGTGTTGTCGTATTCACTGCGGTTCAAGCGCCGAATCGTGACGGGAGTTAATGGGCGTGGCAAATCGCAATTAATCTCGGTAACGACTGGCCGAATCCAGTCGACCAGCAGCTTCCGTTTCTCCTGCGAAAGAGCAGGGCTCCCTTGTGGCGGCATTTTGCCAAACCGTAAAGCCCGCAGAATGCGTTCCCAGACTTGGCGGTCAGCGGTCACAGATTGCACATCAGGATACTTGTGTAAGGCAATGCCCTCATTCGCCTCCTGCGGACCATGACAATCGAAACACGCCTCTCGCAAGATAGGCAATACTTCTTTCTCAAATCGCTTTTGCAGCTCCTCCTGCCGTTTAGAGTGGGGAGCTGCGGCAGGCACCTGACTCAGCGCCACCTGATCGCCAACCAGGTAAACACAAACCCCCAGGACTGCGAAAAGCGTCAGTCGAACCACCTTCGAGCTCCTGTTTGCTGCTGCGTGGCCCCAATTGGAATCGGTTGCGTAATTCGCGCAACCCGCAGGCGCGACCAAATACACCGATCGCGATCCGCTGCGCCTGCCTGAGGGGTGAATTATTCTACCACCAAGCGACACAAGAACAATCACACCAAAGGTTTAACACAAGTAAAGACACCGCCATACTATTTCGATTAGCGCCGCATCGGCTATAGCGTCAGTCCATTTCCCAGGCAAAATGTGACCGTCTGGCACATTCGGTACCGTCCATTGATGGATTCATGTTGTATGTTTGTGCTGGGCGATAAGTCAACCCAAACTACCCATCCCTCTATAACCAGAATCTTTCCCAGAACAATAACATCTATACAATCCCGCGAATCCAGAACAATTGCCCATTTTACCTGATCGGTATTTTTTTACACCCCAGTCTTCCGATGTACCGGTTATGGCACAAGTGATTGCCTAGTCTTTTGACTGCCCTGGCTACCTGACTTCCGTAAGAGGAGCACGAAACCGTGACAACCCAAACTGAAATCACGATGGACCGACGAATCGACAGTGAACGAAGATCAGGTGAGGAACGGCGTCAAGAAGAAGTGACCGTCGCCAGTGACCGTCGCGAGGGAGACCGGCGTACAGTGCAACGCCGCCGTCACATTGACCCCACAACCTGCGAAAGAGACTACAGCAATGATGAAATCGAGTTCATGCATGCTCTGGACGCTTACAAGCGTGCCAGCGGTCGCATGTTTCCGACTTGTAGTGAAATCCTCGAAGTGCTGCGAGATCTAGGGTACGCGCGGATCGATCAGGAAACAGAGTCCGTGGAACCCAATGCAGAGGGCATCCCGGCGATCAATCGTGACGATGAGACAGACCAGCCCCATCTTGAGACACTGTCTGAACCAGTGGATGAATCAGGATCTGTCGACGAGTCTGAACCAATGGCTCCGGAAGCGGAGCAGCAGGAAGTACTGGAACCAATCCTGGCCGCGTCCGCAGCCTGTGACGAAATCGTTGATTTTTCCTGACTTCTCTCGCCAATTGACTGCCATACGCTGTTTCAGGGGCCGCTCGCTGCGGCCCCTGTTTTTTATGCGCCCAGGGACTTTTATCTGCCCTGGGACTGGCTCACACCTGGCGCACAGCACGGAACTCGGCGAAAAGCAATTTGCGGCATGAGTGTGCATTCGATCTTGCGATGCCACCAGTGATTTGATACTCAAATCACTGGTTTTTTGGCCCATCTCTGCCGCATCACCAATAGCCAGGGTGCCAACCAGCTCAGGAATTCAATGCAGAGAGTATTGTCTATCGTTGTTTTGCTGGTCGTTACGACTCTGCTAGCTGCTTCCGCCAGCTCCGCACAATCTGCTCCGGAAAAAACTCCCCCCCAATCTGACAACAACCAGGCTGCTGCGACCTCATCTGAATCTGACCAGCCTGCTTCTAACAGCCCTGCAACTGCCCAGCTTGAAACCGTATGGTTTGAAAGCGCATGGTACATCCCCACTACTCTTTCTTCCTGGATTCAACCGAGCGCCTGGGGGGCAGCAATCGAGCTGGGCATGAATGCAGCTTCTGGTAACTCGGACACCTTGACTCTAAAGACCGGCGCCGAACTCGAACGAAAAACTGACAGCAGCAAAACAGTAATTGACATCAACTATGCCAAGGCATCCGCCAATCACCTGGAAACCCAACATTACGCGCTGTTAAAAACTCGCCAGGATCTAATTCTGAACCACTCGCACTGGAACTGGTTCACCAAACAGGAGGTTGCGTACGACGAGTTCAAAGCTTTTGACTTGCGGTGGGTAATCAACTCAGGTATCGCATATCGCTTTGCTGACAGTGACGAAAAGAAACTGACTGGCCGATTTGGGGCAGGCGTTTCCCGTGAATTCGGTGGCCCTGATAACCGTTGGATCCCAGAAGCAGTTTTCGGTGCCGACTGGAAACGAAAGCTGACTGAACAGCAAGAGGTAAAGGCCACATTCGACTATCTGCCGTCCTGGAACAACTGGGACGAGGACTTCCGCATTACGGCTGATCTGGCCTGGGAAATTCGCTTCGACCAACCTGAGAACCTGAGACTCAAGGTGGGCATCATCGACCGCTACGACAACACTCCCAATGGAGCAAAAGCGAACGACTTCGCTTACTCGCTATTACTTCTCTGGAAAAAATAGCGAACGCGAGTAGCGAGCGGCACATCACGAATCCTTGACGGCCGCAACACTTCCAATGGCCTCACGCTACACAGCAGGTTCCTGAAATCTGCCGAATCCACTAATCGCCACTTGTGTCAGTGTTATCTGATTTGGCGGCATCAAACTCGGGGTCGCGCCCAAAAAACATCATGTGCTGCCAAGGGAGCTTGTCAAATTGCTTTACCAACTTGAAGCCATTGCGAGGCAGCTCTTTCATGATCTGCCGTTTGCTCATTTTGTGAAGCGGTTTGATTGGTACCTGGGGGTCCTCTGCACGGTACTCGACAAGGACAACCACACCACGAGGCGTTAACGATTTGCGCATCGCCGACAACATATGCTCAGGATGGGAAAACTCGTGGTACACATCGACACAGAGAATCAAGTCAAGTTTACCTTCAGGCAACTTGGGGTCAGATAGCGTGCCAAGTACAGGCTGTACGTTCCGAATACGAGCTTTGGCAGCACGTTTCTGTAGTAATTTCAGCATTTCGGGCTGGATGTCCACACCTAGTACTGCCCCGGACTTCCCGACCATCCGGGCTAGACGAAGCGCGTGAAACCCGTTGCCGCATCCCATATCGCATACCGTCATGCCAGGCTTCACACCCAGGTTCGCCCACATCAACGTGCAACGTTCTTCACGTTCACGTTCATTACGAATCAACCACTCCGCTCCGCTGTAGTGCATCGTCTGCGCGATCTTGCGACCTTGGTAAAACTTCAGCGGCGGTGGCCCCTTGCGATCGCGCCCGCGCTGTACTTCCTGGCTCCAAACCGTCGAGGTGATCACCAGGCAACCAAAGATGAGGGCAATCTGACAGCTGACGTGACGAAGACTCATACCCGAACCTCCCAGGAGTCGGTGCGAACAAAAGGGAACGAGACAAGCGGGTTTGTCCAGTACGATCCAGCAATAAATCCAGACGTCATAGATGGCCCACAAATGCTCAACAAACATCATAACGCGAGGAAGCAACTCACATCAAACTCGCTGAGGTGATTTTGCAGGCCGTACCGATGGCACCACCAGGAAACAGGGTACGCTGCCTGAGAACGCCCATCTCTGGCAGCAGGGCCTCTGCTCTCGCGGCCAACGTCCACTTGGAAACAGAGCAAACCCCGCACTCAAGCATCGATCTCCGCGACGTCAAGATGGTCCAGCATTGCACCTACGAAAGTCTCCAGAGGAACGGGACACTCCCCCCGGTCAATCTCCTGCAGGGCATTGAAAAACCAATCGGCTCGGGAAAGTGGTGTTCCAAATTGCATCCAGCTCTCCAGACACCCATTCCCAACAATGAAGATTCCCAGCGGTCGCAACTCATCCATCAACTGCTCGACCCATGGACGAAGACCGTCATCAATCGCGTCTAACCCAACTTCTCGGATCTGCTGCTGTCTTTGCTGAGCATAATTTACAGATTCGTCAGAAAGCATGTCGTCACTCTCCGCGACGTGGAATTCGCCTGTGGACATCTTCAACAATTCGCTTTCCATCTGTCGAATACTGGCACCTGTCGGCGTCTTCAATCCCGGACCGTCGAACATCCGGGTGAAGCGGTCACAGGTTCCCAACCATGTCGGCTCCATAGCGGCAGTCGAGGCCGCTTCAACTAACTCGACAAAACGATCCTGTGCACCCAGCACCTCCAACTCCGCGATCGCGCATACAGGAATCCTGGCAGCCACTAATTCTCGCATGACGATGGGCAAATTCTGGGGACTCTGCGAGTGCGTGAACGTCACATCGTAGCGCTCAAACTGCCGCTGCGCTACGCGCTCGTAAATCGCCTTCTCTTCCGTTGTCCCAGCAATGATGACACGCCGAGAAAACAGGCAGCCAATCATGGATTGACTCGACATCAATGCGGATTCGGCCATTCGCTGCGATTCAACCGCAGCCACTGCTTTCAGCGGTTCGCTGGGACGATGCGCGGATGCTTCAAGCAGTGTGACGGCACCGTCATTTGCTAGTAGTCCACTCAAAAACGATGGGTTGTTATTCGCGATAATGAGTTGGTTGTTTCCAATCCGCGCATACCGACTGACCCAAGACCCCAAGCGCCATGCTTCCGCTGCGTTCAAGTGTAGCGCCGGTTCGTCCAGCAACACCAAACGCCCGGGAGATAGAACCAAACTCAAGCAGACTGCAGCCACCTGCTGGCAACCAGCCCCCAACTCCTCAATCGCGGGAAACTCGGCCAACTGACGGACCCGTTCAACCGGTTCCAGCGACAATTCGGGAAACTCGGCTCCCACACGAACGGTTAGCGTGACTCGTGGCGAATCGTCGAGAGTCACGGTATTCCCGGGCAGTACCTCAGCAAACCCCTTTTCCCAAGCACGCCGCGTCACATCGTCTACTTGCTGCAACAACTGCAGGGGATTACTGGGATGGTCGATTGGGCTGCAAGCCGAAGTCGCAGCCACGATTTCCGGGGCATCGCCTCTGGCAACATGCGTGATTTTCAGCGCAAACAAATCCAGCAACGTTGTGTCCGCTAACCCACGAGCAGTCACAACTGGCCGGTGCAACACCGCCCAATCATCGGCGGAAAGCACCACTTCACATTTTTCTCGCAGATCTGGACCAAGCCCATTCAAATACAACTCGACAGAGGGGTCAGGCGGCAATGTCCCCAGGCTGTCCAATAGTCGTTCAGGCGTCAACTGGGGAACAAACTCGGCGTCTTCCAGAACACGCATAGCTGCCGTGCCCTCAGTCTCGAGTGGGTGCTCTCGAGACTGAGGTCGCAGCAAAAGCAATACATCGCGCAACAGTTCCGACTCGAGCCCAGCAGCGCCGCCGCTGACTGCCACGACGGAACTCAAATCCAACTTGTGACCGCGCCGCGGTTGAATTGATTGAACGTACATAACCGGAATCCCAATGTGTGCCCCACACACTTCATTCTATTGCTGCCCATGAAACCAATACAAATTCAAATCCTGCGTTCATCCAAAACAATTCCGATTCGCGGTTTGCAAATGCCCGTCTTCATTGCTACCACTTCACTGCTACCGCATTTCCAAATCCACATATCCAAACATACGGCCACTGCTATACTCTTGAGATGACCATCCAATTGGGAAGCTCACCTGCCCGCCGCAATGTAGAACTCAAAGCAAAACTGCCTTCACTGGAAACTACCCGCTCGCTCGTGCAACCTCTCGCGACGACTCGTCTCGATGATCAACACCAGGTGGATATCTATTTTTGCGCACCGCAAGGGCGGCTCAAGTTGCGTACAATCAACAAACAAGCCACTCAACTGATTTGGTATTCCCGACCGGACAGTTCAACATCGAAAACCAGCCATTATGTAATTGCTCGCATCGATGATCCAGAAGGCGTCCAATCCGCCTTGACCGGAGCGTTCGGTGTTCGCTGCCGAGTTGACAAGCATCGTGAAATCTATCTCTGCGACAATGTCAGAGTCCATCTGGATACCGTCGCACACCTGGGAGATTTCCTGGAATTCGAAGCTGTGTTAGATCCGGAGATGGACCCCGTTACTGGACATCGTCAAATTGCAGCCCTGCGACAGACCCTGTCGATTGCAGACGCAGATCTGATACAAGGCTCATACGTTGACCTGATTGAAGCAAACGGCACCGCAGCAGCACAACTACCTCTCCCGCCCATCTCCCCACAATGAAACCAAGAACATGTCATTTCTTCTTTCGAGCACCAATCACCCCAAGTTAATCAGGCGCTACATACCAAGAACAACGCGACCAGGCTGCCATAAGATCAGTGAACGAGAACGCCACATGGGAGCAATCCGAAACACATGGAATCCGCTACGTGTACCCACCTGCGTGCTCGTCATCATTGGCATCAGCCTGGCATTAGCCAACGGGAGTAGCACCGGCAAGGCTGTTGCAACTGATCGGATTCGATTCCAGCTGCGAGATGATCGGGTCGTTATAAAATACGAGCAGCAACCCTTGGCGACATATGTTTTCCGGGACAGTAAGACACCGCGGCCGTATTTTGCCCACGTCTTTGCCCCAAATGGAAAACAGGTCACGCGTCACCATCCCCCACGACCTGGCCAGGATGCAACAGATCACGCAACTTTTCATCCCGGTATCTGGCTGGCATTCGGAGATATTAACGGACAAGATTACTGGCGTTTGAAAGCACGCGTCAAACACGCAGAGTTCATTCACTTGCCCGCGAACAAATCTGGACACGCCTCGTTCTCCGTACGCAATCAGTACTGGAACGAGGCTGGGAAAAAAGTCGTGTGTACTGAAGTGGCGGAGTACACCTTTCAGGCACTGCACTCGGACGGTTCATCGCAGATGCCTGCCGGATTCCTGCTGCATTGGGACAGTACTTTTTCGTCCTCCACGGACGATTTTACATTCGGTGACCAAGAGGAAATGGGACTGGGCATTCGCGTCACCACGCCAATCGCCGTCACGCAAGGTGGGCAAATCCGAAACCGCGACGGCCGGACCAACGAAAAACAGGTGTGGGGCAAGATGTCGGCCTGGTGCGACTACAGCGGCCTTGTCGACAACCATCGGATCGGCATGACTCTGATGCCTGACCCGGCGAATTTCCGTCGCTGCTGGTTCCACGCCCGTGATTACGGTTTTTGCGCGGCCAATCCATTTGGCCGCAACGCCTTCACCCGTGGAGAAAAGAGCAAGGTAACTGTTGCCCGCGGAGCTTCCCTGAAGCTCCGTTTCGGCATCTTCCTACACGCTCAGCCGAAGAACGAGCCGCGCCGAGACCTCAATTTTGCATATCGAGCCTATCTCGATCACCTAAAGCACAAGCAACTCGGTAAAACCCAAGAACAATAAGGTTGCGACCAGCTCAAGCTGGTGCGCACCAGCGCTTCTGGGGCGTGTCGAATACCCGTGGCCTGATGTCACCTTGTAACGCAGCAATCGCCGCTTCTTCTTTGGCAACTTCGGCTGCGGTGACTTGGGCATAGAGGCTGAAATCGAATGTCGTCCGGCCACCTCCAGTTAACTTGACGACACGTGCTTGCTCGCCTTCATAAGTACGTGGATTAGGGAAATTTGTGCCCGGTTCCAAACCCGTCACGTACCCATCTTCGGTTGCCGTTGTGTTTTTCCAGACCGTGTAACAGGGCAGTAAACGTTTGTTAAAAGCCATACTCACAGACGCCGTCCCGTGGGCATTTTTCAACATCGCTCTGGTGTTTCCGGCATCATCGGCCAGCAGCTCCATAAAATAGACCTGCTCTTCATATCCTGGCTCAGGCGCTCCGTAGTTCTGCCAACCACCGATACCGCTGGCGGCATGGTCGTTGCGTGGCACAACCGTCTTGAGTGGCGCAACAAACTGCGATCCAGCGTCGAGTAGTGGCGTTCCAAAATTCACGTGATAAAGCATTTGCACTTCGGTCGGACTTGCCGAGATGTTTTCGATTTCATCACGGATATGGAAACTCGTTTGCCCGGGACGGGTTGAAATCGTACTTGTCATGCGAACTTTGAAGAAATGAAATCGCGTTTCTTCGACAACGCCAGTGACTTGGATTTCTCCCGTTTCTCCATCCGCAGAAACGACAACATGGTGTGCGGGCTTGTTGGCCACTCTCCCATGCAACGGATACGCCAGCTTGTTATTCTCGTCAAATTCAGGCGCTCCGTTGCTCTCCAAGCCACAGCGCACAAGCAACTCATCAAATCCATCCAACCAGCCCAGGCCGCCAGGTTCTCCAAGATCGACGAACTTAGGATGGACAGGCCCGTGATTCGGTGACTTCCAGCCAATCTCCAAATCGCCGGCCCACGCTTTCCAGATGCTCATGCCACGTGTCGGCAAAACGTCAAACCGAAATGCCCCGTTGTCCACACGAATTACGTCGACACCATCAGCAAGCCCTCCTCGCAACGTCTGCTTGCGAACTGAGCAACCCTCGAATGCCGCTCCCAGTTCCGCCAGGTCAATGGCCAAACTCTCCAGGTGTGTGCGACTCGCGAGTTCCGTGATCGTCCAGGTTTTCTTGGCCATCTCAAGGGGACTCCAGCAAGACCATGATTCAAAACAAATTCACTTTAAGATTGACGTATCAATTTACGCTCTTTGGCGTCCGGCCGCTATGGCTTAAGGCCATACCAGTGCTTGCTGTATTACTTGCGAGCGTCCGGGAAAGCGAATAAAACATGCAGCGTCTCAAGACAACATTAGAAACCTTTCCATCGTCTCGCCAATCCGGTTCGACAAGACAACGCGCCGTGTGGCTTCGAAACGATCCTCTTTAACCCGTTAGACCAAGCAGACGCAGCGAAGGAGGGTCGCCGCATGCGACCATTGGTGTTGCCCACATTCAATGAAGGAATTTGACCGATGAGCGATACATCTACCCAATTCACGTACCCGAAATTGCACAACGCAATGTGGCCCGGCCTTGTTGGAAAAGGTGAGGAGGAAGGCCAGGAACCACCGATCAGCCTGGAACGAATGCTGGATTTAACTGCAGCTGCGGAAGTCGATGGACAGAAATTTGAAGGCGTCGACTACTTCTTATTTCACCCCCACACCGATCCCGACGCCAGCGAAGATGAACTCAAACGCATTGCCGACTTAATTGCCAGTCATAATCTGGTCATCGGATCACTGGTCGCTCCGATTTGGCCTGGAACGGTCGGCGACTCCGCCATGGGTGATGACGAGCAGCAGGAAAAATTCCTCACCGCGATTCACAAAGCCTGCCGTATCGCCAAGGTGTTCAACGACATCGGGATTCGCAAGGGTGGAGTAATTCGCCTGGACTCTGCCGAATTTGGAGTCGACAAATGGCGAGAGGACCCAACTGCCGGCACCGCGAGAATCGTAGATACGTTCCGCAAGGCTACCCAAATCGCCGCAGATCATGGCGAACGCCTCGCCGCAGAAGGTGAAATCTGCTGGGCTGGAATGCACAGCTGGAAAGATATGCTGGACACGCTTGAAGGTGTAGGCATGCCAGAGAGCTTCGGATTCCAGGCAGATCAGGCGCACACCTACCTGTATTTGATGGGATACAACGCTCCCGAGCATGCGTTACTGCAGGAGGGGTATTCACCAGACGAGTTTGCTGCAGCTTATACCGAATTGACTGACAAACTACGCCCGTGGACGATCGACTTCCATGTCGCCCAAAACGACGGCACCGTACACGGCGCAGGTTCACATGACAAAACAGGAAGGCACTGTCTGGCAAACGACCCGAATGGCAAACTCGACATCACCGCTACTGCCGGTTACTGGCTGGACAATGCGGCCGACCGTGGCATCCACCATATTTGCTGGGATGGCTGCATGTTTCCCAATGATGTCCTGGAAACGCCGGATACCTGGAATACGATTCTCGACGCGATGATTCAAGTGCGCAATGCGCACGGCTGGAACTAGCAGCGGACAACGCCATCGAGCCTTCCTGACGGAAATCCTCAACGGTCAAGAGACAAATTCGCAACATCGCACGTCGTTAATGACAGGAGCACGAACGACATGGCAAAGCCATTTCGAATTGGCATGATCGGTTACGGTTTCATGGGCAAAGCGCATTCGAATGCGTACCGAAAAGTCGGCAACTTTTTTGACCTCGACTTTGATGTCCAACTAAAGGCTATCTGTGCCAGAACCGCCGAGAATGCGCAAGACTTCGCGGATACCTGGGGATACGAAAGCGTCGAAACGGATTGGCGACGGCTACTCGAACGCGATGATATAGACGCCGTTGACATTTGCGTCCCTAACAACCTGCATAAAGAAATTGCCCTGGCCGCGGCCGACGCAGGCAAGATCATACTCTGTGAAAAACCGCTGGCCATGAACACCGTTGAGGGCGAGGAGATGTGCCAAGCGGTCGAGCGGGCAGGTATCGCTAACATGGTCTGGTACAACTATCGCCGTGTGCCAGCCGTCACCTTTGCCAAGAAACTCATTGACGAAGGAAAGCTCGGAAAAATCTTCCATTACAGAGCCAACTTTCTACAAGACTGGACTATTTCAGAAGAACTCCCGCAGGGTGGCAACGCGCTTTGGCGGCTCGACGTGGCAGCGGCTGGCAGTGGCGTAACGGGCGACCTCCTGGCGCATTGCATTGACACCGCAATTTGGCTCAATGGCGGAATCGCTGACGTCAATGCCATGACAGAGACTTTCGTCAAGGAACGGATGCACAACCTGACTGGCAAAGTAGAGCCGGTTGGCATCGATGACGCGTGCACTTTCATGTGCCACTTCAAGAATGAATCTCTGGGGCTGTTTGAATCCACGCGTTACGCGCGTGGGCACAAAGCGTTGTACACTCTGGAAATCAACGGCGAGCACGCGTCACTCAAATGGGACCTTCATGATCTGCACCGACTAGACTTATTTGACCATCAGGATGAAGGAACCGTTCGGGGCTGGCGTTCAATCCACGTCACTGATGGCGAACATCCTTACATGGATCGATGGTGGGTACCTGGGTTACAGATTGGATATGAACACACGTTTGTGCACCAGGTCGCGGATTTCCTGCAAGACTACGCTGCGGGCAATCCGGCAACTCCATCTTTTCGAGATGCACTGGAAACCCAGAAAGTCTGTGACGCAGTGTTAAGTAGTGCCCAGTCCCGTCAATGGACGGACGTCCAATAGGCCAAGAACAGGCCACCTTCACGCAGCGGTTAGAAGCCTGCCGGCCTCAGCGATTCCACGGTGCCAGTATCAGGCCTTAGCGCTGCGAGTGTGTTTCCGAATGAGTTCTTCAATCGCGTTGGCCATGTGCGTGCGACGGCCGAGTAGCTGCTGCACGTCGCCGCACATGTCGTATTGAGTCCGCACGAGAATGTTGTAAACGCTGGTGTACCACAACCTGGTGTACCACAACCTGGTGTACCACAACCTGGTGTACCACAACAACGTACAGCCAATACCCCATTTTCCCTGAAGCCAGAACCAGGTACGGATATCAACAGTGGACCCCGCGAGAGTCAAAGCGAACAATCGTCGTAGACTGTTCGAATGTTGTGGCAGTTTTTTCACATGGCCCTTCCGCATGCACCGGCGCAAACTGGCAACCGGTATTCAGGAAAACCAATCCAACAAACGTACAGCGATGCATAACCCTTTCCTCCAAGACGCACTGCAGGACGCCTGACCTGGACGATTAAATCGTGGCGAATCAAGTCCGGAAAATCCGCGACGTCCTCAAGAAACAGAATTTCCCGCCGCACGTTTTGGCACAAACGATTCTCTGTGCAGGTAGATTACAGCTTCCATGTAAATCGGCCAATCAATCCGGTGAACGCCTATTGCCGACCACCGTCTGGACGAGGTAAACAAAGAGTACTGCCCTAGCAAAATACGCTGGCATACCGCCTTTCCGAGTCGTTCTGAGTCCGTGTGCAAGAATGTGAATCTGGAGATCTCGCATGAATACACAATCCCGGTGGTACATGACTCTCATGTACGCTCTGATCAGTTGCATTCTCATTCTTCCTCGCCCAGCGCCCGCCCAGCGTGGGGAACCACAACTCGTCAAGCCGCTGCGAGCTGCGCCATCACTGACCGGCGCAGGAGAGTGGATCAACTCTGCGGGCCCTCTTCAACTAGCGAATTTGCGTGGAAAAATCGTCATTCTGGATTTCTGGACGTACTGCTGTTCGAACTGCATGCATATCCTTCCAGAACTGAAGAAACTGGAGCGAGCCTATCCCAACAACGTGGTCGTGATCGGTGTTCACTCAGGTAAGTTTGCCACAGAACACAACGCGGACAATATTCGTGAAGCAGTATTACGCCATGAAATCGAGCACCCTGTATTGAATGACCCCAACCACCTGATCTGGCGACGCTACAACGTCCGCATGTGGCCCACGCTCTGCATCATCGACCCCACTGGCCGACTCCTGGCCCGACACGAAGGAGAGATTCGTTTTCCAGCACTCGACCGATTCCTGCGTAATCGACTGGCTGGCTATCGAAAAATGAGGCAACTGGACGAAACACCCTTGCGTTTTGAACTGGAAAGCCATGTCGCGAAAGCGACACCTCTGAAGTTCCCTGGAAAAGTACTCGCCGATGAAACCAGTCGTCGACTATTTATTTCTGACAGCAATCATAACCGCATCGTGATCACCAGCCTTGACGGTAATCTCATTGACGTCGTAGGCAGTGGCGCGATTGGAAAACAGGATGGGAGCTATCAAGCATGCTCCTTCAATCATCCGCAAGGGCTCGCTTTGTTCAAACAGTCGCTATACGTCGCCGACACCGAAAACCACTTGATTCGCAAAGTGGACCTAGATAGCCGAAAGGTGTCCACGGTGTCTGGAACGGGCCGACAAGCCTCGGTCCGCCCGCGGCCAGGCAGCCGCCACCTTAACAGCCCCTGGGATCTATGTCTGCATAAAGAGACCATTTACATCGCAATGGCGGGAGCACATCAACTCTGGAAGCTGAGCACTCGAGGAGGTATCGCAAAGTGGTTTTCAGGAAACGGCGTTGAAGACATTGTCGACGGACGGCTGAAATCAACTGTTTACGGGCAACTGGGTTATGCGTCCTACGCGCAACCCAGTGGGTTGGCGACAGATGGAAAGTGGCTTTACGTCGCTGACAGCGAAGGCAGTTCGATTCGTGCTGTGCCACTGCGAACTGGCGCAACTCGATATGTCCAAACCGTATTAGGAACATCCGCGTTGGCGAACAACCGCCTGTTTACATTCGGCGATCGCGATGGCCGCGTCAGCCAGGCTTTGCTACAGCATCCGCTCGGTATCGTCTCAGTCGGCCAACGGTTGTTCATCGCAGACACGTACAACAACAAGATCAAGATGCTCGACTTGCAATCCCGCGTGATTCGTACGCTTGCTGGGACACCACAACCCGGAAACACAGACAACCCGCCACGCTTTGATGAACCCGCTGGAATCAGCTACGCCGCCGGGAAGCTCTATGTCGCCGATACAAACAACCATTCGATACGCGTACTCGACCTGAACAACCGGACGGTATCTACGCTGGTGATTGACAGGTTGCCAGCACCCAACCCAGCTGAACCACCCACAGCATTCCTGCTTCCCGGATCAAAGACAATCAAGTTTGAACCTGCCCATATCCAAGCAATGCAACGACAGCTCGTAATCGATGTGCAGTTGCAACTTCCCGTCGGAAACAAGTTGAATTCATCCGTTCCGCTTCAGTACACCATTCTGCAAGGAGACTTTGTCGACGCTAGTCTGATCGACAAACTGCAAATATTGGAAACGGACAACGCTCGCTTTAACTTGCGTGTTCCACTGCGGCGTGAAACTGGTCAATCTCGCTTTGAGTTGGCTGTAAAATACTTCTATTGCCAGGAGGGACTGGAGTCGGTCTGTCGCGTGAGCAGTGTTAAATTCGCGGGTGAGGTGCATTTATCTTCGCAGTCTGGCCGCAAAAGCTTGCAGTTGCGGCAGATCGCGCCGTGAAAACGGCTGCCTGGCCCTTGTCCAAGACATCT
>PBOG01000150.1 GCA_002724245.1 Planctomycetaceae bacterium
CCCGTCTGGGAAACCAAGACCAGGGAAGTCCGCTACACCGTCTGCAAGCCCGTCTGGGAAACCAAGACCAGGGAAGTCCGCTACACCGTCTCGAAGCCCGTCTGGGAAACCAAGACCAGGGAAGTCCGCTACACCGTCTGCAAGCCCGTCTGGGAAACCAAGACCAGGGAAGTCCGTTACACCGTCTCGAAGCCTGTCTGGGAAACCAAGACCAGAGAAGTCTGCTACACCGTCTGCAAGCCCATCAAAGAAACCCGTATGCGGACTGTTTGCGAAGTCGTTTGCAAACCCGTTTCATACACCAAGACCGTCGAAGTCCGATCTGGCCATTGGGAAACGCAAGTGACCAAAGGCCCAGGACGCGTAATGCGAAAAGTCGTGCGAGAAAAAGGCTGTTGGGTTTGGGATTCAAAACGCTGCCGCAACATTTTCAAACCTGGCACCTGTCGAATCGTCAAGGTTAAATGTGCACCACGCGAGATCTGCAAGAAAGTCTGGGTGCCCGAGGTTCAAAAGAAACAAATCAAATGCGTACGTTATGAACGGGAGACCGTCAAGAAACAGGTCCCCTACACCGTCTGCAAAATGGTGAAAGAAAAACGTACCAAATCGGTCCCCTACCGTGTCTGCCACATGGTCAAGGAACAGAAGATCAAAACCATCCCCTACCGCGTCTGCCACACCGTCAAGGAGCAGAAGGTCAAGACCATCCCCTACCGTGTCTGCCACACCGTCAAGGAGCAGAAGGTCAAAACCATTCCCTACCGTGTCTGCCACATGGTCAAGGAACAGAAGGTCAAAACCATCCCCTATCGCGTCTGCCATATGGTCAAGGAACAGAAGATCAAGACGATCCCCTATCGCGTCTGCCACATGGTCAAGGAACAGAAGACCAAGACGATCCCCTACACTGTCTGCAAAATGGTGAAAGAAGTTCGGACGAAACAGGTCCCCTACACGGTATGCAAACCTGTCAAGCAGCAAAAAACCGTGACTGTCTGCAAACGCGTTCCTAGAAAAGTTGCGTACACAGCAACTCGCTGTGTACCAAAAACAGTGTGCGTCGAAGTCCCGGTCAAAGTGCACTGCCGACTGTTTTGCCACTGCGACTAGCCCTTACCGTGGGCGAGTCCCTTACCCCAACAAAACCCGTCGGTTCGTCACGCGACCAGGCAAAAACGGCGACGCGAAGCGATCCCATGGGTGCCATTGGAACGCGCAGCAGGTTACAGCAGTTGCAGGGCGTGCTGCATTCGCACGAGGCAGCTATCGCGCCCTAGAATTTCCAGGGTTTCGAACATCCCCAGCCCAACGGGTTTACCGGTAACGGCAACCCTTAAGGCGTGTATGATCTGGCCGATCTTGATTTCCTGCTCCGCAACAAAATCATGCAGTAACTTATCTAACGTCGGCGCATCAAATGGCTCGACCCCTGCCAACTGTACTTCTAACGCACTCAATAGCCGCGCAGCTTCGGTGGGCTTGCGGAGCCTCTTTTCCACGGCTCTCTCGTCGTAACAGAGCGCGTCGTCCTGCACAAAGAACTCAGGGTAGTCCAGGATGTCACCTGCTACCTTAATGCGGTCACCGGCCGCAGCGAGTACACGAGACAACAGATCGGCCGTGCTACAAGGAGGAGGACGAGACACCCAACCTGCCTCTTGCAAATAGGGCAATACCAACGCCACTTTTTGCTTTGCAGGAACTCCTCGCATTTCCCGATCTTGAAATGCGGCCAGCTTCTGTGGATCAAAACTCGCGGGAGACTTATTGACTCGCGCCAACGAAAATGCCTCAATCATAGCCTCGCGAGAAAATACTTCGGTCTTGTCATCCAAAGACCATCCAAGCAATAGAAGATAATTCAATACCGCGGTGGGAAGATAACCGACCTCCTGGTAAAAATCGACGAGAACTGGATTGAATGTCTCCGGATTGCGTTCCCGCCCCAGCCGCTGCAGGACAGCATCGCCATGCTCAAACAACTGCTTGAATTCGCGATTTTTCAGGTACTTGTCTAATTTTCGCTTGCTGAGTTTTGCGGACCCACCAGGCTCTGCCACATAGGGCAAGTGGGCAAATTCTGGCAGAGCATATCCGAGACCACGGGCGATAAATATTTGCCGAGGCGTATTGGATAAATGTTCTACAGCACGAATCACGTGCGTAATCTTGAATTCGTAGTCATCAACAACACTGGCAAGGTGGTAGAGCACTGAACCATCTGCACGTTGAATCACGTGATCTTGTTCCTGTTTCCAGTCGAACTGCATCTCACCACGGACCGCATCTCTAAACTCACAAACGCCTTCACGAAACATCTTCAGCCGTACAACACTCGTTCGCCCAGCTGCCCTGAACTCCTCCGCCTGTTCTTCGGTTTCAGCCGCCCACGTGCGACTGTACACAAACGGCTGCTGTTCGCGCTGAGCGACCTCGCGTTCCTCCTGAATCTCCTCAGGCTTGGCAAAGTCCCGGTAGGCGAGACCAGCTTGCAAGAGACGTTCAACTGCAGCCTGATAGATTGCGGACCTTTGTGACTGGAAATACGGCCCACAGGGTCCTTCACTATCTCCCCCATCCAGCGAAGGCCCTTCATCCCAATCGATCCCCAACCATTGAAACCCATCGAGAATCGGCCGTAGTGCCTGCTGAACGTTTCTCTGTTGATCCGTGTCATCAATGCGCAACACAAATTGGCCACCAGATTGCCGCGCAAACAACCAATTAAACAGCGCGGTCCTAACCCCGCCGATGTGTAAAAAACCCGTTGGACTAGGAGCAAATCGTGTTCGTACCGTCACTTATCGATCACCTCAAGAAACCAGAATAGACACAACCTCAATCGCGTTCCTTCGGTGCGCAGCCACGTTTGCGTCGGACGTGCTATCCACGAAGCACGCACCACAATGGTCAAACGAGTATAGGGCAATCGCAACAGCACCTGCCAGACAGCCTGGAGTCCCTTTATGGAAGAGACCAGGCCTATGCAAGAGACCAGGCCTGAGAGCGCCAACCGTTAAAGACCTGGCTCAATAGCCCACTACGGCACCATCCTTACGGGCTTCTGTTCCGCCTTGCAGAACACCTTGTTCCCAATCCACAAGAATCCCCTGGTAACCCCCAAACACACCTTTGGCGTGCTGGACTCGATGCCCTTTCTGTTCCAATTCTGACACGGCATCCTGGCCGATCCCCAGTTCGATTTGAACTGTCCCACCTCCGCGGGCACGCCTGCCGGTGGGAGTCGCACTTCCGACATGACGCAATCTGGGAGCATCTCCGGCCATCTGCACATTCATGCCGAAGTCAATCATGTTAACGAGCACCTGTACGTGCCCCTGGGGTTGCATGTCACCACCCATGACGCCAAAGCAAAACCATGGCTTGTTTTCCCTGGTCACCATCGCCGGAATAATAGTATGGAAAGGCCGCTTATGCGGCTCCAGGCGATTGAGATGACGTTCTTGTAGTGCAAAAAGCGCGCCTCGGTTTTGCATCGCAAAACCTACGTTCCCAGGCGTTACCTGCGAACCAAAGCCGTAATAGATACTCTGGATCAGCGAGCAGCAATTGCGGTCCTTGTCAACAACCGTCAAATAGACCGTATCCCCGCGTTCCAATTGTGGATCGCCAGCAGGAACTTGCGTGGCGGCCTGCGCCCCATCAATCCGTTCGTTTTGGCGGATTCCGTATTCCTTTGAAATCAACTCTTTCACTGGAAGCGCATTGAACTCCGGATCCGCGTAAAAACGGGCGCGATCTGCAAATGCTAACTTCTTCGCCTCGACCAGGAGATGCAAATACTGACTACTCCCAAATCCCATTGCGGAAACATCGTGCTGTTCGAGTACGTTCAGCATTTGCAGAGCTGCAATTCCTTGCCCATTGGGGGGCAATTCCCAGACGTCATAGCCACGGTAAGAAGTCGACACCGGCTCAACCCAATCAGCGCGATGATCAGCAAAATCTTTCATGGTGAAAAAGCCACCATTCTGCTGACTGAACTTCACAATCGCGCGAGCGATCGAACCGCTGTAGAAAGCCTTGGCTCCTTTGTCAGCAATCAGCTGGTAAGATTTTGCCAGCCGTCTATTGCGAAATACCTCGCCAAACCGCGGCGCTCGCTTACCGTCAATGAGATAAGTTGCCGCAGAGTCCTCCCAACGCCGCAAACTCGCTTCCGAGGCCTGCCATGAACCGGCAATAATTTCCGAGACAGGAAAACCGTCACGCGCTGTCTCGATTGCCGGCGTCAGCAAATCTGCCAGGGGCTTTGTACCAAAACGTCCATTCAAGGCCTCCCATCCGCTCACACACCCTGGCACCGACCAGGACAACAAACCTTCATCGGGAATAAACCGCACCCCACGGTCCTTGAGCACTTGGCGTGAGATGCCATAAGGACTCCTGCCACTCGCGTTTAACCCATACAGCTTCTGAGTCTTGCTGTCCCAATAAATACAGAACAAATCGCCGCCAATGCCACAGCTCATCGGCTCCACAACACCCAGCATGGCATTGACTGCAATCGCAGCATCCACCGCATTGCCTCCGGATTTCAACACATCCAAGCCGACATCCGCTGCTCGTGGATGGCTGGTCGCGACGGCTCCATGGCGAGCGAGCACAACACTGCGGCTCTGACGCGGATCTCCAGACGGCCTGTCATAGGCAACCGCGGCGACTTTGGTGCCGAAAATAGACTTGTTCATCAGGCTACCCAACACAAGCAAAAGAAATACAAAACGAAGAATATTCCGCATCGATGAGCTCCGTATGGGCGTCCTCATCCGTCAGGAAAGCAAACAATTGGCTCGCGGCGCCATGCAAACGGTGGAACGTTGCGCCGGCACCGCACCCACCGTGGTTCGATTGTGAAGCTCACCAGGGACTGATGCAAGTCGGTAGACTGCGGTCCCGCAAGGGAGTACCTGGCATCCCGCAAGCCCTGTCGTGGCAACCTAAAGACCACCTTGGAACGATCGACTGAGCTAGTCCGAAGCCCAGAGAATCAGGCGGCAAGCACCGCCGCACGCAGGATCCGCCCTTAGGACGACCACTCATAAACCCATGCTAATGAACGACTTATTTCAAACAAAGGCAATTGCAAATGCGTTCCAGCTACAACTCCCCTTGGCCGCCACTCACGACCTATTGGTATAAGGTAATGGAAAACAGTCTGGCTTCTTCATTGATAGGCTGTTGAAAATTAGGCGCCTACTGATACATTGAGGTGCTGAGTTGTTTACTTGCGCACGCTGGCGGAACTGTAGCTGGACACGGAAGTACTGTGTCCCGCTAGGGCAAGTGCGCAGGTAGGGATAGCCGTAAGACCCAAACGAAGGAGATTTGGCGCATCAATGCAGAAACCGCCTGCATGAGGCTTGCCCCAAAGGACCCACGGTAGCACATGACGATCACGAAAGAACGTAAACAGGAGCTGATTCAGGAACACAAGCTAGGCGATAACGATACGGGATCGCCGGAAGTTCAAATCGCAATCCTGACCACCCGAATCAACAACCTGACGGATCACATGCGAGAACACCGTAGGGATTTCGCAACTCGACGAGGCCTGTTGGCGATGGTCAGCCGGCGACGTCGGTTGCTGGACTATCTCCGCCGGCGGGATCCACAGCGGTATCTCGATATCATCGGTCGACTGGGGATTCGCAAGTAGTCTGAACGGACGACGACCCAATTTCGACTCCAGGCGAAAGCGAAAGCACGGTAGCCGCGCGCCAGTAACGCAAGGCCCCTGCCGCGGCGAGTTGGCGCACAACAATGCTCTCTGCAACGCTGCAGCCATCATCGATGCAGCTTTACTGCAGTGCAAGACACCTGTCAAATTGCAGGATGACGCATCAAATTGCAGGATAATGCAGTGTTCCAGGGCGACGTCGGGTGTGCAGAATAGTGTCACGACAGATTGGATGAAAGAGACGTGATTGTGACGGATTAAAAGTTTGCTTGTGTGGATTCAGATGTTGTATTGCCGGCAGATGTAATTGTGTTGGAAATAATTGTGTCGGACTCAGTGTGTTGGAATGTTGGACTTAATGTGTTGGAAAATGTGTTGGAAGAAGTGAACGAAATCGAGAAAGTGAAGGTACAGAAGTGAAGGTACGAGTAGAAAAGCAAATCGGAAACAGTGTGTTGTCCTTCGAGACAGGGCAATTGGCAAAACAAGCAGACGCGGCAATTCTCGCCCAATATGGTGAGACCGTCGTCCTCAATGCAGTGACGAGCGGCGCACCTCGTCTGGGCATCGACTTCTTCCCACTGACCTGTGATTATCGCGAGCGTTATGCCGCTGCAGGCAAGTTCCCAGGTGGGTTCCTGAAACGAGAAAGCCGACCGTCTACAAAAGAAACATTGACGTCGCGACTCATCGATAGACCGATTCGCCCATTGTTCCCCAAGGGCTACAACGACGAAGTACAGTGCCAGGCCATTGTCGTGTCTAGCGACCGACAAAATGACAGCGACGTGCTCGCGATGAACGGGGTCGCGGCCAGTCTCTTTATTTCACCGCTGCCCTTTGCAGGCCCCATCGCATCCGTGCGGGTTGGCCGAGTGAATGGCGAGTTAATCGCCTTCCCAACAGTGACGGATCTGGAAGAAAGCGACTTGGACTTGATTGTTTCCGGGTCAGACGAATCAGTGGCGATGATCGAAGGTTTCGCCAAAGAAATGCCCGAAAACGAAATGGCAGATGCAATTGCATTCGCCCATACAGTGATCCGGGACGTGATTTCTCTACAACGTGAACTCTACGAAAAAGTTCAACCGAAGAAGGACGAGTTTGTCGCTCCTGAAGATGATGGCGTAGATGCCCGCCTGCAAGCCGGCTACTTTGATGAACTGCGGTTGGCAAAACAGACCAGTGGCAAACAAGACCGAGCTGACGCGGTCGCCGCTCTCAAGAAACGTGCCCAGGACGACCTTATCCCGGACCCGGACGCCGGCGATGCCATTGATGCAAAACGTTTTGGTGCTGGCTGGCACGACCTTGAAGAAAAGGTCGTCCGCGATCTTATTCTGGCGGGCACGCGGCCCGACGGACGTGATGGCTCAACGTTGCGAAACATCGAGTGCCACGTCGACATTCTACCCCGCACGCATGGATCGGCTGTTTTTCAACGGGGCGAAACACAGTCACTGGTAACCATCACATTGGGAACCGGCCGCGACGAACAACGCGTGGAAGGTCTGGTCGAAGAGTATTCGAAAAAATTCATGCTGGACTACAACTTTCCGCCATTTTCTGTCGGCGAATGTCGCCCAATTCGCGGACCTGGCCGGCGTGAAATAGGACACGGAGCACTGGCCGAACGCAGCGTCAAACCCGTGGTACCTGACCCTGACGATTTCCCTTACACGATCCGTGTCATTTCAGACATCCTCGAATCTAACGGGTCATCTTCAATGGCTTCCGTGTGCGGAGCGACGCTGGGCTTGATGGCCGCGGGTGTTCCAATCACCAATCCGGTTGCTGGCATTTCCGTTGGCATGGTCAAAGAATCGGATGACAAGTGGACTCTGCTAACCGACATTCTGGGCGACGAAGATCACTTCGGCGACATGGACTTCAAGATTGCCGGAACACAGAACGGCATCACAGGTATTCAATTAGACCTGAAAATTACCGGCATTAGTCAGGAGATCATCCTGGCTACACTAAGCCAATCGAGACAGGCCAGGATCGAGATTTTGAGATCGATGCTCAGTGCGATTTCACGGCCAAGAGAAGATACCTCACCGCACGCGCCTCGCATCCTGAGGACCAAAATTCATCCCGACAAAATCGGCATGTTGATCGGCCCCGGTGGCAAGAATATTCGCGGCATCCAGGAAACAACCGGCGCGGTAATCGACGTCGAGGAGGATGGCACCGTCACCGTTGCTAGTGCCAACCAGGCCTGGGCCGATGAAGCTTTGAAACAGATTGAAGCTTCGACAGCTTCCGTCCAGGTAGGTAAAGTCTACGACGGGCGTGTCACGAGCATCAAAGATTTTGGTGCCTTTGTCGAAATCCTGCCAGGTCGCGACGGACTGTGCCACATCAGCGAGCTTTCCACTGGATTCGTCGACAACGTAAACGACTTCTGCAAGATGGGCGACGAAATGCCCGTTATGGTGATTGCGGTTGATGAACACGATCGGGTCAAACTCAGTCGTCGCAGAGCGTTAGAAGAACGTGGCCTTGAAGATGAATTGGCGGCTGCCGTCCAGAGCAAGGAGGGTGGTAGCGAAGAAGGCGATTCGGACAGCGGTGGCAGCGACGAGGATAGAGACCGCCCACCCCGTCGACGAGGTCGAGGCGGCGGCGGTCGCGGTCGTGGACGCCGCGAACAACGCGATTAGCTCGGCTCTGCGTCGTGCACCAACTTCAGTGCGTTGGCAAGACGGGCACTGGAACAGCCTGCACCTTGTCACGATGGAAAAACCGTCTTTGCAACGCAACACGCGATCACAGGCAGGGCCGTCCCCGTGGCGGCTCTGCCTTTTTTTGAACGGTCTCCGCCATCCCAGGGTAGTCCCGCGCCACCCATAAGGCAGCGTGTAATACGCCAACAACGTCCGCAGGCGGACCGAACAGATTCACTGTGGATTGCATGAATGGGCCTTGCAGGAGCCAATCATCTCAGTAGAACAGGGGAAGCGCACATGTCTTCGTAGAACTGTAATGTTGTCGCCAATCAAGTCATCTCGGTGAAACCGACCACGCCCTACTCACGACCTGACCGGTCCACCTAGCTGCCGGACCTTATCGTCAGCCCCCCCAGACTGATGTCCGACGACCAGCAATCGTACGCCGAAACCCAGATCCAACAGCTGCGCGAGCACTATAACGAGCTGGCAGCTTTGGCGGGTTCGCTAGCTCACGAGATCAAGAATCCGCTGTCCGTAATTCGTATGAACGCGGATCTGCTCGGTGAAGACGTCGCCGACTCAGACAGCCCCCAAAGTCGTCGCTTTCTCGACAAACTCGACATTGTTCAAGAACAATGTGAGCGGCTAGAAAACCTGCTCAATGACTTCCTCCAATTCGCAAGATTACGCGGCCTGGACTTGCGCCCAGCCAGCCTCAATCGCCAGGTGGAAAAAGTGCTCGACTTGTTCGAAGCACAAGCCGAACAGGAATCGGTCCGAATCACTCGCTACCTCGACCCTGACTTGCCCGCAATTCGCCTGGAAGAAAAAACTCTGCAAGCCGCATTGGTCAACCTGACCAAGAATGCGTTTGAGGCCATGCCCACTGGCGGTGAGCTGGTAGCCCGCACCTATTCAACGCGTACCGGAGTCGCACTCGATCTCATTGACTCCGGTTGTGGCATGGATCAGGCCACAGCGCTGAAGATGTTCAACGCCTTCTATTCGACGAAGGACGGGGGCTCAGGCCTTGGGCTGCCGACAACACGAAAAATCATCGAGGCTCACGACGCGTTGATCCAAGTGCAGAGCGAAATGGGGACGGGGACCAAGTTCACCCTCGAATTCCCCCGCTTCGCACGCATCACGGAATGATACCCATTATCGCGATGTTCAAGTTTCCATAGAGGCGTGTTCCGATGTCAAATCAACACCGTCAATGAAAGTCGCAAGCGAGCGACTTCGACATGGGGACTGTAGCTTCCGAACTGCCTTTGATTCGATCTGTCGCACGCGTTCCCGTGTTACAGAAAAGATCTCACCAACTTCTTCCAGCGTATACGTATAACCGTCCGCCAGACCATACCGCAGTTTAATGATCTCGCGTTCACGATAATTCAAAGTCTCCATTGCTTGGGCTATTCGCTGCTTTAACGCTTGTTGGTTGGTGTCATAAAGTGGATCATCATCGCGGTAATCTTCAAGGAATTCACCGAAGTAGCTGTCGTCATGATCACCCACAGGCTGGTCCAAAGAAAGTGGTTGACGTGACATTCGGAGAATGCACCGAGTGTCGTCAAGTGAAAGACCCGCACGCTCTGCGGTCTCTTCGGCAGTTGGCTCCCGCCCCAGCTCCTGCACAAGATCACGAGTCACGTTGCGCACTTTGCTCATCGTATCAATCATATGTACCGGTACACGAATCGTTCGGCTCTGATCTGCAATAGCACGCGTGATCGCCTGACGAATCCACCAGGTTGCATACGTCGAGAACTTGTAGCCTCGGGCGTGTTCAAATTTGTCCACAGCTCGCATCAAACCTGTGTTTCCCTCCTGGATCAGATCAAGAAAACTGAGCCCTCGATTTCGATACTTCTTGGCTATCGATACGACCAGTCGCAGGTTACCTGCGGACAATACACGTTTAGCTTCGTCATACTCGCGGCGGTAAACTTCGGATCGTTCAATACGACGAGACAAGGTAGCGGGGCTTTCAAAACTGATGCGCATCAAGTAATGAAGCTCCCCACGCAATTCATCTTCTGTCCGTCCCATCGAGTGACCATGCACACGTGATTCGGCGAGCAGAGCCATCAATGTCTTCATGCGATGACCGATTTGACACAACTTTTCGTACATGGGCTGAAGACGTGTGGTTCGCAAATTGAGCTCTTCAATCAGTCGCACGGCCTTATTACGGCGACAGACAAGTCTTGCCCATGCCTCGCGGCGTACCACCTTGGTCTGGTTTCGGTTGATCGCCAAATGGAAGTCGCGATAGTTTTGACGCAATAGATGCCGCAGCGTGATCAAGTTAGGTACCAGCCGTTTCATAATCTTCTTTTTTTCGCTGGTATTCGTCACTGAGACTTCAATCGTCCGATCTAACCGTAGCTTTCCATCACGCACCTGCTCCAGAGCCTTAACCGCGCCCTCAAGTACGTAGTCTGTTGCCAGGATTGACTGTCGGTACTTGGTGCGTGATTCCTCGATGTCCTGAGCTGCCTTCAGCTCTTCCGCTCGATTGAGCATCGGAATCTCACCCATCTGCATCAGATACATGCGAACCGGGTCATCGGTGTTATCCGACGTCGACCTGCCGTTGAGAGACACAGCTTTGCCATTGGTTTTTGCACGCGACGACGAGCTGGAACCATTTTGAGCTACCTTACCGGCGATGGCACCATTCGTACCCACGGTCTTGCCATTTGAAGAAGTCGCACGCCTGCCAACCTGGGCACGACCCTGTGAGCCATTGGACGTTGAACGAAAACCGATGTGGATGCGTTTGGTCAAGGTGCTGTTCTCCTACAAAGTGCAGACGATACCGGTGCAGCGGTAACAGGAACGTCTATCACTTTGAGCACCTACGATGCCAAAACCACAAACAGACCAAACTAGAGTCCATAAGATGTTCTACAGCAACACCTTGCGCAATTAATCCTGAATGACTTACCCCCTTGCCTGATGTCGACGAACCGCAACAGTGTTGATTTTTTTCAACACGCGAGGGGAGTGTCGACGGGTTTTCGACCGCCGCAGAAGACGTTTACAGCGAGTGTCACCGCCGCGCCGAATCAAGCCGTCACAGCCCTGCCTGCATCCTCGGACGCCAGGCCCGCACAGCTGACAGCAGCCCGCTTAACCCGAAAGCTGCGCAACCACACCAGTGAGGAACCGCCCCAGCCGATCTGCTGCCTGCAAGGCATCCTGCTTCAACTTCCAGAGATCCTTTACACTGCCTGGCCGATTCCAAATTGCACCAGCAGCAGCTCCCAGTTTTCCTGACAAAGATTTCTGGCGATTGAGTGTCACCAGGCTCTCTGGTAAACACTCATCAAAGCCATCTGTAATAATTCGCACCGATAGAAATCGCGTCTGGCAACGCTGGCAACAGGCCGCCACTGCGGCTGTTTCCATATCACAAGCGACAGCATCATGCTGCTCTGCCAGACGACGCTTTTCCTCGGTTGAATCAATCAGCTCGTCAACCGATAGCAGCTGACCGCAATGCAATCCCTTCATCTGCGTGCTGGATTCGGCACTCAGCTGAAAGCCCACAGCGAGCACACGCCCGGCCTGGTCTACAACCGACTGCGGCATGACAAAATGTCCACGCCGAACGTCACCCTGCAGGGCCGCGGCAAAACCCGCAGCAACGACCCAGGCAGGCCGATGAATCGCAATGATGTCTTCCGTGGCCTGGTTCGCAGCATCCGCTCCAGCCCCGCTGACGGCCACCACGATCCGCCTTCCATCCAAAACACCTGCGTGTTCCACGTAGTTTGCGCACCGGGTCATCCGCGAACCCGTCATAAGGTCAATCAATCCCCCTGCCTCGACTCCCATCCCCACAACGATCGCAATTTCGCAATGCCATGGCTCTTCTGCAGACTCCGACGTTTCTTCTGGCGCAGACATCTGGTGAGCAGCCTGTTCAACGACAGTCTGCAGCCCTTTGTGAGAGGCATTCCGCAACATCTCGGATACCAGCCAGCGAAGCATCATACGAGTGTCTCCCCAAAAGAACGAACTACTCAGCGGAAAGACTACCGCGCGTCATGGTGACTGGCCAACTCCCCCGACAACCAGGACTTCAACTTCATCCCTGCGAAACAAGCAGCAGTAAACAAGAAAAACCGCTGGCACATACGCAATCAGAAAATAGAGAAGCACTCTCGTCAGCGTTAGCCCTGCCGGTCGCGTGGGAATCCGTAAAAACTCCCTGGTCGTTTAGAGAACGGACCACAAACGTGTAGCATCCAATCTGAAAAGGCTGGCATCCGTCGTGGAACACGCGACCGCAATAAACGATACCGCAGCTTGTCCCAGCCAGATGGGTAACAATCGAACGCTACCAGCGGTACCAGCGGGCTGAGCTTCCGATACAGTTTCAGCTTTTCGCGGTGGTAGGGGCGGGCATCTCGTGAATCAGCGTGAAACTGAGCCCACCCAATCGACCCACACACGCCAGCAGCCCCAAAATGAGGAGATAGCAAGATGTCTTCCAGAAATACTCGCAAAGAACCTTCGAATCGATTGAGAACATCATCGATGGCAACCATAGCGCCGTCTGCCAGGCAGGGCGCGAAAGACGTAAGGTCACGATGTGTCGAATCGTACGAATGATTGGCATCAATCCAAAGTAATCTCAACGGACGGTCCCAGTCACTCGCCAGTTCCCATGACATCATCCGATAAAACTCGACGAGATGCTCCACATCTGCGGTACGCATCGTCTCCTGAAATGCCTCATAAGCCCCGGCCTGCAGCAAGTGGTCCACGGCGACAATCGCGTTGCTACTGACCAGTTGATTGGCACGCGCCAGGAGTGTCGTAGAACGCCCGCGATAACTTCCGATTTCCAGTACCGCCCCTGTCGTGGTTGGACAGGCCGCCAGCAACGCCAGGAAACGCAACTCGCGAGGGGTCGTCCACCCCTCGATTTGCATTGCCTCATCCACCAGGCCATCAACCGTGGCAGGAAAATCGTTGGGTAACGTCAACATATTCCGATTCCCCAGGGCTAAGGAAGGCACCTAGCGACTTGTAACAACGTGCCAGCCACAACGTCAATATCAGGAGTGGGTCACAGCGGCATATCAGTCCTTTTCAACCCGGGGAGCCAGGCTCCCGGTGCCCTGGCTGCAGCCGTGCAGAACGAACCTCGGCGTCGATTCCCCTGGAATGCCCAGCACGACGCAGAGCGCGGCCGTAAGGGCTACGATTCCCGCAAGCTTGCCGCCTCGGATACAATAGCGGGTTGGCCAACGGTTAACCTGCACGGCTGAGACCTCCGTGCCATACTCTCGTCCGCTCCAATACGGACCGCTGACCTCCGTCCTTTTCACGTTGGTCTCAACACTGCTTTATTGCCCTATCGTACGGTTTCCAGAACGTCCCTCGAATCACCAGTGAAAAAGTCACAAGGACGGCTCTATGCCACGCTACTTGACTATCGGTGCCGCGCAATCTGGTCCAATCGGACGAAACGAATCACGCCGTGATGCGGTCGAACGGTTGATTGAGATGTTACGTCAAGCGGCGAATCGAGGTTGCGATCTGGTCGCTTTTACAGAATGCGCGCTCACCCCGTTCTTTCCACACTGGCATATCCAAGACCCTCGGGAACTCGATGCCTACTTCGAAACCGAAATGCCTAACAACCATACGCGGCCGCTGTTCGATGAAGCAGTGCGATTGGGTGTCGGGTTTCACCTGGGTTTTGCCGAACTTGCACGGGAGAATGGAACGACCCGACATTTCAACAGTGCCATCCTGGTCTCACCAACTGGTCAAGTCGTGGGCAAATTCCGAAAAATCCATCTTCCCGGCTACCGCGAAATACATCACGACCACCCTTTCCAGAATCTTGAAAAGCGTTACTTCGATGTGGGCGATCTCGGTTTTCCGACATGGAGCATGCAGTCCACCGTCATGGGCATCTGCATCTGCAACGATCGCCGTTGGCCAGAGAGCTTTCGCGCTCTGGCACTAGGTGGTGCGGAGTTAGTGATAGTCGGTTACAACACACCGCTTCACAACCCGGACCATCCCGAGATGGATCCGTTGGTATCGTTTCATCATCAGCTTTGCCTCCAATCGGCTGCCTACCAGAACGGCATGTGGGTTGTCGGAATTGCAAAAGCCGGTGAGGAAGAAGGAGTCCGGCAGCTAGGGGGCACATCAATCATTGCTCCGTCAGGCGAAATCGTGGCATTGGCACAAACCATCGAAGACGAAGTCGTCGTCCATCAATGCAATCTCGATGCAGTGCACGCTTACAAGAATGACATTTTCAATTTTGCCGCCAATCGCCAACCGCAACATTATCAAGCGATCACCAGGCAAACCGCTGCTATTGCCCCTTTGTCGTCGGAAGAGCAGGCTCCAGATGCGCCACATTCTTGACGCTCTGGATGTTCGTTCATGACGTTCATCAGCTGACACTCGCACAGTCATCAACTGGCAAAACCACCGTTGGTAATTACTGGCCGTTCCTGCTCGCCGCGACGGGATAAACCAGGGAACTCAAGACACAAACGATGTCCACGCAAGACTTCCCATTTGCAGGATCGCAGAAATTACAACAAGCCTCTTGAGACGATCTACACGACGCAGCATTGCATCAAATAATCGTCTTCGCAGAACACACTGCGACGATCTACACGACAAGATGTGGCAAGCAACCAGGTAAAAATGAAACTCGCTAAGAAATGTCACCACTGAATGCAAGTAGCGTACAGGCATTATGTCGCGTTATTTTTTTTTATGGAAAGTCTTCGTTGAGTTAGTTGACAATTTGCTGAAGGTTCGCAAAATGTGACTCGTTAGTTAGAGATACGCGAACAGTTGCTACTCGACCCTTTTCACCCGCTTTTGCGGTTCTCGTTTTACTTGCGGTTCTATCCGTGAGCTCACGGAAGATTGTCCTTGCGTAAATTTGCGACAGTCTTGTTGTGCGCCGAGTGGGTTGTGTTACCAATCCTGTGTCTCTAGCAAACCCGTGAGAAACACGGGGGCGGCGACTGATTGGAACGACTGTCGACGGCTTAGCACGTGGTTCGGAGGCCCCCCCATTTTTTTGCTGCCCACAGGCGGCAAAAACGCATTAGAACGGCGGCAGGGAACGGGAAGTCCTGGCCGCCGTTTTTTTGACACCCGTGAACGACTTTCGTCGTACCGTCGACATTTGTCCGCATCCGGTTGCTGCAGCAGGGACGCACTCCTGACGACGGCATCGACCTGGCCTCCAGTCCGCGGGGAAATCTTCAAATGCTACCCCACTTCATGCCATCGGTAGCTCATAAGTCCACTGAACTTCCCGCTGCACCGGGTTCGCTTGCGGAACTCGAAGACCATTTAAGCACGCCGCCCGAATCCGTGGTCAACGAACTCGCACGCCTGGATGGGGACATGGTGATCCTGGGGGCAGGGGGCAAGATGGGGCCTGCCCTCGCACACATGGCCCAACGCGCGTTTACTGCAATCGGTACGAATCGCAAAGTCATTGCAGTTTCCCGTTTTTCACGATCTGGTGTACGCGAACAACTTGAAAACTGGGGAATCGCCACACACCGTTGCGACCTGCTCCAGCGACAAGAAACGGAAAAGCTTCCAGATGCGCAGCTCGTTGTTTCGATGTCTGGTTTCAAATTTGGCTCCGCGACACAACCAGATTACAGCTGGGCGACCAACTGCCTGGTACCAGCACATGTCTGTCAGCGTTATCGCGGAAGCCGCGTCGTTGCGTTCTCCAGTGGCAACGTCTACGGATTGACATCGATCGCGGGAGGGGGATCTGTCGAAAGCGACCCATTGAATCCAATCGGTGAGTATTCAATGGCTGCACTGGGCCGAGAACGGATCTACGAATTTTGCAGTCGCCAGTGGAACATTCCCACAGCGATCTTGCGACTGAACTACGCCACAGAATTACGATATGGCGTTCTGGTCGACTTGGCGCTCCAAGTCCTCGGCAACAAGAAGATCGATCTCACCATGGGGCACGTGAATGTCATCTGGTTGCGAGACGCCAATGCAATGACATTACGTGCATTCGCACACGCCCGCAGTCCCGCACGAATCATCAATCTAGCGGGGGACGAGATCATTCGAGTTCGAGACGCTGCCGACATTTTCGCGCGTCACTTTTCTACGTCTGCAGTGGTCAGCGGAAGCGAATCGGACAAGGCATTTCTCAATAACGCGACCAACGCCTATGCGTTACTGGGATCACCAGAACATTCCACGCAACAGATGATCGATTGGACCGCGTCCTGGATAGCGAGGGGAGGAGAAAATGCAGACAAACCGACCCATTTTCAAGTGCTGAACGGACAATACTAGAAACCGCGTTGCCAACATTTACTCCCCTGAGCAGGTATTTCGAGAGGCCGTCAACTGCAAGCTCCTGACGTAGCAGTCCCTGCGACATCGGTCAGGTTCTAACCCGACACCCCCATCCCAGCGGCGACAAACAAATGCCCCGCTCTGTCCTGCAAATCACAACGGCGCTTTTCTGTTGGTGCGGCTGGAATAGCGGCTACTGCCAGGACACACCACAACGGTTGCAACCGCTGTTACGTGCGGTGACTTACCTGCAAGATGAAGTTCAACAGTGGCCCGAACAGCACCACTGTTACTCGTGTCACAATAATGGGGACGCGGCACGGGCCCTGTTTGCCGCGCACTCCGCTGGCATCACAGTCCCGTCAAAAGCGATAAACCGTACAAGCAACTGGCTCACAAAACCCGAAAGCTGGAAAAACAACGGCGGTGATCAACGATTTAGTGACCAAAGGCTCGCGCAATTCCAGTTTTCTCTGGCTCTGGCAGCGGCGCATCGTGCCGAATTGCTTTCAGATCCCCAGCCCTTGCGGCAGGCTGCAAAGGCAACAGCCCGGCAACAACAAGCGGATGGATCCTGGGCACTCGACACCGGAGGGATCGTCGCGTCGCCGATCACGTATGGACGCCATTTGGGAACCGCTTTGGGAAAAAACTTACTCCAACAAGTCGATCCAAAAACCTTTTCGCTTCACATCACCCGAGCAGAAAAATGGCTACGTCATTCCAGGCCTCACGCCATCCCGGATCTTTCTGGCTTAATGATTGGACTTGGCGAATCCCAGGATGCCGCCGCGATCAAACAACTTGACCGGTGTCGGCAACTGCTGCGTTCTGCGCAGGACCCTGCTGGTGGCTGGGGCCCATTTGCTACTCACCGCGCAGAGCCTTACGATACGGCGATTGTGCTGATTGCTCTGGCGCAACAGAAACCCAACAAGTCCTATCAGCCACTCCTCCAAGCAGGTCGATCCTGGCTGATCAAACAACAACTTCAAGACGGTAGCTGGGCTGAGACAACGCGACCAGCAAACTCGGAAAGTTACGCCCACCGGATTTCGACGACGGCATGGGCGACACTCGCCTTAATCGCCACACAAGACCTACTGGACAGCAAATAACTGGTTCTTTCTGGGAGATCAAATAATGCAAATCGGCACCGCGCGTATTTTGTGTGCTTTGCTTTCTGGTTGCGCAGTCGTTGCAATGCTGAGTGAACCTGTGGCAGCACAACGTAATATGACCAAAGCAGATGTGGACAAATTAGTCGTAGAATTATCGAATTGGGGCCGGTGGGGAAAAGACGACCAGTTAGGCACGCTCAATCTGATCACCGCCGACAAACGAAAAGCATCTGCGAAACTGGTCCAACTGGGACTTTCTGTATCCCTCGCCAGACAGGCGGAAGAAGTTGAGGCGGCGGACAATCCCAGTCCTTTTGAACAAAAAATGCTACCAATTGTGAACAACACGTGGGCGGTCGACCAGTATCGGGTGGACTATCACGGTTACGCCCACACGCACATGGATTCTCTCTGTCACCTGTTTTTTCGTGGCAAGATGTACAATGGATTCTCTCGTGACGAAGTCACTGCAACCGGCGCGAATCGACTGAGCATTGACAACATCAAGGGCGGTATCTTTACTCGGGGAATTCTCATCGATATTCCCCATCTGCGGGGCGTCAAATACCTCGAGCCTGGCTCCCCCATTTATCCCGAAGAGCTGGACGCCTGGGAAAATCGAGCAGGACTGAAGGTCGGCCCTGGTGACGTCGTCTTTATTCGCACGGGGCGCTGGGCAAGACGTGCCGAGAAAGGCCCTTGGGATATCGAACAAGGCCTGGCGGGCCTTCATGGATCGTGTGCCAGGTGGTTACGAAAACGCGACATTGCAATGCTGGGAAGCGACTCCGCCAGTGATGTCATCCCGTCCCAGATCCCCGAAGTATCCCATCCAATCCACCTGCTGACCTTGCATGCCATGGGAGTGCACATTTTCGATAACTGCGACCTTGAAGCCATCGCCAAGACCAGCGCAAAACTTAAACGTTGGGACTTCCTTCTGACAGCAGCTCCCATCCCTGTCACCGGTGGCACAGGTTCACCGCTGAACCCGATCGCAACGTTTTGAAGCTCCCGGATTGCCGTGTATTCCCAGCACACGCATCCCGCACAACACGTGACGAGTCCCTGAAACACGCATACGTGTCGTGAGGATGACAAGTCAGGTGGTTACCCTGTTCTGCAAGTTGTCTGTGTCCGCTCTCCATCGCGACTTTTTGTCACCGAATCGCGTTGCCGGGCAGGCTAGTTTGTTCTCTGGCCGAGTCCTATACTCCTGAAATGTCTTCTAACTGGCGTCACCTGTATCCCTTTGCTTCGCACACAATCCGCTGCCAAAGCTGGCGGTATCACTACGTCGACGAAGGAGATGGCCCTCCTCTGCTGATGGTCCATGGAAACCCGACATGGTCGTTTTACTGGCGGAACCTGATTGCCGCGTGGCGCGATCAAAATCGGACCATCGCAGTCGATCATCTCGGCTGTGGCCTGAGCGATAAACCCCAGTCCTACCCCTACTCGCTAGAGACGCATACGGACAACCTGGTGCAGTTGATTGATGAGCTGGACCTCAGGGACATTACGCTCCTGGCACACGATTGGGGCGGGGCCATTGGCCTGGGAGCAGCCGTAGCTCGGCCCGAGCGATTTCGTCGATTCGTCCTGTTCAATACAGCCGCCTTTACTCCCCCGTACATTCCCTGGCGAATTCGAGCTTGTCGGTTACCGGTCATCGGCACATGGGCGATCCGTCGCCTGAATCTATTTGCCCGTGCGGCGATCTCCATGGCGGTCGTCAAACCGCTCGCCCCCGATGTCAAGGCTGGCCTTCTGGCTCCCTATGATTCCTGGGATTCCCGCATCGCGATCCAACAATTCGTCGCTGACATTCCAGGGTCCCGTCATCACCCAACATGGCGTACTCTGGAAACACTGGAACAAAGTCTGACAACGTTAAGTGATCACCCCATGCAGATTATCTGGGGAAAACACGATTGGTGCTTTCGGATGGAATGCCTGGAACGCCTGCGAGACCATTTTCCGTCCGCGCAGGTTGATGTCCTGGATGACGCGGGGCACTATGTAGTCGAAGACGCCCATTCATCCATCATCTCGACGGTCGGCGATTTCCTTCGGCAAACCACTCCCTGACCACCTCACAAAATCCCCCTTCCGCTGACCTCACTGTCACATCCTGTTTGCCCTGCCGCCTTTCATCGGCTGGTCCTGCAGCACCATGAACGCTGAAACCTCATCCGCCCCGCCATCCCCGCAGCCCGCTCTTTCGGTTGGGCAAAGCAGTACTCTGGCCTGCCTGTTGGAAATCAGCGCACCCAAGCCGGGCAACGTCCATCGGGGCGCCGATTTTGAAGACGCGGGGTTCGTCGATTTCGCAGCCAGCGCGGTTGCCATCGGACCAGTTATGGATCTCGCGCACGATGTCGGTGTCGGCCCAACGGTCTTGGCGGCTATCAAGGCCACGCGTACGGTCACAAGCACCAATACAAACCTCGGCACCGTATTGCTATTGGCACCATTAGCTGCCATCGGTTCAGCAAGCCCCACACCCCAAAGTGTGGCGGCGGTACTTGGCAATTTGAACGCAGAAGATGCACGTGACGTCTATCAGGCCATCCAGTTGGCGCAAGCTGGTGGGCTGGGGAAAGTTGCCCGGTTGGATATACGCGACGCCCCCCCAGAAGACCTCTTGCAAGCGATGGCAGCAGCAGCGGACCGTGACCTCATTGCACGGCAGTACATAAACGGGTTACAGGAGGTCTTTGAACTGGTCGTGCCGGCACTCCTCGAGGGAATTCAGTCCGGCTGGACGTTGAATACCTCAATCATCCACACACAACTACTTATCATGAGCCGTCATAGTGACAGTCTGGTGTTGCGAAAATGCGGACCAGCCATCGCGAACCAGCTGGCCGCGCGCGCTGGCGCAATACTGGAACGCGCGGCCCCGGATTCCTCCGCTTATGTTCAGGATCTTGCTGAACTGGACTTCTGGATGCGGAGCGATGGCCACCGGCGCAATCCTGGTACAACTGCCGACTTGATTGCAACAGGATTGTTTGTATTGATTCGTGACGGCCGTTTGCGAGCCCCTTTTTCATAATGTCATCGCTCCGCTGATTCCCCAGCCCCACCAGGTAATTACAGCAAACTTTCCGATGAGCCACTCCGCCACATCAAGGTTTCGGGAAACCACTCCACCGGTACGACACCTGCCGATGGCCAGTACAGGCAGCTTGCAGCTGGGAATCATTTGTCTACTTACGGCCACCCTGTCCGCGACCCTCCAGGCACAATCTGAATACGAAGAACTATTCTTCAAATACGGCGTCTTTTCCAACACGATGCTGCTGCGCAGTCAGCCGACGATTGCTGAATTCCGCGAAGAAATTGCTCGCGCTGACATCGTCCTGCGTGGCCGTATCGAGAAAGTGCTCCGCCGAGTCGACGGGCCGTATGGTGATCAAGATGTCCTGATTACGGTCGACCGCGTCTACCAAGGGAAACTCAAATACGATCCACCCTGCGTACGAATTGAAGCCTACAATGGGGGCATCGGAGATCGCTACGTACCGGGATTAGGGCAGTTACCCGGCGAGGGAAGCAACGTGCTGTTGCCAATCTCAATCATCCATCCCCACGTCGGTAGTCGCCCACCCCATGACCAGGACTTCCATTACGTCGCTCCCTTCTTCTATACCATCGATGGGGAACAGCGTCTGGAAACGCTCTGGAGGCTGCCGCCCGAATGGAAAGAACGGAACACCCTCTCCCACGTGGAAAAGCTGATTGAACAAGTCCACGAACAAGTACAGCCACGACCGCGATTCAAAACCGCCGAAGTCCTGATGGAAGACAATTTCAATGATGGCTCGGTGGCTGGCTGGACGTTCCTGCAAGGTTCACAGACGCAACGACTCACAGCCCCACTGGCAGGTGATTCTCTGACCCGTTCAATGGTCTACCGCTATGGCGCCGAAAGCTGGGCAGCACCCCAGTTCCTGCTGGAAGGTTTCCGACGCGGGCTCCCACAATCCGTACCGATTCCCAAAGACAGTCGGACGGGACTCTTTCGACGCCCCTGCCGCGACGGCACCCTGATCGAATTTGGCGTGATCGACGGACGATTGCGTTTGCGCGGTGCTTCTCTGTACCGGCAACACTTGACGGCTGTCGCCGGAGACCCTTCCTGGACAAATTACCAGCTCGATGTCGACATGTGGACATTCACTGACCCGACACGTCCACGTCCTAACTATTTGAAATTTGGGCCGTATGGACGAGTTCAAGTCCCACATTTCCCGGAAACCCGTGGTGAACACTCATTCATCGCAGCCGAAGTGGGTACATACGGAAACTACGACGTCGCGGAGGGACTCAGTGTTGCTGGGCAGGCCCTTCAGCTACGGTGTAAATATCCCGAGCCGCCCTTTATCTCACGAGAACGTAGTCGGCTGCTACATCTGACAAAAATCTTGCAGTGGCACCCCTGGCCGGTTAAAGACAACGATCCACTGCATGTCACGATCCGTTTTTTTCAGCGTTATGTCGAAGCCGAGGTCAACGGTCACAAACTACTGCAAAGCTGGATTCCAGCGGATCATCCCGGCGCGCACCACGGCCGCGTCGGACTGTGGACTTTTGAAACCTGGGCCGAGTTTGACAACTTCAAAGTAACGCGTCTGGTAGCAGCGCCCTGAGACAGCTCAACTACCAAGTGTGGCACAGGCAGCAGCGTTACTCACGCCGGTCCAACTGCTCGCTCTTGCGGATCGCCTGGACAAATCGCAGTCCGAGCAGCGAACTGGTTCCGCACGCCAACAGCCCGAGTAAGGAAATCTTGTGTAACCCCCAAAAACTAGCTGTCGGAAAGAGTACCGGAGTCACTTCGTGACTCAGCATCAATGCCCCACCCAGGAACAGGGAGCTGGCGAGCATTCCCAACACTAAACGGTTCACTGAGGGACCCAGTCCACGATGGTCCAGGTGGACATCAAACTTCCCTGATTGAACTTGTTCAAGGATGTCTAAAATGCGGCCGGGAAGCACTTCCGCCAGATGCTCTACCTCCATGTAGAGACGGCGCATCTTCTGCATTTGACGCGCGGGCGACATCCGCCGCAGAAGCATCTTGCGGTGAAATGGCTTCATCATTTCCATGATGCTGAATTCAGGATGAAGCAGATCAGTTGAGCCCTCCAACGTAACGAGAGTCTTGATCAATAGGGCCATTTGCGCTGGCAACGTCACCTGATGGCGATGCACGATTTCCATCATCTCCCCCAGAGCACCACCCAAATCAAACTGATCCAAAGATTGCGCCGCGTAGTGATCGACAAAATCAGACATATCACTCGCGAGCGCCGTCTCATCCAAATGTGCAGGCATGGCGCCGACGCGCCGGATGATTGAAGTCAACATCATCACATCGCGTTCCACAAGCGCCATGAGCATCGATTCGATTTCCTCGCGCAGCCGCTCATCAAGGCGACCAACCATACCGAAATCAAGCAAGCCTAGAACATTATCGGGAAGCAGCAGCAGATTTCCGGGGTGGGGATCTGCGTGGTACAATCCGTGCGTAAATATCATCTCCAGATAGAGTTCAGCACCACTGCGGGCGATCTGCCTGACGTCAAACCGAGTACCGTCGAGGGCCTCTTCGGAATCCAGCTTGACCCCCTCAAGCCGCTCCATCGTGAGAATCCGCGACGTACAAAAATCGGTGAAAGGCTGAGGAATTCGAATCCTGTCATCCTCCCGGAACAGCTCACCAAACTGCTGTAAATTGCGTTCCTCGCGTCCAAAATCAAGTTCCCGCAGAAGACCACGCGACAATTCAGCCACCGTGGCCGAGGGTCGATAAGGTTTGAATTCGTCGATTTGTTCCGCAAGCGACGCCAGGCCGCTTAAAACTTCAAGATCGTCACGGATGATCGATTCAATCGAGGCATGACGCACCTTGATAACGACATCGGTTCCGTCGTCCAGCCGTGCTCGATGCACCTGGCCGATCGACGCCGATGCCAATGGCACATCATCAAACTCAGAGAACAACTCTTCGATGGGCTGCCCCAGTTCAGTAGTCAACGTCTCGCGGACGACATCTGGCGGATCGGCAGGCACATTGGTTTGAAGTTGTTTAAGCTCATCCGCCAAAGTCCGCCCAACAAGGTCAGGCCGCGTACTCAGCAACTGCCCCATTTTGATGAAGGTCGGACCCAGGTCAGTAAGGGCTAATCGAATGCGTGTTTCACGTGAATGACGTGACAATGCCTCGCCATCCCGGTCTTTGATCTGATCTTTGACAAAATCGACATTCAAGCTGCTCAACCAGTCCGCTAGACCATAGCGACTTAGTACCGCAACCATCTTGTGCCACCGCTTCATATTACGGTACAGGTTCGGAATGGCGCGAATTTTCATCAAGCCTGTCCCCCGTTACTCGTTTCCACAAAACACTGTTCAGGAATCTCCGCCATCTGCCCGCCCGCCGTCTGAACCCGTGTTCTCTACGCCGGTGCTATCCATTGTACGTCAAACACGGGATCACGACGTACGTCTGTGGTACCACCCTGCTCCTGCCGACCCAGGTTTGCACCTCGCCACACATCAGGGTTCCTCACGGTGCCAGCCCCCTCCAGCAAGGGGATCAGTGGCCTCGAGTCGACCTGCGCCCAATTCCTGCACGCAGGCCATTACGTCGTCGCCACAACCAGCAATCAAGAATACCTGCGTGAAACATTGTGTTTTTCCTCAAGATTTCAGGGGGACGAAGACGACAAGGTCGCTGGAAGTCCGAACGTGCAACAAGAGCGGTGCCCATGACTCGCATCACGACCACACTCCTCATCGTCAGCCTGCTTGTAACGAGTGGGTGTGCGATTTGTGCCAGTCCAGGTGATTATGAGTACGCCGCATACGGAGGTCGGTGGCAGAGAACCGACCGCAACAACGGGAGGGTCGGCTCCGTGCTCGATCCCGCCGGCGAACAGCCCGACTCCAGCCCGCACATGGAACCAACTCCGGTATTGCCGGATGCGGCCACTCCGTAGGTGCCCGTCTCAGTACCCATTAGCTCGCCTTCGCTAGCGCGTTGATGGGTTTGCTCGCGTACTGCGGCACCTGCGTTGCATGCCACGATTCAAATGCGAAATGTCATCAACGCATTTGAATTGGATGTCACTACCGGTAAGAATCTCAGGTGTGTTGATCTTCCTTGTTAACGCACTACCCTGAGCAGACTAACCTGTATGCACACTGGCCTCTGCCTGTTGAGCGTATGCTCGCTGATGGCAGTACCCCTCCACCGAAATTCGCCGATTGTGCTGTCGCCGAATGAGCAGCTCGTCTGCGCGGTCAACCAGGACGCTGACACAGTCAGCCTGTGGCAATGGCAAACCGAACAGCCGGTCAGGCAAATCCAGGTCGACAAGGAACCTCGCAACATCGCTTTCTCCGGCGACGGCAAGTGGGCCTACGTGACCGCCCAGCGGGCTCAAACCCTGTGCATCATCAACCTGCAATTGTTCCGCTGTGTTCAGCGCATTCCGGTCGGTGGCCAACCCGTGGGAATCGTCCTCTCTGCCACCGGTACGGAGGCCTATGTAACGCAATTTTCCGGAGATTACTTCGACGACAAGTACGCTCCAGGCGCACTCGCAATTATCGACCTCCAACACGCGCGTGTCCGCAATCGTATTCCGCTGGCCGCACGTCCATTCGCACTGGCCCGTTCTGTGGACGGTCAAAGTCTCTGGGTCAGCCACTATCTAGGCATCCAAGGGCGCGGGCTGATCACCGAAATTGATCTGCAACGGGAATCGATCCGCAGGACGATCCCGCTCGTCGAAGATCCAGATGTCAGCGGCGGACGCGGTGGCATTTTCACCGCCGTGGCCAGCCTGGATATACACCCTCGATTCCCGCGTGCTTTGGTTGCAGGTATGCACGCCAATCACAAACGTGGCCCCACACAAAGTGGCCGGCCGCTAAGCCATAAAACAACAGTCCAGGCTGCCGTCGCAATCCTGGACCTCGACAATGGCAGCGAGCTGCCAGACGCTCGCATTGTGTCTAGTTTCTCAGGGCAAGCAGTCGCAGTACCCACTGCGGTGGCGTTTCTACCTGATGGGAAACACTTCATCGACATCTACTTTGCATCACATGACCTGAAAGTGATTCGTTACAACGAACGCGGTCTGGTTGCAGAACGAGCGCTGCTGGAACTTCCTCACGGTCCAGACGGCATTGCGATTACAGCGGATGGGCAACATGGTTTCATCAACGCTCGCTGGGATCGCCAAATCGCGCATCTTGACCTATCCGATATCAGACGCCCACGCATTCATTCAAAGGTCTTGAAACATAACGAAACCTGGTCTTCGCAACGCATTATGGGAGCCCGTATTTTCCACAACAGCCGTGACCCTCGTATGACCCCCAATCGCTGGCTGTCGTGTGGTGTTTGCCATCTTGACGGTGGGCTGCAGTCAGATCACCTGATCTGGGAGTTCAGCAAACTGCAAAAACCAGCTTCGCCGAGACTCGTGAACACCAAGAGTCTCGCCGTGACTGCCGCTAGTGGGCCACCATTCTTGATCCAAGGCACGTATCATTCAGTCCAGCAAGAAGACCATTTCGTCCGCAGTTTCCTGGGCGGCAGTGGC
>PBOG01000151.1 GCA_002724245.1 Planctomycetaceae bacterium
CGATCGCGCGACGCCACGGGCCTAACTGATGCCCGCAGCGAAGGACAAACACGACAAGCAAGCGTATCTCACATGGCTGGACCGCGCGACCAATGTGACGGTGGCCAGAAACCTGGAAACCGTGAGAAATGTAGGGGCACTGGGTAATGCACAAGGTATAAATAGACTAGTAAAAATAAATAGGCTTAGGGCGCATTCTTCTTTGCATTGATTTTAGCCGTGACTATAATCGGTCTCATCTATACCTAACTGTTGAATTTTACGTATCTTACCGCACCGTAACGGAATTGTTATGGCGGTAAATCGCGGTCAGCGTGTAATATGCGTCTGCCCGTAACTTGCTGGTATTTATCACTTTCCGAAGGGTTGTTTCATGGCAGTCCGAAAACCGGGTTCTCCGCGCTCTGGTTCGAAGCGCAATCAAGCCCGACGCCACCAGCTTCTCCAACGCAAGCAACGCAAATTGCACCTGGAGAATCTTGAGCCTCGCCGCCTCTTGGCGCAAGGTCCACAGCTGATTTCGGTTCGGCCGAATGACGGTGATTTCCTCAATGAGGGTGACACGCTCCACAACGACCTGGTCGATGTCACGTTCATCTTCAGCGACAGCCAGCAGATCAATGACGCGACGCTCGACGCCATTTCGCTGACCGGCAGCGGTGCGGACGATGTGTTTGATACCGAAGACGACGTGGTCATCGAACCGGGCTACGTTGGTATCGGCGACCAGGAAAATCGCGTCGTCATGCGTTTCGCGGAAAAACTCCCGGACGACGATTACCGTATCGACATTCTCGGGACCGGTGATGCTCCCCTGGAGAATCTGGACGGCGAACCATTCAACGATGGGGACAGCGACTTCCAGTTGCAGTTCCAGCTCGACTTGGGTGCCCAGGTTGCTGGCGTGGTACCTCAGCCAATCAGTCGAGATGGTGGTGTACTCACGCAGGCCCGTGACCAAATCGATGTCTATTTCAACGATGACGATTTGAATGCAGCCGATGCAGAAAATCCCGATTTCTATCAGCTGATTCTCACCAACGACACGGTCGACAATCAGGACGACCTCTCGTTTCACCCAGATTCGGTAACCTACGATGCGGCGTCTGACAAGGCCGTATTGACCTTCAGCAACGACCTCAACCAGCTTCCCGACGGCTCGGGGGGGGTGGTGGGCAACGCCACATGGCGTCTGAAAATCGGCGTGAACGAAGTCTTGCCGGCGCCACCTGCTGCGCAGAATCCGGGCGACGCTGGCGGCAGCTTTGATAACGCGATCGATCTCAGCGAACTAACCGACTCACTATTGATTTCAGGAGAGATCGTTTCAACCTCTCCCAGTCTGTTTGATTTTCCAGGTGGCCCCGATGAACCGGGCCACCGTGACGTCCCGGACGAAATTGACCACCACTGGGGACAACACGTCAATCCCGACTTTGGTCCCGACAGTACCGTTGGCGTTCAACAAGTCTATTACAACTTTCAGAGTGCCGTCGGCGAGTCGGCTGCCGGCGACCCGATTCTCAACCTGATTACCGATAAACAAAAACAGCGTGTTCGCGAAGCGATCACCATGTGGAGTGACCGGCTGGGCCTGCAGTTCCTGGAATCGGCCGACCAGGGTGTGACCTTCGCGACGGCCGATCCGGCCGCCCTCGATCCGTTCGCACCCGATGTGGTCAACTATGTCAAGAAAACAACCCAGGACCTGGGATTCATTGCGCGGATCGATCCCGACTTCGAGGACTCGATGGTCGTACTGGACGCTGGCCGACAATGGGAAAGCAATTTCGGAGAAGCCTATTACGACGCCCTGATGACCGCCATCGGTTTTGTACTTGGTCTGGAACGCGCAGCGGATCTGCCTCCGTCCACCACCATGTCGTTCGGACCCGATGCCTTTACGGTTGAGGGTGCGCCACCAGCGGAAGACTTGGCGCCTGGCAATCACGATGTGGTGCATGCGCAATACCTCCATAAACCCGACAGCAACGACATCGACCTCTACAAATTCACGGTCGATCTGGGCGACGCGGCACAAGAGCAGAAAGAGTCCAGCACCCTGGTTGTGGAAACGTTTGCCGAACGCCAACCCAACGCCAGCCTGCTGGACACGCTGGTCACTGTCTTTCAGGAAACAGAGACACTCGACGGGACCGGTGTCGTCATCGGTACCCAGCGTGAGATCATCGCTCGTAATGATGACTACTACAGCGAAGATTCGTACATCGAATTGACCGTGGGAACCGGCACGTACTATGTACAGGTCACTTCCACGGGGAACGGCAGTACGCTCCCAGAACATGAAGAATCCGGCTACGGCGGGACCACCGAAGGGAAATACCAGTTGCGGTTGGACTTGCGTTCCAACTTGAGTAGCGACGAAGTGCTCAGCGATGCGACGGGAACCGCGCTGGATGGCGATGGCGACGGGACTCCCGGAGGCGCCTACAACTTCTGGTTCCGCAGCGTCGATGAAGCGGAAACCGTGATTGTCGATAAAGCGCATAGCCCAGACCCTGGCCAGCCACTGGGAACGTTAGCCAATCCGTTTGACAACATTGCGGACGCCCTGGACGCAACCGCATCAGGCAACGTCGTGCGCGTAGTGCCCAATGCCGGATCTGATGGTGATCTCGCCACGCTGGACGACAATTTCGCCTACGAGGTTGGCCTGGGTACGCTCCCCGGTCAGATTCTCAGCGATGGCTCCACACTGGAAGTTCCCGCAGGCGTCACCGTGATGGTCGACCCGGGAACCATTTTTAAATTGCGCAAGGCGCGCGTCGGTGTCGGCAGTTCCAACCTCAACACCGACCGCAGTGGTGGTGCGCTGCAGGTCCTGGGAACTCCCGCAAACAGCGTCTATTTCACCTCGTGGATGGCCGAGGACATCGGTCTGGACACACATGCCCCTAGCACCAGCCCACAAGAGGGCGATTGGGGCGGCATTCGTTTCCGCAATGACCTGGACAATGCCGAAGCGCGTTTCAACTACGAGCAGGAAGGGATCTTCCTGAATTACGTCAATGGTGCCGAGATTACCTACGGTGGTGGCCGCTTGAACGTCAACTCGGTCGAACAAACCGTTCAGCCGATCCAGATGATCCAGAGTCGCCCCACGATCACTAACAATGTGATCACCTTGAGCGCCGCGGCAGCATTGTCCGCAGATCCCAACAGCTTCGAAGAAACCAACTTCCACGCGCCCAAGTTCCAGCTGTTTTCCAGCTTCACCTCCGACTACCAACGGGTTGGTCCGGACATCTACAACAACCGCCTGGTCGACAACACGACCAACGGCCTGTTTATCAGTATCGAAACACCGGCCGGCGACGAACTGCAGGAACTCACGGTGTCAGCCCGTTTCGACGATTCCAGCGTCGTGCATACGCTTGCCGAGAACTTGCGCATTGCCGGCACGCCGGGTGGCCCCCTCCTCGACACCAGCCAGCCTCCAGTCGAACTCGTCAGCCTGCAAGGACAATCCGGCGGTTCACTCACCGAGGACGACTACAACTACAAAGTGGTCTTTCTGGATGACAACGGCTTTGAAAGTCGGCCTTCCGAAGCAACGGCAACCATCTCCCTGGCTGCCGGTGAAGGTACCATCAGCCTTGACCAGCTCCCGCCCGCGTCGGAATCGTACGTCGGCCGGCGACTGTACCGTAGTGCGGCCGGCGGTGTCGGTCCCTACACCTTTGTGAAAGATCTGACCGCTGCGGAAACGTCGGTCGATGACGATGGCACCTTGGGCGATGTCAGCCGAGAACTGACCAGCGAAACCGAGCTGGGCGTCATCCGCGCACGGACCGATGCCCGGCTGCGACTCGATCCGGGACTCATTGTGAAACTGGAAGGATCTTTGATTGAAGCTTCCTTTGGCTCACAATTGATCGTCGAAGGACGAGCCGACCGGGATGTGGTGATCACGTCAACCTTCGATGACCGGTTCGGGGGCAGCGGTGCTTTCGATACCCAGAAGGACGGACTGACCGCAGGCGCACCCGGGGATTGGGCCGGCATTTTCCTCGGACAAAATGCCACCGCCAGTATCGATTACGCGCACCTCACGTTTGCCGGTGGTGACACCCGGATCGAGGGTAGCTTCGTGCACTTCAACGTGCTCGAGGTCCACCAGGCGGACTTGCGTTTGGCGCACACGCTGATTGAACACAACGACGACGGCGTCGAAGACATCTACAACGTCGATCCGGATCGCGTTGGCCGCGAGACCAATGTCCCGGCTACGATTCTGGTACGCGGTGGCCAGCCGGTACTGCTGGACAATGTGATCCGCGATAACGCCGCTCAGGCCCTGACCATCGGGATCGATTCGTTTACCCATCACATTCGCGATGACCTGGGCCGCTCGACCGGCCATGTCGGCCTGCTCGGCGCCTACACACCGCAAAACCGCGGTCCTCTGGTGCGAGGCAACGTCATCGTCAACAACCCGAATAACGGTATGAACATCCGGGGCGGTATCCTTACCGACCAGGTCGTGTTCGATGACATCGGGATCAACCATGTCTTGTTTGAAGACCTGATTGTTCCCAATTTCCACACCTTCGGTGGCCTGCGGATGGAGAGTAGTCCAGATGCCAGTCTGGTCGTCAAATTCGGTGGCCCGGCGGATCCCTTCTCGCCGCACGTCAACTGCAGCACGCTGGACCAGCCCGACGTCCAAAATCTCGACGCGCTCAATGAATACCAACGGGCCTTTGCACTGGCCGACAACCAAACCGTCGAACGCATCATCCATCCCGACGGCCATGTCGAATGCGTTGTCTCCAACTCGACGATCACAGGTCTGGACAGTTATGTCCCCACCAGCGGCATCACCGCCATGGGAACCGCACTGGACATTGAAGACCGAATCGGCGGCATGGTGCACGTCATCGGCCATCCGAATTTCCCCGTCATTTTGACTTCGATTCACGATGATCGGCACGGCAACGGCTTTACCCTCGAGGGTGACATCCAGCGCGATGTGCTCAACGATGGCGTGGACCGAGTGCCTCAACCGGGCGACTGGACGGGCATTCGCCTGGCAGAACGCAGCCACGACCGCAACGTCGACATCGTCCTGGAACGCGAATCGCGCGGTGCCGTGGCGCCCGGCGTCAACGCCGAGCCCGACAACGCCGAATTCCTAGGCGAACTGGCGGCCGACGAAAAAAGTGGTGACGACAATCTCCGTCTGGGCTTTGAAATCCAAGGGCTGCTGAACGGGCCCACCGACGAAGACATCTACAGTTTCACCGCGGAAGCGGGTACCGAAGTCTGGCTGGATATCGACCGCACCAGCAATTCACTCGACACCATGGTCGAATTGATCGACTCCACGGGTGCCACGTTGGCGGCGTCGGATGACTCTGACACTGAGTCCATCTCTGGCCTCGTCGACTTCGCGGTTCCCGGCCAACAGGCCAATCCGCTGCAAAAAGCAGCCAACGAGTACCAACCCAAACACTCGTCCGGCGCACTGAAAGACTTCTTCTCACAAAATCAGTATGACGCCGGTATGCGCGTGGTGCTGCCAGGTGTCGCCGGCACGCGGAATACCTACCACGTGCGGGTCCGCAGCTTCGAAGCGACCACCGAAGGAGCTTACCAGCTGCAAGTCCGCCTGGGTGAACGCGATGAGTTCCCCGGATCGACCGTACGCAACGCCGAAATCTACTACGCCATGAACGGCATCGACGTGACCGGCTTGCCGCTCCATTCACCACTGGTCGGGGAAGCGGCCGAAAATGAATCGCTGGGCGCCGCGAACAACAATCAACTGGCCCCCGACTTTAATGTGTTCAACGCCGTACCCTCCACCGGGCCGCAAGATCTGGGGAATTTACTGCAAAGTGATCGCGCGGCGATCAGTGTCGCCGGCGAACTCGACCTGCCCCAGGATATCGACTTCTACGAAGTCGAGGTCAGCTTTGCCCACGCCAGTAATGGCGGTAACCCGGGTTTTGAACAGATCGCCGCCATTTTTGACATCGATTACGCCGATGGCTTGGCGCGAGCCAACACGAACCTGGCGGTCTACGACGAATGGGGCCGCCTGGTCTACTTCGCGGAAGACTCGAATGTGTTTGATGATCGCCTGCCACCGCTGGCCGGTGGTGACACCGCCGATCTGTCGACCGGTTCGGTGGGCTCCCGTGACCCGTTCGTGGGCCCCGTCTCACTGCCTGAAGGGACCTATTTCGTTGCCGTCGCATCCAATGCGCGTATTCCCCAGCAGCTGCTGAACAACCCGGCGCTGCGGCGCGAGCCGATCAGCTCCGTGACGCGGCTGGTCGAAGACCACCTCGGCGATCCCGGTTTGGAAACAGCCTCTGCACCCGGAATCTCCAACTTCGTCAGCGACCCCAGCCACATCGTCCCCCTGGACGCAGACGATGTCACCCTCTACGTACTGCAAGATCAGCGTAGCGCCACCGACGTGATGGAACTGGTCGCCATCGACCCGGAAACGGGCAAGCCGCGCTGGAACGAAGTCCGCAATTACGCCGGCCTGCTACAGGATATCGACACCCGCCGTGACGTGGGTGGCGGAATCTACGGTTTTTCGACCCCCGCGAACGGTCTGGAAGCACAAGGGGTTTCCGACGATTCAGTCGGCCTGCTGCGTGGTGTTCGCACCCAAGAGAACCAGTTTGTCGGAGGTGGCGATGACGGCATCCTGACTTTCCAGTCCGACCCTGAGGATCCAGAAGGGGTAGTCGCGAGCAATGCCGGAGTCTTTTTCCACGCCAATGCGTTTGGCACCCTGGCGGAAACCGAAGTACTGTTCGCGGTCGGCGAACGGGGCGACAGCGACACCCTCAGCGCAGCCTGGCCACTGGCCGCCAACCTGACCAACCTGCTTTACTTGTTTAATCCGGAAACCGGCGAGGCCCTCAGTGATCCACTGGAAGATCGCGAAGGGAGTGTCGAACTGAACGACGGTGGACCCGCCACCAACGTCCGCGAACGTGGGCAACTCGACCCGAACGTCAGCACCGGTACTTCTCAGGCAGAGCGAGGACCGGGCGGAACCATCACCGGTTTGCAAATCCTCGGTGGAGTCCTCTATGCCTCTACCGATACCGGCGGTCTCTACCGAGTCAACGATCCAACCGGTGCCGCGTCACTGGAATACCTCCAGGACCTGTTACCCAATGACTACGATAATGTCGCAGACGACCTGGAAGCTGTTGTCGTCGACAAACCGGAATCGGCACCCGGTGCCGGCGATGCGGACAGCTGGGACGAATACGATTTCACCACCCCGATCTTCGGCCTGGTCGCTTCCACACCAGGTGCCACCCGTAGCCTGGACGCGGAAATCTGGACCAAACGTGAAAACGCATTCATTCCCTCCTCGACCTCGTTGGAACATATCACCGTCTTTGGCACAGGCGATGGCGCCAATACCGACAGCTTCACTTTCTCGGTCACCGAAGCAAATTCACAGATCATCATCGACGTAGATACAGAGCCTTTCGCAAACAACGACCCGGCTACCAATTTGCGTTTCAGCCTGACCGGCCCCGGAACCAACATTATCGTCGACGATAGTCCCGTTGGTAGCGGGGGCAGCGGCAAGGGCAGCGCCGACAACGGTGCTACCACTCTGGATCCGTTCCTTGATACGACCGGCAATGTCGGCACCTATACGCTGACCATCACCAATGCCACTGGCGTCCCCATACCCGCCAACAGCAACTACCTGGCACACATCTCAGTCGCCAACCGTGACGACACGGCCACCGGGGCCGTCGTCGCCCGCGATTTTGAAGGCCTGGCCAGCCGGCCGGCTCAAATCTCCGGAGATGCGTTCTTCGGTCTACTCTATGCCGTGGACACACTGGGAGATGTATACGCGTTCGACAGTAATAACAGCTTCCAGAACACGGATAAGATCACCGTTGCCCAGACTAGCGCAACGACCAATGCCGCGCAACATGCGCGAGGAATCGCCTTCTCACAAACCGTAGCACACCACACCGACAAGCGTCACGCCGACCACGGTCACGGCATGTCCGAGGCCGTTGATGATAGCCGCGCCCGCGGGCCGATCTACTTCGACGAAGTCGAACCCAACGACAATTTTGGTACTCCCCAGAACCTGGAGAACGAACGCTGGACACTCGGTTTCGACTCGAATATCGCCAGTGACGATACGCTGGATGTCGACATCAATCTGCACACGTCGGCGATCGTGCCCCACGTCACGATTGTCGGTCGCGGCGATGGCTCGATTCTCGACGGGACTGCCACGCGTGATTTCTATAGCTTTGAAGTCACCGAACCCAATTCGTACGTCCAGATCGAAACCGATTTCAGCTTCGACTACCAACTGCGGCATAATGGCGGCCAACCGGGCAATGATCCCGACGACGGGGGTGCCTGGGCAACGGGCGTGATCAATTCCCAATTGACGCTCCGCAACGCAAATGGCGGTACCGTGGCGTCGCACTCGGCTCCCATGGACTGGCGTTTTGGAGGCGGTGGCTGCTCCCAGTCCGTCGTACTCGGATCTCCCAGCTGCAGTCAAATCCAGACTCCCAACACCCACATCGCCGAAGATCCCAATGACAGCTGGGAATCGTTGATTCAAACTTTCATCGCCGAGCCGGGAACCTACACGGTCGAAGTGACAAAGTTCGACCCAGAGACCATCGCGAACTTCCAGCCCCCCGAAGCGGGTGACGAATACACACTCCACGTCAGCGTCCAGAACCACGCGGTCGACGCCGGAAATGAGACGGTCGATGGCGGACGCAGTCTGGCCTTTGGCAGCACCTACGGGGGCCTGATCACTGATGTACGTCCCAACGGCGTGAACATCGATTTTGACTCGCCCTTCCACGGGCTGGTTAGTGGTGACCAGGTCTACATTGAAGATGTCGAAGGTGTGCGATTGGCCAACGGCACCTATCAGGTAACCCGCGTCGACTTTGACACGTTCCGCATCAACGCGGGCAATGTAGATCAACTCGATACTGCCCCCGTCTACGAAGGCGGTGGCCGCTGGCACCAACTCTTCTCTCCCGCACAAAATACGGCCCGCGTCGCTTCCAGCACGTTCAGTCTGGAGGGTTACGCCGCCGAAGACAAACCGGTCCTCTACTTCAACTACCTGGCCAACCTGCACACCACCGACGAGCTGGACGATTTCCGCGTCTCGCTCGACGATGGCTCCGGAAACCTAGTGCCGCTGGTCGTCAAGGTGGCGGACGGCGACGAAGCCGTGCTAGATCGCGCCACGGGTACCCGTGCGGACGACAACCCGGACTGGGCTGCCCAGCGGGATTATTGGCGTGCGGCGCGGGTCGAACTGGGTGACTTCGCCGGTCAATCAAATTTGAGCCTGGTCTTTGAGTACAGTACCGCCGGCAACGAAATCGCTGACAACGGGACCGCGACGCCACAAAACTTCGAAGGCGTACAGATCGACGACGTACGGATCGGATTCGCGGAACGGGGTGAAATGATCACCCGCGCCTATAGTGACCCGATTTATGTCCCCAATCCCACCGCGCCCAGCAGCGAGGATGAAATCCACGTCGGTGAGTACCAGCTCGAAATCCGCCGCGCTTCCGATTACGGTGTGGTACAAAAAGTCGGTGCTCGCGGCGACTCCGCCAACAGCTTCCAGCTGACTGAGGCTTTTGACACCAACGACCGACTGGCTGAGCAGTACACCCTGCTGGCACGTGCCGGCGCCGATCTGAGTGACGGTGACACGTTCACACTCAGTGACGGTAGCCAGAGCGTGACCTTCGAATATGACAGCGACGACAACCACACACTCGGGAACGCGGTCGTCTCATTTACTCCGACCGATACCGCGGAAGAGGTCTCCAACAGCATCATCGCCAGCATCAACGGTGCGGGCGTGCAAACAACCCTGGAAATCCAGGCCGGAGACGGTGGTGGCGGTCGTGTCCATCTCTATGGAAATGCGATCGCTACAGGTGAAATTGAATATCTGGCCCAGTCCGGCAGTGGTGATGCGAACCGCTTCCGTGATCAAGGCCAGATGCTGATTCATTCCAACCTGATTCACGATGCGGCTGGCTGGGGCATCAATATGGTGGGTGGTCAATCGGACAGTACCGACGGTGCTCCTGTCGGCTTCCACGCGCCCCAGTTCACCCCGGTCCGCAATCTGCAGATTCTCAACGATGAACCTCTATCGGGCCTGATTCCGGGTGCCACGATCGAAAACAATGTACTGGCGGGTAATGGGCTGGGTGGCATCCACGTCGCCGGTGCCCTGTCACCTTGGGAAATCGTTCCTCGGCGCGGCCTCGATTATCCGGATCAACTCGCTGGAGAGCGTGCTGGTGACCGGGTCTGCGACGGCTCGTCGTTTGAAATCGTGGCCTTTGGCGTCACACAACGGTTCGAGTTTGAGGATATTTCCGGCGAAGATCTCAATGCCTGTGGTAGTGATGTCGATGGCGGCAATGGCTGGACCCCGGGCAGCGTTCCTGTCTTCTACCGCATGTCAGACGGCTACCTGTTGCTTCGAGGCAGCGGTTACACCCAGACGGAAATGGTCTACGCGATTCGCGAGGCCATCAACTCCAGTATCCTCGGCACCAATACGACCAGTACCCAGGTCGAGGCGATCCCCTACTTCAGCCAAACGTCCGGGGGTTATGCTGCGGGAGCGGATCCCGCGCTCTATCTGTACAACGTTGAGGAAGTCCGAGGCGGACCTTTCCGCTTCAGTGGCAGGTCGCAAGCAGGCACACCCGCGCAGCCATTCCACCGCGTCATCAACAACACCGTTTACGGTGACGATGGCACCGAATCTTTCTACGCCGGTAGTGGCCTGGCCGAACCCAATGACACGGCGGCAGAAGCTGTCGCGACATTCCAGGGCCGCGCTAACCTGCCCGAAAAATACATCACCCAAGGTGTCATCGGTGACGGTCTTTCCGTCCCGTCTGACATCTCACTCGACGTCGATCTTTTCCAGGTCCAAATGGACATCCATGACCGCCTGGTTGTCGACGTAGATGCGAACGAATTTGGTTCTGACCTGAATTCGATCGTCCGTGTGTTCAATGCGCAGGGTGAAGAAGTGGCCCGCAATAACGACGGCGCGGCGCCTGGTGAAGAAGCCAGCTTTGACGCCTACGTTGAATATGTCGTAACCGACGCCGCTGGAGCCGGCACCTATTACGTCGGCATCAGTGGGCGGGAAAACAGTGAATACAGTGCCCTCAGCCTTGGCGGACGCAGCGGTCCTGCCAGCCGCGGAGAGTACACGCTCGAGATCAACGTGATGGCCAGTCGTAACTGGGCGATCGAAAGTGTCCCGGGAACCCAGATTCCGGACGGTTCGACCATTACAGTCACTGATCGCGAGCGTACGGTCATCTTCGAGATGGACTCCCAGGCAGCACCTGGTGTCGCGGCAGGCCACGTCGCAATTCCTTACAACAACACGGCCATCGGCGGTGCCCGTGGTCCTGGTTACCTAGCGCCAGAAGTTGCCGTGGTCGTGGCCGACGCAATTCAGGCCGAGTTCGGCGATACTTTGACTGCGACGCCTTTGGGTGGTTTCCGAGGAGCGACCGCCGGCGGCCCCAGTGCCAATGAACCAACTAACTTGGATTACAACGATCAAAACTTCGGGCACGACTATGACCCGACTCGCATCGGTTACGGTGCCGTGGGCACCGGTGTACGTGCCACCTCTGAACAGTTTGTCTATGTCGAAGGCGCCTCTAACATCACGCTCGCGGACGGGAGCCCCTTCTCGATGCGTCCGGGAGCCGGAGATGACAACAATGTCAACGGCCTGATGCCTGAACACGGCATTCTGGTCTCCGAGGGAGCATCGCCCACACTATTGAATAACGTGCTCTCCAACTTGGCGCACGGAGTTCATGTTGCTCCTTCTTCGGCTTCCACGATCATGGGTGCCTCACTCTTCCAGCACACGGTGGTTGACCACACGGGAATTGACCCACTCAATGAAAGTTTCAATGTCACGCTGGACCCTGACGAACCGCTGTTCTTCAACAGTGGAGACCAGAACTTCTATCCCGCCGCTGGCTCACGCGTCATCGATAGTTCCATCAATTCTCTGGAGGATCGTGACTCGCTGACAACCGTCAAAGATGCGGTGGATATTGCCCCCTCGCCATTACTGGCACCGGGCCGAGACGGCTTCGGACAATTGCGTGTCGACGATCCCAATGTCGATCCGCCAGATGGCTTTGGCTCCAATCCGTTTATTGACCGTGGTGGCGTCGATCGCGCTGACTTCAACGGCCCCACCGCAACCCTGATCAACCCCCGAGACAACGATGCAGAAGGGGCCGATTTAGACCCCACCCCAACCGTAGTACAGATGACCGGCGGGGAGCTCACACACCTTTCCGTTCAGTTTACTGACGGTTCCAATTTGAATGCGGTCGAGCGCGGCATTGGTGTCGATCCCAGCACGATCACTTCCGACAAGATTACGCTGGTCAAAAACGGCCAGCTGCTCAAGGAAGGCGATGACTACCTCTATCACTTTGATCCACTCGGCAACACGATCCGTCTGACTCACATCTCCGGCTATTGGGAAGATGAAAGTGTCTACGTCATCCAGCTGAACAATAGCGACCGCTTCGTATTTACCGCGCAGGACGGCAGCCAGTTCGAAGACGGCGACACGATGTTCATCCAGGACCGCGCCGACAATACGGTGACGTTTGAATACGACACCGGTTACAGCCTGCACCTTGCCGAAACGCTAACGCTTCATATCCCCGCAGCGGGTGTCGCGGACGGTGATTTGCTGATCGTCGAGCCGCCGGCCGGCATTCCGGTCATCTTTGAATACGACAGTAATGATCCTTCCGACGTCAGTGGCGGACGAGTTCGCATTGACATTTCACAGGCTGGCAGTATTGACGACATCGCCGAGGCAACCGCGCAAGCCCTTGACGGCGCAGGCATTGCGCTGGCACCCAAGAACCTTGGCGACGGTCGTGTACACGTCGGTGCGTCAACAGGACTGACCGTTGACACAAACTTCGGAGCACTGCTCCAAACCGGCCAGGCCCAACCTATCCTGGACGGCGACACCTTCCAGATTTCACACGGATCCGAGACCGCGGTCTTCAGTTTTGCAGACACCTGGCCCACTCTGGGTGACAGCGATCTCAACGACCTGGTGATCGAGTACTCGCGTGCCGATTCCACCGAAGATCTGGCAAATCGAATTGCCGGCACGATCGCAGCGCAGAATCTCGGCCTGACACCAACCAATCAAGGTGACGGACAGATCCATCTCGGCGGCGAAGAAAGTCATACCGTCGACGCGGCTGGTACTGCCGCACTGCGCACGACAGGGACCCCCGGTGTCAGTGGCAGCACGCAAATCCACCTCCCCGGCCAGCTCTCGCTGGTCGTACCAGCACAAGCTATCAACTCCGAAGGTGGCGTAGCCGACGGCCAATTCTTCACGATCGATGACGGCCAACGAGATACGAGCCTGCGATTGGCATATCCAGAGCCCAACAACCTGGACACTGCCATCTCCATTACCGGAAACCGGAACTTCAATGACGTGGAACTCGTGTTCGTCGATTCACTTATCGGCGGCGCAGCGGCCGCGACTTTCGACGATATCAACATGCTGTTGACAATCGATCTCGAGGCGGCGGCAACGACCTCCGGCGCGATCGTCCAGGCGATTAATAACGAAGGGACCTTTACTGCCGAACTCGATGTCACCAGGGACGCGACAAATGATGGAGGTGGGATTCCCGGTGTCGTCGGCAGCCAAGGATTCTTCAGTAGCGAACTGCGGTTCGAATTCGAACAAGAAGGCCTCGAAGAAGAAGATCCCGCTTTCGGTGTTTCACCCGGTGCCGTGGCAATCGAATTCAGCCCAGAGGCAACGATAGATGAGCTGGCGGATCTCCTCGTCGAAGCCATTTCCGATGCCAACGTAGATCTGGACCCAGTCAATCGCGGCAACGGTGTCGTCGAGCTCGGTGTCGACGAAGATCATGTGGTCGACGCCACCCGTACCGAAGTTGATACGATCGGCGCTTTCGGTGGTATCGCCGACGGTGAAACTTTCCAGATCGGCAACCTGGCCGGTGAAGACAAGATTGTCACTTTTGAATTCAATGCCGAAGATGACGTGGCCGAAGGGAACGTTGCCCTTGATTTCAACCTGGGTGATTCAGACGACTTGCTGGCCAGTCGAATTATTGATGCGATTGTGGCAGCCGACCTAGACCTCACCCCAACTTACCTTGGCAACGGCAGTATCGCCCTGAACGACACACCGCATCACACAGCAGATGTCGGTGGCAGCACGATGAGCCAAACCGGGTTCCCTGGCGGCGCTGTCGCAATCCCGTTCATTCCCGGTGCTTCGTTTGACGCCAATCAACTCGCCTCGGCGATTATCACAGCCGTCAACGACAGCAGTCTAGAAGGCATTTCGTTCACACCACGGGGCGGCGACACGTACTTCATTAATGGCGCCGCCGGTGTCGGTGGCGAACTCGACAACTTCTTCGTCGAGGCGATCGCCGACAAAGCAGACAACCCTCTGTTGGCAAACCAGTCTTCGAACGAAACGAAATTCACGATCCTCACAGATGGTGTTGAACTCGACTACGGTGATGCACCAAACAGCCCAGCGCTGCAATACGAAACGACCTTCGACGATGGCGGTGCACGCCATGTCGTTGTGGCAGGCACGTCTCTCGGCCAATTGGTCGATGCAGAAAGTGATGGCCTGGCCTCACCATCTGCCGATGGTGACGACCAGAGCGATACCGATGACGAAGACGGTGTCGGTGGTTTGGTCCGCGATCTGCAAGCCGGAACGGGCATCTTTAATGCACATCTCGCCACGCCGATTACAGTCACCGCTTCGCGGATCGGATACTTGGACGCGTGGATTGACTTCAAGGGTGACGGCGACTGGGACGATCCCGGCGAGCAAATTTTTGCCAGCCAACTTCTCAGCGTTGGCGACAACGAATTGACCGTCAATACGCCTGACAATGCCTCGACGGGCACAACCTACGCACGATTCCGCTTCAGCTTGACTGGCAACCTTACTCCTTCCGGCGTGGCCGCTGAAGGTGAAGTCGAAGATTACGAAATCGAGATCCTGCCCGGGACACCGCCGAATGCCGAGGCGGATGCGTTCACAACCGACGAAGACACCGCACTGGGCAACGATCCGGCACGGTCGCTACTGGACAATGACGATGATGACGACGGCGATTCGATCCAGGTCCTTAGCGCTGACGCCATCAGTGAACTGGGGGCTACGGTCGACGTCGATCAAAACGGCGAGTTCAATTACGACCCAATTGCTGCACCAGCGTTACAGGGACTCGCGGTTGGAGAAACCATTGACGATCACTTTTCGTATCAGATCGACGACGGCAACCTGCCATCGCTACCCGCAACCGTGACAATCACCGTCACCGGCGCCAATGATGCGCCGACCGCAAACGACGGCTCTTGGAACGCCGATGAGGATGGCGATGCAGTTACCGCAGCCGTCCCCGCCGACGACATTGATAGTGATGACGATCAAACGACCTTGACCTATGAGCTTGTCGTTCCGCCGAGCGAGGGGAACGTCACCATCAATACCGACGGCACATTTACCTTTGATCCCGCGGGCGACTTCCAGGACCTGGCTGCTGGTGAAACACGTGATGTCACCTTCTCCTATCAGGCAACTGACAGCCATGGCGAGGAGAGTGGCTTGGGAACTGTGACCATTACTGTCACCGGCCAGAATGACGCACCGCTGGCCAACGATCAAACGATCTTTGCGGATGAAGATGGCGACCCGGTAGGCCCAACCGCATTTGCTGGAAGTGACATCGACTCTGACGATGACTCAAGCGACCTCACCTACACAATCGTTGACGACCTCGAAGCTGGCGAAGGTTCAGTGGTCAACAATGGGGATGGCACCTTCACGTTCGACCCTGGCGCCGACTTCCAGGAGCTGAGTGAAGGAGTTACTGGTGACGTTTCGTTTACGTACCAGGCCACAGACACTCATGACACCGACAGCGAGATCGACGGAACCGTCACGATCACCGTAACAGGCGTCAATGACGCCCCAGTTGCGGTCGACAACAGCTATGTCACAGATGAAATCAACGTCATTCAGCGCAATGTGATCAACGACGACACCGGAGAAGGTGTCGACTCCGATCCTGACGAGCAGGACGTGCTTACTGCGAATGAATTGAATGGCGACAGCGCGGCCATTGGACAGGCGGTCGTGTTAGCCTCGGGTGCTACTGTAACGCTCGAGTCAGACGGTGTATTAACGTACGACCCAACAACCTCGACTACGATTAGTGCACTCTCCGAAGGAGAGACGTTCGACGACACATTCAACTACACCATTACTGATGGCAAAGGTGGAACGGACTCGGCGACTGTAAGCGTCACTACGTTCGGTGTAAATGAAGCACCCGATGCGGTCGATGACACTTATGCCGTGGACGAAGGCGCCCTGCTCAGTATCAGTGACGTTAACAATGGCGTCCTTGCCAATGATTCTGATCCGGAAGGCGATGACCTGACACTCGCTATCGTGGATGACGTCACCCGCGGTACTTTGACATTGAACGCGGATGGTACATTCGAATACCAGCACGATGGTAGCGAAGATCCCACGGACTCGTTTACGTATCGCATTTCTGATCCGGCCGGCAACGCTGACGATGCTACCGTCACATTTAACGTCTCCGCGTTAAATGATGCTCCCATCGGCGCCGATGACTTCTACACACTTGATCACGGCACAACACTGAATGCCAGTGACGCTGACGGCAACCAGACCACGGACGCGAATGACGATGGCATCCTGGTCAACGATAGCGATCCGGAAGGAGACGCTATTACGGCTGTGCTGGACACCGGGCCACAGCACGCGAGCGACTTCAGTCTGAACGCGGACGGCACTTTCACCTACACCCATGATGACAGTGCCACGACAAGTGACAGCTTTACTTATCGCGCGGAAGACAGCTCGGATGCGAGTGATCTCGTCACTGTCCACCTGACAATCAATCCACCACCGCCACCACCATGGCAGAACCCCACAAATCGATTAGACGTCAACGATGACGGTTTCGTTTCTCCCATCGATGTCCTGTTGATCGTCAACTTCCTCAATTTTGACCTGGAATATTTCCCGTTCAATCTTCCCCTGCCCACACCCACCGCTGAATTTGGGCCGCCCCCTTACCTCGACACAAACGGTGACGGTTACTGCACGCCGATCGATCCGGCGACGGTATTGGCCTATTTGAATCAGAATCAGAACAATTCTGGCAACGCGGAAGCGGATCCGGCGTTTGCCGCTACCTGGGTGGATGCCAATCAGCAAGCTGAACTCACACCTTCATTCGCTGGACTGCGTTCCCAAACTACTGCGAAAGTAACAAACAATTCAGTCACAACTGCGAATGCTCTGAGACCTGTTGTTACAGACTCGCGCAGTGAAGCAATGCAACTGCGTAGCGCGTTCAACTCGCCGTTGGACGATGCCATTGCCGCGTTTGTGGCTGAAGTGGCCGAAGAGCAGGTCGATGGTGCCGACGCGATCTGGCAAGACGAGGAACTTCTGCGGCTGATTCGTGGGCGTTGATTGGCGATGCAGGCATGGACGGACGGCAGACTCGACTGCTTGGAGTCGGGGCCGCAAGCCGCTCTGGCAATATCCGGCCCATGGGACACGACGAAAGTACGTACCCTCCGAACTCGAATAGTCACTGGCCGGCATCGGCCCGATCCGCCGGCATCGCCATGCTGTGTTACAGTAAGTGCCTAGCTTTGATATCAAGGTACCTGTTGAGCAGTGGGGCAGTCATGTCTTCTGGAAATACATCCAAAGACAAAACTCCCCGATGCTCTAGATCTGTCAGCACCTGGTGCCGCCACGTCAAAATCTCAGCCGCGGCAGCCGCCGTATACAAGTTACGGCCAGTCGGCTGCGTTACTTCGGCAGCGTCAAACAGGCGGTGGTCACGCAACAACACACCTAGCGCCAGGTGGCGGCCTACTACGTTGCCTAAATACTGCTCAATCTGATGAGAATTTACCTCGTCAATCAAGTTCGTCACCAGAATCACCAGTGAACGCTTCTTACAGTGCGTATTGAGGTAGAGAAAAGCCTCGTCATAACGCGATTCTGTAAGTTTCGGGAACCGATCAAACACCGCGTGCATCAACTGGTTCATCTGCTTCCTGCCACTCCGCGGTGGGACATACGTGTGCACACAATCGGAGAAACAGAGCAAGCCAACACTGTCACCCTGTCGCAACGCGACATGGCTGAGCATTAACATCGCATTCAGGGTGTGGTCGAGCAAGCTTAGGCCAGCCACCTGGTTGGTCATCATTCGACCGCAGTCCAGCAGAAATATCACCCGCTGACTCTGGCTGGACTGGAAATCCTTGACCGTCAATTTATTGCGACGCGCCGTGGACCGCCAGTCAATATGACGGTAATTGTCATCCCGCGTAAAGTCACGCAAACGCTCGTAATCATTATCTTGTCCAATCTTTCTGGTACGACGGACTCCCATGAGACTGAGTTTGTTCGTCCGTGCAAGCACCGCGTACTTGGAAAGTTGTTTGAGATCGGGATAAACATGAACTGTCGATTCGCATGAATAGCTCAACATTCGCTTCCAAAACCGTAATCGGCTGCGAACACACAAATGGACCATATCAAGTAAAAACGCGCCCCGACGCTGGGCACGCAGTTGATAGGACAAGGTTCCCCGACTGCGAGGATGTAATTGCACCTCGAGCGGATCAGGCGTAATTCGAAACGCCTCCGGCACTCCATCTCGAATCCAGAGGAACCGCCTCCTGTTCGATAGACTATTGACCTGCAGCGTCACGGAATGAGCCACATCA